>NZ_CAWQUW010000001.1:0-488535 GCF_963898195.1 Vibrio sp. L3-7 | reverse complement strand
TTACGGGAGGCACGTGCCGAGGAATCAATTATCGAATAGAAACTAATCTGCAATAGTGGACTACTATGAATAAAGCAGCGACAGAATCCTTCGGTATTTAGACCGTCAACCTCCCTCGGTAATCACACTTACCCCAAGAATCCTCTCTTAGCCTCCCCTCAATCAGCATCTTCGACCCATTGTATTTCGTGGAAAGGGGAGGAATAGAATGCCGGTCGTTACATGCGCAGTTACACATTCAGCGCCAAAGAAGGTTCTCCCCCTCGGTCATAAATCGAAAGGGGTTGATGAACTTAACATGAGGGGGAGGGTGTTAGAAATCAGCCCGAACGCACGGGATATCAACGTTCTCAATTCAGACAAGCATTACACTTCACCCAAACAAAAATAGAACGCCGAAGCGTTCCATTTTCTTTAACCGATATGTCTTAAACTTGCTCGCTTGGGTGCCCCCACATTAGCTCGCTTGCGTAAGGGCCAGTGACGGTTGAAGTAGATTTCCCCACGCCGTCTAGTGCGCCTGGGGTAAGTGCTTTAGCGAACCAGCACTCTAAAGGTGCAAGTGTTCTTACTGGTGGAAGCACGTTGTGTGACGTGTTGTAACGGTTGCCGTAGTGGAACGGTTCGCCCATTACGAAGATAACGTCAGCGTCGAGTTGCTTCTCGGCTTCTTCCATCAATCGAGTCGCGTAGCCTTTGCCTTGGTATTCTGGCAATACAGCTAAAGGGGCAAGCACATAACACTTCAGGTGTGGTGCTGCGTCTATTGTGATTGGTGTGTAGCATGCGTGTGCTACGCCTTCATGCACGATAGAAAAGCTGCCATCGGCAATAAGATCGTCGGCAAATTCTGCGTACAGTTTTGCATGGCGTTCGTCGTAAAGCCCACCTGCAGCGGCGAAAGCTTGGTATTGAATTTCATAAGGGGTTTTCATTTGAAAAATTCCTAACTTAAATTATTTGTTGCTAGCGTTCTCTGATAGATATCTTTAGATAGAGAGTTACTTTAGATAGCCAACAACGTTCTATTGAGCTTTAAGCGAGGTACTTATAAATCCAGCAGCAGTAAGTACTTAGCTATGAAGCGCTCTTTAATTTGTTCTAACGGGTAATCACCATCCGAGAACAAGTAATTGAGTGCGATACCATCGATATCGGCGATTAACATGTGGCCGTCGACAATGCTGTTGGCATTTGGGATGTCACATAGAATAACTTCAAAAGAATCCATCATCAGTTGGTAGCGTTCGTCCAACAGGTCTTTTAATATCAGCCTTAACGACGGCTGACATTTCACTTGGTAATCAAGTTGATAAAACAGTTTTTGTTGTGGGTCGGCCATCGACAAGAAGATGTGCTCGATAAGGTTAATAAACCTCTCTTTTACTGACATTCCCTCACTGGACAAGTCAACACTTTCGCCGACTTCATTAATGATCTCTGCCATGCGAACAAACACCTGTCTTAGTAGGTCATCTTTGTTTTTGAAATGATGAAAAACTAAACCCTTCGATACTTTTGCCGTTTCACACACCTGTGCGATAGACGTTTTTTCAAAGCCTTGTGTCGCGAATAATTCAATCGCGGCTTGGATTGCTTGCTGCTTCTTGTCCATGGATATCACTCAATTATTTTACAGACCGACTATCCGGTCTGTAATTTATAGTGCGGATAATATACAACAACAATGAGGATCGCAAGATCTTTAAAGATCGTTGAATTGGAACGAGATGAATCTGATTTTAATGAGAAGAGGTGCACTAGCGTTGCTTGTTGATCGTAACGCTAATAATTAAATTACATGAATTATACACAAAGCGTTTAGCCAAACCTCAAATTGACAATACCTCCAAACTGTAAACTCGATGTTAAGATTTTTGGGCTCTGACATTGACCTGAAGTTCAAGCCAAATTCATAGGGCAACATTCTAATTCCAAAGATTCATGTATGGTTAAGGAATAACTTATGAGAAAGCAACATGTGTCAGCAGCAGTGCTTATTGCAATTACTATGTCTGGGTGTGGAGGAGAAAGTTCGTCTGGAGGTGACAGCACAACTTCTGATAGCGCTAATAATCCTAGTAACTCTAATACGCCAGGCAGTCCCGGAAACTCTGATAATTCATCAAACACTACCTCGCAGAAACCTGACATTAAAGCGCTCAGTAACAATATGCTCTTTGCAATTGAAGGCTTTGTCGATAGCTCGGATCCCATCAGAAACTACTCATCTATTACCGTTAAAAACGAACTGCCCGCATTCAAAGGTTCAGATACCCAAAAGGTCGATGTGGTTATCTCTGCACCCACTATCATCATCGATAATGGAAGCAGTTTTGTTGACGATTGGCACTGTTATGAAGCGGTTGGGTTAAGCGCACAAAGACAAAGTAATAAATTGCTTGTGGATGGAATGCTTACAGAATATCGATACGATATGAATAGCAACTCTTGTTCTAGCGAGCACCTTGGAACGTATGTATTTAACAATGCTGTGATCGACAGTTCTTTGGAATTTGAAACCGTTGGCAGCGTTGTGAGTAAAGACGAGAGTGGTGTTGAAGCCGACTTACCGACTTACGAATTTATCGCTAAGGTATATGAACAGCAGTCCAAAGAGCGGTTTGGTGATTCTTGGGCATTATTGCAACGAGACAACATTAATGCCGCAGCCAAGGAAGCCGGGGCATCAATCTTTGAGTTGAATGCTTCGTCAGGAAATATCAATTTGGATTTAGGCCAACTTACTAGTGACACTCTGATCGATTTCGCATTGCTCGATAAAAATCAAGTATTGAATGGCTCAGTGTGGGGCATGCCTGGCCAAGGTGTTGCCGATGAAAAATGGTGCCGAATTGTGAATATTCCAGATGATCTAAGCCAAGACAGCATTAAGTATCAATCGGTTATTTCGACAAACTGTGCAAGGTCGACACTGCGCTATTGTGATGCATTTGGTTCATCATTTCCGAGTGGGAATTACCCTCCAGTTGCCCCTATCGCTTGGGACAATAACACCGCGAGTAATGCTCAGTTGAATTCAGACGAGCAGTACCAAAGAGACGCTCAAGGTCACTTTGTTGTGAACAGTTCAGGCCAGAATGCGTTTGTTCTTTCATCGAACTCAGTGGTCATCCCTATCTTTGGTTACACAAGCCCGCGAACGGATGGGAAAGTTAACGATGCGGGTCTTAATAGTTGGGCGGGTCATGAAGGGCACTGCCAAAATATTATGAATAGCGGACACACAAAGATGGGTATTGGCTCTAAAACCAGTAAGTCTGACTCATCGAAGGTGTCTTATTGGACGCAAGATTTCAATTAACTCGAGCACAGCTTAAATACGCTTTAATACCATCAATGTGCCGCGCTAGTTATTCAGCAGCGACGCATTGTTGGTTTGGGTTACGCAATTCAATAATGGTATTGCTTGGATCGATACGGTTGAATGTGCCTGTACTTAGATTGGCGTGACTGAAATCGGTACGAAACAGATCGGCGCGGTATAAATCGACATTAAGCATTTGCGTGTAGCTCATGTTGGTGTTTCGCAAGTCCGCATCGCGGAAAATCGCATTATTCAGGTTCGCATGGCTGAAATCAGCATAGGTAATGTCAGCTTCACTCATGTTGCTACCGGATAAATCAGAGCCACTAAAATTGGTGCGTATTAGGTTGGCGCAACGCAGGTCGATGTTTTCAAGCACTAGTTGACTAAGGTCGGCATTACGCAATTGTGCACGTTCTCCGCCTTGGTTTTCTAGCCAGAGTTTGTGTTGCTCAAAAACAGAATCTAGCTCTTGTTGAGTGTATTTTTTCATACTCCACACCATCATTTTTTATTGAGCTCGCTGTTCTCGTAAACCGCGAGCTCTAATTCACAGAAAGCTCTATTTAGCTGTTTGTTCTATTTAATCCATTAGCTCTATTTAATCGTTAATTCCATTTAATACTTAGTTCAAATTGATAGGTATTTCTACTCAATAGATCGTTCTATTTTACCCGAACTTTCCTCCCAAGCAGCAAAGCCTCCAGCTAGGTTCTTAACTGGCTTTAAGCCCATTTCAGCAGCCATTTTGGCAGCGTAAAGTGAACGCAGCCCATGAGCACAATAGAACACGTAAGTTTTATTTTGGTTGAACACCTTATTGTGGACAGGGCATTCAGGGTCGATTAAGAATTCCAACATGCCTCTTGGGCAAGTAAAAGCGCCAGGAATAATGCCAAGCTTGTTTCTTTCTTCAGCTTCTCGCACATCGATAAATACGTAGTCATCAAGTTTGTTCTCTTGGTCGTTCGAGCTGTCGAATAGCGCTTTTGCTTCTTCTACCGACATATCTTCAACAACCTTATAGGCTTCTTCTTTTAGGGCTTTGATGCCTTTGGTAATGGTTTGTGCCATGGTTTTCTCTCTTATTAAAATTGGATGACGGTTCTGTGCCTATTTGGCATTGTTGTTTAATTCGTTATTTAGCTTGGTTATTTCGATACGGCTATTTTGAAACATTACCCGCCACATTCAGCGCGTCCCATGTTCGTGCGAAGGGAGGCGCGTAGCTGAAGTCGAGATAGCCTAATTGCTGAGTCGTCATGCCTGCGGTAATCGCCACGCTTAATGCATTTAATCGAGCGACAGCGCCTTTCTTACCGACAATTTCGCCACCTAAAAGACGTTTAGATTCAGGGTCGTAAGCAAGTTTTATCTTGATGTCTTCTTGCCCTGGGTAGTAATCGGTTTGGTTCTTGTCTTTTATGATAGAAGTGCTGATCGGCACCGCATGTTGGTTTGCCATCCAATGAGAAATGCCCGTGCTAGCAAGCTCGTAATCAAGTACTTTCAAAGACGGTGAACCTAAGAAACCGTCGAGGAAGGTCTCTTTGCCTGCTAATCTGTCGGCCATCATTCGAGCCTGTTTATTGGCTGTTGTGGCAAGTGGCAAATACACGGGCTGATCGAGCGTTAAATGATGAACCGTCGCGCAGTCACCTACGGCGTAAATATTCGCTACGGGTGTCGCCCCAAACTTATCGACTAACAAAGCGCCATTGGGTATTTTCGGTAGGTCAAACAAGTCGGTATTGGGTTTGAATCCAAGCGCCAAAATCACTATGTCGGCTTGAACGGTGGTGTATTCTGGTTCTGCCGAATTGCTGGTGGTTTCGTTGGTATTATTGGCTGCGGTTTTGCTGACCGTTAGTAGGTAACTGTTTTTCTCATGACTACCTTCGCCACTTTCTTTTGAAGTAAAACTTTCAATGTGCTCGACTTGGGTGTTGGTTAACAGGTTCGTTCCCGTATTACGAATGGCATCTTCAACGTCGGAGATCATCTCTGGGCTGAATTGGCGGCTCATGATGTGCGCTTCGCGCTCAATAATGGTGACGTCTTTTCCTAAGTCATGTGCCGCATCGAATACCTCTAATCCAATAAAGCCTGCGCCAATGATTGCGACGCGAGGTTTATCTGCCGATAGCATCGCTTGTTTCACGGCAACGCCATCTTCCATACTAGTAAGCGTGTAAATGTGTTCGGTGTTATTCGAATCTGCGCTATTAGCGCGCTCAGGATTACCCACATGGAAAGATGCCGCGAAGTCTGGAATTAAAGGGCGCGCACCTGTGGCGACGATTAACTTATCAAACGGAATCTCTTGTGATTCGCCTTGCGTGTCGACTGTGATGATTTGCTCAGATGTGTTCACCGCGACTACCTCAGTATCCATACGAACATCTAACCCTGAATCGATGGCTTGTTGTGGTGTACGAGCGATCATCCGCTCGGTATTTGGAAACTTATCACCAACAAAGTAGGGTAAGCCGCACGCACCAAACGAAAGGTAGTTGCGTTTTTCAATCACGATAACGTCATCTGTGGGCTGGTTTCGTTTGTATTTGGCAGCAAAGCTCATACCTGCGGCACTGCCACCTAAAATTACGATTTTCATAGCGGTACTTCTTCTTATAAGGACGCGGCATTCGCGCCCTGTGTTTATGTGAATGAATCTGAATAACTTGAGCGGTTTGAGTTAAGCGGGAATCTCGCTATTAGTTATATTCGACGGAGCTTGTGCTTTGTACTGTTCAGCATTTAATGAACCGTTAGTTTTGGCAGTTAGTACACCAGACAGCATCGAACCAGAGATATTGAGAGCGGTACGCGCCATATCAATCAAGGCTTCAATAGAGACCAGTATTGCTACAATCGTGATGTCTAACCCCATGATGGTCAGCACGGCAACCGCTGCGAAGGTTGCGCCGCCACCGACGCCCGCAATACCGAATGAAGCAATGGCAATCACGGCGATAAGTTGGAGAACAAAGCTCAAATCAATTGGGATACCCATTACTTGTGCGGCCATGATGGCGAGCATTGCTGGGTAAATACCGGCACACCCATTTTGGCCAATACTGGTACCGAACGTTGCTGACATATTGGCTGTTTCTTCATCCACACCAAGGCGTTGAGTTTGTGTTTCTACGTTTAGTGGAATAGCTGCCATGCTTGATCGAGAACCAAAGCCGAACACCAATACCGGCCAAGATTTTTTAGCGAAGGTCTTCGGAGACAAACCAAACAAGCCAACAATCACAAGGTGGACCACGAACATCACTGCGATTGCCGCGTAGCTTGCAATAACGAATCGGCCCATTTCAGAGAGTGCGAACAAATCGTTGCTCATCATGAACTTGGTCATCAAAGCGAACACGCCATAAGGAGTAAGCTTAAGAATTTCGCGCACCATCGATAGAACGATTTCTTTCGCTGCATTGATGAAATCAACAAAGCTTTGTACTTTCTCTGGCTTACGCTTTTTCACTTGGAGAATGCTAAAACCAAGGAACATACCGAATAGAACTGTTGATAGTGTTGAGGTTCTTTCTGCGCCAGTCAGCATTTCAAAAATATTGGCAGGGATGATAGACAGCACTAAGCTGGTGAAGGTGTTGTTCGACATCAGTTCTTGAGTCGACAGCAAACTATCATTGCGAGCTTCAATTGCGGTGTTAGTCCCCATCGCATTGACTAAGCTGTTCGCGTCGATATTGAACAAGTAGATGCTCGCAATACCGATGACCGCCGAGATAGCCACGGTGAAAATCAACACACCGATGACTTTAGGTGCGATTTTCGAGAGTGCGTTGGTGCCTTCTACATTCATGATCGAAGCTGTCATGGCAACAAACACCAGTGGAATCACTATCATCTGCAGCAGTTTGACGTAGCCATTGCCAAACAGAGAGATTAGCTCAGAGAATTGCAAGCCAGTCGCGCTGTCGGTGCCCAGTACTACTTGGATAATGCCACCAAAAAGAAGGCCACCAACCAGTGCGCTAAGGACACGGAAGTTGAAGCTTTTCTTTTGCTTTTTAAAGCGAGATAACACGACGTAAAAGCCGAGGAAAACGGCACTCAGTGCCAGTAAGGTAAAGCTCATTTTAAGCTCCTAAATTTACATCTAATAAAGTCACTGAAGCGAGGCTCGAAACGTGTGTGAGGTGGTGTTTTACCAAAGGCGCACAAGGTTTGAAGCGTTGTCCAGTGAAGGAATATCTGTAAGACGAAGCTTGATTAGAAAAGACGAGAAAGAGCTCAATTAATTTTTGAATAAGAAAACGGTGCAATGACGAATCCGCCAAAGCACCGCTAGCTGTATGATCTTATTTAAAGGCTGTTTTTATACACCTCGCCATCTTTCATGATCAGCTTTTGTGTCTCAGTGTTAGCTACACATGCCACACCTTCTAGTGGGTTACCGTCGATAATCAATAGATCGGCATACGCACCTTCAATAATTTGACCTAGCTTCCTCTCTTGGTAAGGGTGTTGGTAAGTCGACATCTCGAACAAGCGCCCGCAGTTTGATGTCACCGTGCGAAGGGCTGTGATGGTGTCGAACACTTCATGACGAGAGTTATTTTTAGGTTCTTATCTAAATTTCTAGGTTTGGCTATATAGAGAGGATTGAATCATTAGTTTAAAAAATGATCAGCCGACAAAAGCTAATAATTTTGAATGGAATGTGTGTGGTGTCATTAAATGGTAAGTTTTGGTTCGATTGGAGCGCTAAGATGTATTTCAAATCAAGGCTACTTATCAAATCAAAGAGAGACAGAATGACTAAATCAGACAAAGTTTACGGGTTCAACACACCACAACGTCTATTCGTAGGTTACACGTTAGCGGTACTGGTGGACTTGGTCGTGCTTAACTTCTTCGATGAGTACTGGGACTTCGTCAACATTGAATCTTTCACTATTTCTTTGATAGCGGCGTTGTTGCTGCAGTTATTGTTGAAGCTCTCTATTGGTTTAGAACACAAAATTTCCGAGCACTTCAAAAGCAAGCCGGGTACAGCGCCTAAAGTTTACCGAGCAATCACTACTTACATCATTTTGGTGGGTTCGAAGTTTGTGATGCTTGAAGCCATTAACCTTTTGTTCGGAGATAAGGTGAGTTTTACTGGCCCTTGGGGTGGGGTGGTGGCGTTCTTCGCGGTGGTATTTACGATTCTGATTGCTGAAGTGATTGTATCGAAGATCTACTTTGCACTTGATGACAAACTAGAATCAAGCTTGGAAGCAAAGACAGCTCAAGCTTAAACATAAGCATAAGCATAAGCATAAGTAGAATAGAATAGAAAATAGCGGAGTTCGTGATGAACACTCCAATGAAAAGGGTTGGTATAATTACCAACCCTTTTTTGTGCATAAGCTATTTCATTTTGCTGAGTAGGGCTGTTTAAGCCGTTGGTTCAGCTTGTAGAATTAGAACTTTACTTGGTAGTTCAAAGCGTAAGTACGGCCGCGGCCTTTGTAGTCGTAAGCAGCTGGGTCGTAGTGAGACGAATACACGATTTGAGCACGCTGCCCCCAAATGGTGGTGTAGTCTTTGTCCAGCAAGTTTTGAATTCCGAAACCTAGACTACCCACAGGTAGTTGGTAGGTACCGACTAAGTCAAACACGGTGTAACCATTCAGTTCGTTTTGGTCGGCATCTTCGTAGTTGAACATGGTTTGGCTTTGTACTTTTACAGATAGGTCTGTGTCGTACCAACCAGCCCAAGCACTGGCTTTTGAAGTACTCGCTTCGCCAGCCGTAAAGTCTTCCCAGCCATCATCGCCTTTTACTTCCGAGATTACATAGTGGCCAGATGCACCTAGCTGAATATTTTCATGTACCCAATAAGACGCCATTGCCTCTAGACCGTAAACACGCTTTTTGTCATCGATTTCTTCAATAAGCAGTGTGCTCTTGTCGTACTTCACTGACTTGTCAGACTGCGAGTAGTAAGCCGCCGTTTGCAGGTTAAAATCACCAGTATCGAGGCGGTAACCCAACTCAAAGCTGTTGGTTTTGATGCCAGACATTTTCGAGTCATTAACGTTGATGCTGTCGTTAAGTTTCCAGTGATCGCCAACTAGGGTGTAGTCGCCTTGTCCGTAGTATTTCGCTGGGTCAGCAAGGTCGAAGCCTTGTGAGAAGTTTGCCCAAACTTGAGACTCGTTGGTGAGGTGGTAGATCGTACCTAGGTTAAATAAGCCTACGCTGTAATCAGTTTCACCGCCCGGCACTACGTCTGCAGTTGTTCCATTGCCTGCAGCGATTTTCTTCTGCTGGCTGTAGCCAACAAAATCATCAATCTTGTTAGACATGTATTGGTAGCGAAAGCCACCTTCTACTGTCCAATCATTCGTGATCGCATAGTCAGACTGAACAAAGCCTGCAATAGAGCTGACTTTAACGCCCGCATAGCGGCCGACTTTCGCATAAGTCTTGTTGATCAAATTACCTGAATTATTCGCAATCGTCGGATCGTAAAGTGCTTGGTTGCTGTCGAGTTGGTCTTGATACGCATCAATACCATAAACAACATTTAACTTACCGAAGTTCTTAGCCAGTGCTGTTTTTAATGAGATGACATCGGTAATTTGCTGACCAGAAGATTGATAATAAGGTGTGTAAGTTTGGTCTTCTTTACGGTACGAAGCTTCAGCAATCAACTGATGGCCAAGGAACTGATCGTCGACGTAAGATGCGCTAAGCATAATGCGTTCGGTGCCATGTTCACGGTCAGAGTCAAAGCCTTTACGCACGTCAACAAAGTCACTGCCGACAATATACAGGCCGTAAGGTGAGTTTTGTTGGCTATCGTAGTATTGAGCGAGAAAGTTGAGTTTCTTCGTGTCAGAGATGTTCACGCCTACTGTCGTTAGGAAGTCGACAGTCTTGTTGAATTGCATTGAGCCTTGTGAAATATCAGGGGTAACGATGTCACCATTGGCGTCGAAAAATCCCTGTGTTTCCGTGTAAACCACAGAGGTGCGCGCTTGAACTTTTTCGTTACCGCCTGAGATAGATTGACCGATTTTGTAATCGAAATCTTCACCAGAATTGAAACCGGTTGAGCCACCAACAAAGGATTCAAACTCTAACTCTTCGCCTTGTGCTTTTTTGGTGATTATGTTGATCACACCGCCTGAAGCCCCTGCACCATAAATTGAAGTTGCACCAGACAGTACTTCGATGCGGTCGATGTTAAATGGGTCGATGGAATCTAAGTGACGGCTGATTGGGCGAGAAGATTGCAGTGATACGCCATCAATCATAACGAGCATCTTACGACCACGTAGATTTTGACCATAGTTAGTTCGAGCGCCGCTGCTTACATCTAAAGAGGGAATGCTTGCCGATAGAATTTCGCCTAGTGATTTACCACCACGATATTCCTGTTCAATTTTGTCGGAGTCGATGTACCACACTGTACCTGGGATATCGCTGATCGCTTTAGGAGTGCGACTAGAGACAACCACCATCTTTTCTTCAGATGTGTATTCTTGCGCTTGGGCTGTAAACACGGTGCTTGCTGCGACAATCGCGAGGGCAACGGTGGAAAGCTTGAAACTTCCTTTTTCGGTTTTCATTCTGTTCTCAATCTTGATCAATAAAAGGCTGCACAAAGACTCATATCTGTGCGGTGACTTTGTTGTTTTTATAAGTAATTAGGCATTCATCTTTACTGGTCAGTAATAAATGAAGCCTCCTAAATTAGAAAAGAGGTGAACGGTGGTCACTAGTTATGGCCCTAAACATACTCGTCTCGATATCTTCCGAGCTTGTATACGTTCGCGTTCATGTCACTTAAACAACGACACTTCAAAAATAAAAGTACGAAGTATTATCGTTAAGCTTATCAATTCTAAATAAGAATCATTATTATTGTGTTTTTGTTGCGAAAATACAATATGAAAGTGCAATTTTATTTTATAGATTTGGAGTCAGTGGGCTGGTGCGGTTGTTAGTTGCAGAAGAAAAGTAGGGCTAGTGCCTTGTGCTGTATGTGTTGAAGTAGGTGTGAAGCCTATAATTTGGACGGTGTATAAAGTGCAGGTACGATAGTGATAGTGATAGTGATAGTGATAGTGATAGTGATAGTGATAGTGAGGCAAGAAGTAGTGTTTGTAATGATAGAGGGACACGATAAAAGGCAGCCATGATTTGACTGCCCAAGCGGTTAGCTGTTTTTTGCCATGATGCTATCAATTAAACTTTTTTGTTGAGCCTTAGGTACGTTCATCACATCATTATAGGTACGTTTCATCACGCGAATATCGTTTTCCAGCAGCTGAGCCAAATGGGTAGATGCTGTGTGATTATCACCTTTGAGCACTAATTCAATGATCTCTAGGCGGCGTTGACACGATTTAATAACAGAGGATTGAATGTGCATTGAGACAAGGTCGGTAGCTTTGCGAAGGCGATTATGTTGCTGCATTGTACTCAGCAAGAAGCGATTGCCTGAACACGCTGCAAGTTGCTCGTGGAACTCGGCACTAAGGGTAAAAAGTTGACTCGCCGTAACCGTTTCTGGTTCAGCAATGGCTTGCGCGTGTTGATTTCGGCAGCTTTCCATCGCGGTACGATCGAGTATCCACGTGGGTTCGAGTAAACCTGCTGGCTCGAAAATCAATCGACAGCGGTAGCTTTCAGTATGTCTTTCTAGTGTGTTCAGCACACCATCAAGCTGCCATTTGTAACCCGGACTACGACGGAAAATCCCATCGCTTTCTAACAGTCGCAGAACGTTTTGCATTTCACCACGGTTGGCTTGGTAACGCTCTTGTAATTCTTTCTCGGAAAACGACTGACCTAATTCACTAAAAAAAAGATCCATGAGAACTCGAAGGTATAACTGATCTTGGCGAGGTTGTTCGTCGTTGTCTTGACCTTCAATTTCAATGTCAGCGGCATCAGTTTGTAATACAGAACCTTTATATGGAACAACCTTAGTAATCCCTTGGGCAGACAAATACGTTAGCACAGCTCGAATAGGGGTTCTTGATACTTCGAACTGTTGCGCTAGTGAAGATTCATTAAGGCTGTTGCCTGCTTTGGCATCGTCGGCTTTTAGGCGAGCTATGACCTTAAATAGTAGGTCTTGTTGGAGTTTTGTAATTGTTGTTATGTCCATGAGGCTCAGAAAAGTGCGTTTATTCTTGAACCCATGGTAAACACAAAAACAGACGAATACCATACATTGTGTTTCTGCAGCCAAAAGACAATGCTGGAAAGTTGTTGAGATAAGTGGGTTTGTAAGAAAATTAGAAGAGAAACCCGCTTAAAGTGTTGCCTTTAAACGGGGAAATTATTTATCAGTGCGCGTTTATTTTCTCATTAGATACAAGAAGTAACCACCACCAAGCAGAGAGGCTAATAACCCAGCAGGGAATTGCCAAGGGAACCATAATGTACGACCAATCCAATCGGCACTCACCATGATGATCGCACCTAATAAAGCGGCTGTGAGCATCTGAGGGATAGCGCGATATTGGTGAAGGGAGCGAGCCATGTGCGGCGCCAATAATCCAATAAAGCTTAACGGGCCAATAACGATGGTGCAGAGCGTTGTTAATGCGGCAACCAACAAAAGTAACGCTAAGCGAACCACGGTCGTGTTCATACCAAGGCTGCTTGTGGTCACTTCTCCCAGATTAATGAGCTCAACCCAACGGTGCAATGACAATGCAATCGCACCAACGATGGCCACGCCAACCGCAAGTAAAATCACGTCTTGATTGGCGACTAAGTAGGTTGAGCCAGAAAGCCAAGTGAGTAGGGACGTAGCATTCTCATTACCAGAACTCATCGCAATGCGCAGCAAAGCGTCGAGCCCTGCACTTAGCGCGATACCGGTTAACAAGGTTTGAGTTGGGGCGAAATTGTGTTTTCTGCCCATGATCCAGACTAGAGCCGTCACGGAAGTTGCGCCGAGTGTGCCGAGCAGCATTTGCTCTTCTCGTCCTACCGCAGTGCCAAATAATGTGCCGAGAACAAGCGCAAGTGCTGCGCCAGAGCTGATCCCTAATACTTCAGGGCTGGCCATTGGGTTGTTTGAGATACGTTGAATAATCGTGCCAGCAAACGCCAGTCCAATTCCGGCTAATAACGCAACCAACACGCGCGGTAAGCGTAACTCGAACAGTGACTGGTGGAATTCAACACTCCAGCCGAATTGGTTTTTACCAAACGTAAGCGCAACAGTACAAACAACAATGAGTAAAAGTGACATGGTTGCCAACACTTTACGCGTATCGACTAATTTGTAGTGTTCAACGTGCTCGCTGCGGTTCTTTAAGTCCGATTGAAGTTTGGTTCGTTGTAACAACCACAACAAAAAGGGAGCACCAAGTAAGGCGGTCATTGCACCGGTAGGGAGAATTTCGCCACCAACGCCAGAGAAGGGCTGAATAACCAAATCAACAATCAGTAGCATCATACTGCCCACTAAACCGCTGACTAAAATTTGTTTTGCGAGATCTCTTACGCCAAGAAGCCTTGCGATTGCGGGGGCCACAATACCAACAAATCCAATTAAGCCTACTTCACTTACAACGGCTGCGGTGATGAATATCGCTAATGATAAGCACAGCAATTTAATTTGTTTGATGTTAACGCCAAGCGATGTCGCCACATTATCACCGAACTGTAGCGCTGATAACGGACGTTGAAACACCAGCAGTAATAGGGTTGGGATAGAAACCAAAGGAATAAGCACCTGTACGCTAGACCAGTCGTTCTGATTTAGCACACCCGCACCCCATACAAAAATGCTGGTGAGTTGTTGCTCATGTAGCATGAGTAGCATGGTATTGAGGGAGCCTAAAAATAGGCTGACAACCATACCAGCAAGCACCATATGCAGTGGGGAAAACCCACGAGCAGAACTTAGGGTAAAGACCAAGCCTGTTGCAAGGCAGCCTCCAACAAAAGCCGGAATAAACCCAGGAATTGCGAGGTTGGCTGGAATCAATAAGATCCCTAATACCATACCGAGCTCTGCGCCAGCAGCTACGCCCAGTGTCGTTGGTGAGGCAATCGGGTTTCGCAATACGAACTGCATTACACACCCCGCGACGGCCAGTGCGAAACCGCAAATCAGTGCGACAGCGAGCCGAGGTAAATAGGTTAGGTGGGTAATGAGGTGCTGATAGTTTGAAGAATCAAAATGAAAAAGCGTATCCCAAATCAACCCCACCCCTTGTGAGTACGGAGCGGTAATTTGCAGTAGTACGCTGATAAGCAAAACAGCCGTGATCGATAGCGCTGCTGCTTTGATATTGAGTCGTTCAGTGATGGTGTTTTCGAGCTTGATGGTAGCCATTATTTTTGGGTAAGCAGTTCTGTAATGTGGTCACTGAACCTTTGAGCGGCAATAAGCCCACCGAAGGTCCAAATACTAGGAAGTTCGTAAACTGAGTCAGTACGCGTAAATTCCATCGCTTGCCAAAGAGGAGACTGAGTCAGTTGCTTACGCTCTTCCTCTTGAAGTGGGCCAAATATCATGACGTTAGCTTTTTGATGTTCAGCGAGCCTTTCTGTGCCAGTGGTGCTAAAGCCCCAAAGGTTGGTTTGCTCTTGCCAATCATTTTTCAAACCCATTGCGCTGATGGTGGCTTGTGCTAATGAACCTTGGCTGTGAATTCGTAAGGTTTTGTCGTTGATAAAGCGAGCGAATATCAAGGGTTTCTCAGAGTTGCCAACCGTACGCACTTTTTCGCTGTTTTCATTGAGTCGCTTGTTGGTCTCAGCAATCACTTGTTGAGCGCGTTGTTCTTTGTCGAACAGCTTGCCCAAAGATAAGGTGATGTTTGTTGCTGACTCAAGCGGCTGCTTTTTTTTACTGTAGATACTGTAAACCAATACCGGTGCGATTTTATTCAGTTGATGGTATGCCGCCGCCATATGTTCACTGATTAAAATGACATCGGGTTTTAGCTCCGTCAGCAGTTCTAGGTTTGGTTCGCGTCGAGACCCAACATCAGTCACGTTTGAATTCAGCTCGGGTTTCACAACCCACTGCTGATAACCTTTGGCATCGGCAATACCTTCTAACTCAACACCTAGGCTTAGCACGGTTTCTGTTAGGGCCCAGTCTAAAGCCACGACTTTTTTAGGCGGAGTATCGAAGGAGGCGGTACCCATTTCGTGCGTGATTTCTAATGCATAAGCGCTCTTTAGAGCAAGGGCATTAAAAGCGAATAATACGCACAGCATTGTTATGAATGTTTTCACAACCGATTCCTTTTTATTTAAGGGATGTAACTGATAGGTTGCCCTGTTTCAGGGTGTTTAAAGAGAGCAAGTTCCATTCCGTAGATTTGCATCAGCGTTTCAGGCGTCATCAGCTCTTTAGGTGAGCCAGAAGCAATGACTTTTCCTGAATGAAGTGCAATCAAATGGTCACTGAATTTGGCGGCCATATTGACATCATGCAGCACCATAATGACGGTTAATCCTAGGGATTGATTTAGGTCTCTGATCAAGGCCAGTAACTCATGTTGATGGGCAACATCTAGGGCTGAGGTCGGCTCATCCAGTAAAATGCATTGGCTTTGTTGAGCGAGCAGCATCGCAACCCAAGCTCTTTGTCTCTCACCACCAGAAAGCGTTGCGACGAATCGTTCAGAGAATGCATTCAACCCTACTTTTTCAATCGCTTCGTCAACGATAGCGTAGTCCTCTTTGCTATAACGCCCGAACGCGCCTTTCCACGGATAGCGACCAAAACAAACGAGTTCACGAACGGTTACACCGTCAGTGATTGGTGGATGTTGAGGAAGGTAGGCAACTTGGTGTGCAAATTCGAGATTGCTGTACGATGAAAGCAACTGCTGATTGAAGAAAACCTCACCTTCAGTTGGTGCGTTTTGTCGGCTCAATAATTTCATGAGCGTCGATTTACCACACCCGTTATGACCTAGCAAAGTGGTAATCTTCTTTGGTTCAAACGTTAAGTTGGTTGGAGACAGGATTTTCTTACCGTCGATTTCGAACGAGGCATTGGTAAGTTTGTACATAATGAAATAGGGAGTTGAGTTATAGGCTACTAGCCGTTAATGTAACATAATGAAATTCAAATGATAATGATTCTCTAAATCAATCAATTTATCGTTACTTATGATGTTGCCCATAATTGAACCTTCCAACCTTTTCTAGCACCTTCAATATTATGTCTGTTATACAAAATAAAAAATTTCACTTGATGACCATTGGTCTTGCTGCTGCCCTAATGGGAATTGGGCAAAACGGCTTACTCGTTTCTCTGCCTTTTCTTGTAAAACAGTCTGCATTCAGTTTGCCTACTTGGTCTATTTTCATTGCCATAGGGAGCTTGTTGTTTCTGCCTTCTGCGCCTTTTTGGGGGAGGTACAGCGACAAATATGGCCCTAAAAAAGTCGTAATTCAGGCATTGGTTGGGATGGCGGTCAGCTTTGCTTTGTTGTGTCTGTTTGCTATGAGCAGCCACTTATTCGTTGCAAGCGACCATTTGTTTTCCGCCAGTAGCGATTTATTTGCCATGGACAGACATATCGATCCGGTATTAGTGGTTTGCTTTGTAGGGTTGATTTTTGCTCGGATCATTTATGGTTGTACTGTGTCTGGAATGGTACCTGCAAGTCAGCACTGGGCAATCTTGTTGTGTGGTGAGAAAAATCGCTTACAGGCCATTACATCCGTCAGTATAGGCTTGAGTGCAGGCAGATTAATTGGGCCTCTGATCTCTATTTTTGCGCTGAAGCTTTCTCCTTTTGCACCGCTAATGATCATGATTTTTCTGCCATGTGTCGCTTTAGTCGCCGCAATGCTATTACCAGCCCCAAAGCTGGACAGTAAAAGAGTGAGTGAAAAAGGCGCATTGTCTTGGTTACCTAAAAAGATATTGTGGCCTTTTCTGTCTAGTGGTTTATTGCTGTGTGCGGCGGTGGCGTTGTTACAATACAGCTTTTCACCGTTAATCTATTCCGTTACTCATTGGTCAACAGAACAACTAAGTGATGCGATTGGGATCTTGTTAACCATTAGTGCCGCGTGTACTTTTATGGCTCAGATTTTGGTTATTAAGAAGGGTAAGCTAACGCCTACAGTAATGTATCGTTGGGGGGCGTTTGGCTTAGTCGTTGGTTTTCTTATGTTTTTGATACCTAACATTTGGGTGTTTGGCGGCGCGATGGTATTTGCAGCTATTGGTGCGGCATTACTTGTACCCGCCTACACTTTATTAGCCACTGAAAAGCAATCTGATTCACCTGGCGCAGCTGCAGGATACATTTCGATGTCACACACACTTGGTTATGGGGTTGCATCGTTGCTTGCGTTTACTTCAACTTTGCACCCGCTATATCCTATTTATCTGTGTATTCTGTTTTCTATCTTGATTCTAGCCACGGCCTATTTTGTAAAAAACAACGAAAATACAGATACAGTTGAATCAATCTGATTTGCACTATCGGCTACCAACAGGTTATTGCGTATCTTCGTATACAATCTCCCCCCGCAATACTGTCATCAGAATTTGAGTTTTAGCGATTTGTCTTGCTGATAAAGTCGTTATGTCTCGTTCGAGAATGGCAAAATCCGCTGCTTTTCCGACCTCAATAGAACCGGTAATGTCCTCAATGCCAAGGCTCTTAGCTGCATTGAGCGTGTAAGCATCTATTGCAGTGTAGATATCGGTTAGGCCTGTTTTACCCATGATTAAGCTGTTCGCGATACCGACCAATGGGTTGATGTCGTGTACGTTCCAGTCACTGCTCAAGGTGATATTGGCGTCCGTTTTGAGTATCGCATCGAGGTTCATCATGGCTTTGGCGCGGCGAGCGCCAAGGAAGGCTTCGGCCCATTGGTGTTGATGCTTGGCTACGTAATCAGACCCGACTTGGAAATCCGCCGAGACATTGAGTTGTTTAAAGCGGGGAACATCTTCATCATTGATTAATTCAACATGGGTTAGGGTGTAGGGTTTTTGCGACCCTTGTTTTCGGATACTTTCGATTGCATCAAGGGATTCACGAACGGCGCCATCACCAATAGCATGAATGTGAGCGCTAAAGCCGATTTTATCGAGAGCGGTGAGCCACTCTTTCATCTGTGCTGGTGGAATATAGTTTAGGCCATTGGGAGATTGTGGCAGATAGGTATCTAAATAGGGCGCGAGTGTTTTTGCTGTACCGTTAATGAAGATCCCATCGCTGTACATTTTTACCTGATCGACAAGCAGCAAGCGGCTTTTGTCATCGGAATACATCTTCTCAAAGACTTCTAATTGAGAGGGAATCGCCATTGATGGGTAAACCCAAGGGCGCAATGACACGCGAGCAGTCAAATCTTGGTTTTGCTCGGCTTCTAGCCAAACGTCATACCAGCCTCGTTTCCAATACATTCGGCCGTCACCTATGGTGGTAATGCCGTGCGCTGCGGCTTCTTCAAGTCCGAACATTAAGCCTTGGTAGCTCTGTTCAAAGAGATCGCTTTGACTGTTCCACGCCATCTCCATGATTTGGTCGCCAGCGTTATCTAGTAAGATGCCGTTAAGTTTTCCAGTGCTTGAGTCTTTTAAATATGCGCCGCTTTGGGGATCTGGCGATTGCTGGCTGATTCGTGCGATTTTCAGTGCTTTTGAGTTGACCCACATTGAGTGGGAGGTTTGCTCCATGATCACCACTGGGCGGTCTGGAAAAACACTGTCGATGATCTCAAGTGGCGTGTATTCCGAATCGCTGTCGAGTGTCGATTCCAGAGAAAAGCCATAACCCATTAACCAGCCTCGACCATCGATTTCGGCATTGATTTTACACGCTTCTAAGTAAGGGATTTGTTCTTCGAGTGTGGCTTCAGAATCGAGTTCGCAATTACCACCTAGTTCTGAGGCGGCTTCAAAAACATGGTTGTGATTATCAATGAAACCGGGCAAGACAAAGCGTTGTTGAAGGTCGATGATATTGGTATTGGTATTGGTATTGGTATTGGTATTGGTATTGGTATTGGTATCGGTATTCGCGTATTCCAACGCATTTTGTTTCTGACCAATAAAGATTATTTTCCCGTTCTTGATAGCGATACTATCGGATTCGTAATGACCATAAATAATGGCGTTTGTAAAAATCTGATCGCTCGACGTTTCGGCCATAACCAACGAACCAACCATTGATGTCCCTAAGTAAAGGGCGCCTACCAGTACAGAAAACGGCAGTGATTTTTTCAATAAATGTTTAATCATAGTCATTCACGTTGATTATCTTATTTTCAATTATAGGGAACAGATGAATAGTCTGTGATGCGTTCTGATATTTATAAATTAATTGAGGCTTTTTTGTAACGTAAATGTTAGATAAGTCACTGATTCGACGAATAAGTAGAGATCTATTTCTTAATGGAAACGTATAGAGTATTAGAAAGACATAAAACGTGAGTTGAGGTTAGGATGAAAAGATTTTTATTATTACTGAGCGTAATCTTATTGGGTGGATGTGTTGGTGTGCCAGACACAGTAAAACCAGTCAAAGAGTTTGAGTTAGATAGATACTTAGGAACTTGGTACGAAGTGGCTCGTTTGGATCATTCATTTGAACGTGGGTTGAATAACATCAGTGCCGATTACAGCCTCCGTGAAGATGGCGGTGTAAAAGTGATTAACCGTGGTTATTCAGCTGAGAAGGGTGAATGGAACGAAGCGGAAGGCAAAGCTTATTTTGTAGAGGGTAGCGACCAAGGTTATCTGAAAGTGTCATTTTTCGGTCCATTCTATGGTGCGTATGTGGTGTTTGAATTAGATAAAGAGGGCTACCAATACGCGTTTGTTTCTGGCCCTGATACTGACTACCTATGGTTACTTTCTCGAACACCAGAGGTTGCTCCAGAAGTGATGGAGAAGTTCAAAGCGATGTCGAAAGAGCGCGGCTTTAATATCGATGAGCTAATTTTTGTTGAGCACAACGATCAACAATAGTGAATGAAACGTTTTTGAAGATGACAATAAAGGGACAGTGAATAAACTCATCTGTCCCTTTTTTTGTTCTGATTTTTTACATTAGCTAGCCTTGTCTACGAACTTGCAAAACGCTGAGAATTGAAAGCGAGATAAAGAAAGCGGGGTCACTCCAACCAAAACCAACAAAGATACCAGTGAAAGCCGCATACAGTGTAATGATAGCCCCCAACATATTGGTGATAACCAGTCCTTGGATGAGCTTTTTGGCGCTAATTCCCGCTTCAATATCTCGCAACAACCAAGTTATGGCTGCGATACCACCAAGAAAGATACTTGTGTGTTGAGATAGAAAGTAAGCGTACTTATCATTAATTTCCACACCGTACATGGGCCACATCATCGTTGGTAGAAAAAACAGTGCGATGGCAAACCCTGCGTAAATGATGCCGTGTAGGCTTAAAAACGTTTTATTGTTCATGTTGTATCTCTCTATCTCGTGCCTTTCGCTGTTTCTATTTTCATTTCAATTGCTTTGTTTTCATTCAGCGAACGAACGACTTAACTAGTCGTTGATTGGGCCTTTATTAATGGTCGTTAATGGTTGATTAACATCAAAAATCACACCACGTACTTCGGCTACACCCATATTTTTTAAGCGAGCGGCATGCATCGCTAGGTAAGTCTCAGCACTCAGTTGGTCTTCAAAAAGATAGACACCACCGCCCAGTTTTTCAGCTTCGTTTTCTGTCCAGATTTTCCAGATCATGCCAGGTTCGTCGTTAATTGATTTCGCTAGGTCAACGAGTGCGTTCGACATTTCTTCACCAAATGGGCCGCTAAATTCAAAATCAACTTGTAATAATTTCATGGTTATTTCTCCAAACTGTTGTTTAGTGTGACGTTAGGAATAAGCTCAAAACTAAAAGCTATAACGCCAAATATCAGAGGCTTGATTGCCTGTTGAGCTAGATATTGCTTGCTGAAATAGATATTACCTGTAAAAAATAAACAGAAAAGTTCATAATATCGCCATTAACTGTCAGGATTTTAGACCGATGAGATTAAAGACCACCCTAGACCAATGGCAAACACTCTATGAAATAGACCGTGCTGGAAGTATTCAGGCGGCGGCACTGCAATTAAATAAGAGCCACACCACGCTGATTTATGCGCTGAGAAAGTTGGAAGATCAACTGGGTGTGTCTTTGGTTCAGGTCGAAGGTCGTAGGGCGGTGTTATCGGAAGACGGTAAAGCGTTACTTCGCAGGGCGAGCAGCATGCTGGAACAAGCTCGGGAACTAGAGCTGATCAGTGAGCAGCTAGCAAAAGGTATGGAGTCTGAAATGGTGGTGGCGGTTGATCATTTGTGTTGTCTTGAGCGCCTTTATAAACCTATGGCTGCGTTTATGGCAGAGAACAACACCACATCAATACAAGTGATTGAAACTTCATTGTCTAAGACCACGGAAATGGTCATTCAAGAATTGGTTGATGTTGCCATTATCAACTTACCGATCACCAATTATCCTGCTGAAGCCTTTGGCTTTACAAAGATGGAGCCTGTGGTAGTGAGTTCACATCCGTTAGCTAAGGCGACATCGATATCGCTCAATCAGTTATCGTCGTTGCCACAAATTGTTGTCAGAGATTTAGGTGCTCAAGTTAATCAAGGCAGTAAAAAACTAGGAAACAAAAAAGATGTGGGTTGGCTGAAGTCGAGCCAGCGTATTACGGTCGATAATTTCGACCATGCCTTTGGTGCGGTAGAGCAGGGAGTCGGGTATTGCAGGTTACCTAAGCATCTTGTCGATAGTCGAGGAAGTGACAAGCTCACGGTGTTGAATGTGGAAAATGGCAGTGGATACCAAGTCCCGCTTCATCTCACTTTGCCAAAAGGGGCAAAGACAGGCCCTGCTGCAAAACGGTTCTACGAATTACTGCTAGAGTCAGCACCTCCCTTGCCTTTATCTTCCTGATAAAGTTTGAACGCAAGCTCTGGCTCTAACTGAAATTAGGGCTTGAACTAGCTAGGTTGGTTACCGTTCAAGAAAAGCGCGACACATTCGCGAGTGTAGTGCAGCCTCTCTTCATCAGATTCGCCGCTATCATGCCCGAAAAATGCCCAATACGCCGATTTACCATGAAACATAAGCAGTAATTGTTGCGCTGCCATGGTTGGTGAGCTTGAGGTCGAAAGTGTTAGATCACCAGAATCTATCTTGGTCTGCAAATAATCAGCGAGTAACTTGGTGGTCTTCTGTGGCCCAGTTTCTAAATAAATAGAGGCAATCTCTGGGTGTGTGTTGGCTTGGCTGACTGCGTTTTGAAAGGTTTGCCTAGATTGATCATCAAGTAACAAGTCCTGAAACTTCACGCCAAATTTCACCAACTCATCACCCACTGCAGCATTCATATCAAACGCAGCAGGGCTAAGTTCGCGCTCTGCACACCTAGTTTGCATGCAGGTTTCGAAAAGTTCGTCTTTGTTTTTAAAGTGAGAGTAGACCGTTTGCTTAGAAACGTTTGCTGCTTTTGCTATCTGATCCATGTTGATCTTGAAGCCATGTTCAGAGAAAAGTTGGCTAGCTGCGGTTAAGATCTGCGATCTCTTTTGTTCACTCTTGATGATTTTTGTCACGTGCTTGCTTCTCGTTACTTGGTGTTGGGTCGTTATCTAGTGTTGTCTCGTTACTTAGTTCTGTCTCATTGCGTTTGTATCTTTAAATATTTGTCTGAGTGTTTCTCGATACAGGCTAAGCATTATGCTTTTTGTGATGGTTTTATCAATCATTAACGATGAAACTTATTTTTAACACAATCAAACTAGACAGTCTAGTTTGATTTGGTTAGTCTAAAAAAAGAACATAATTGAGTACCGCATAGGAACAGTACGTATGTATAAATTGATGAAGGGAAGCGCAGTAGCAGTGGCGTTGTCGGCTTTTCTTGTTGGATGTGGTGAAAAGGAACAAGCCCAAGAGTCGGATGATTCAACCGCTAAAACGACTTCGAGCGTCCAAACCATTTTAACCGTGGAAACGATGGCTTTGGCGCTGTCTTCTTCTTATGCAGTACAACGCGAATATGTCGGTGTCGTTAAGGCGGGACAGCAGGCTAATTTAGGTTTTGAATTGGCAGGTAAAGTGCGAGAAATCTTAGTTGATGTCGGTGACACAGTAACCGAAGGCCAACCGCTAATCAGATTAGATATCCAACTGTTGCAGACCGAAGCTAGCCAACTGAAAGCGCAAGCCGACGAAGTGGAAGCTCAATTGAGCTTGGTGGCGGCAAACTTGAAACGCCAACGTTCATTAAAAGCCAAAGGTTTCAGTGCGGAAGCTGAAATTGACTCGCTGACCAGTGAGCAACGCGTATTGCAGGCTAACTTGCTGCGTATTGGTGCCTCCGTAAAAGGCAATCAATTGAAGCTAGTGAAATCGACAGTTCGTGCGCCTTATTCGGGCACTATTGCAACGCGTTTTGTCTCTTTGGGAGATGTAGTGAATGTGGGTAATCCAACTCTGACTTTGCTTGCCTCTGAAGGTAAAGAAGCGTTCATTGGTATTCCTGCACATCAAATGCAAAAAGTGACTTCACTTTCCTCACCAAGTATTCGAGTCGGGCGTAGTGAATACGCGGTGAACTTGCTGAATCCTGGGGCGATGGTTGATACTCGGTCTCGCAGTGTCGGTTTACGTTACCTTTTTCCTGAACAAGCTTCAGTATTAGAAGGGCAGCTTGCTTATCTTAAGTTTGATGAGCAAATTGATGACCAAGGTTATTGGGTTCCATTAACCGGTTTGATTGATGGTCTGCGCGGTGTGTGGAACATCTTTGTGGTTGGTGAAGATAATAAGGTGGAACGCCGAAGTGTTCAGGTGCTGTTTGCCAACAATCAGCAAGCTTATGTGAGTGGTGCGATTACCGAAGGCGAGCAGGTGATAGCCAGTGGCTTACATCGTTTGGTTCCGGGTCAAACTGTTAATCCAGCAAGCGTTTCTGCTGAATAGGAAATAGTATGAAAATCATAGAGACTATTTCCAACACTCGACTACTTATTTTAATGACCGCGCTGCTCATGGTGAGTGGTATTTCTGCGTTCATGACGCTGCCGCGTGCAGAAGATCCAGTGATCATCAACCGTTACGCGAACATTACTACGAGCTTCCCTGGCGCCAGTGCCGAACGTGTTGAAACTCTGGTCACGGAGGTTATAGAAAACAAGCTGCGTGAGTTAAGTGAAGTTAAGTTAGTGAGCTCAACCTCAAGGCCGGGCGTGTCTATTGTCACGCTCGAATTGAATGACACCATCACCGAGCCAGAACCCGTCTGGTCTCAAGCTCGTGACAAGCTATCTGACATCGAATCTATTTTGCCAGCGGGCTCTCATTCTCCCGATCTCGACAGCGACCACACCTATGCCTTTACCACGATTACCGCGCTGACTTGGTCTGGTGCAGGTGAGCCGGATCGACTGACGCTTGGCCGTTATGCCAAAGAGTTAGCCAAACGGTTGAGAACCTTATCGGGTACTGAATTCGTTGACGAATACGGGATGCCACAAGAAGAGATTCAAATCAGTTTACGCACCGCAGACGCTGCTGCCCTTGGGCGTTCAAGTGCCAATATTGCAGAGTCTCTTGAAGGAGCGGATGCCAAGAACTCTGCCGGTGAATTAGTCAGTGCGTATTCTCGCTTTGGCTTAGAAATTAAATCTGAACTCGATTCTATTGAGCGCATTAAGCAAGTGCCAATAGCCACTGATAGCAAAGGTCACATCATCCGTATGGAAGACATTGCTTCCGTTAAGCGTGGCGAGAAAACCCCACAAGACCAGATTGCCATTATTGATGGTGAGCCAGGTGTGATTGTCGCAGCAAGAATGCATCCTGATTTACGTGTCGATAACTGGACGTCGCGAGCCAACGCGCTCATCAGTCGATTTGAGCAAGAGCTGCCGAGCAATATTCAGGTCAACGTGCTTTTCAATCAGCAAGGCTATACCGAAACACGCTTGGACGATCTGGGCAAAAGTTTGATGATCGGTTTCGTGCTGATCTTGATTGTGTTGTTTGTCACTTTAGGCGTGCGTGCCGCGATCTTAGTGGCGATTTCTCTGCCGTTAACCTCATTACTGACCTTGTCGATCATGAAAATGACCGGTGTGCCGATTAACCAAATGTCGGTCACTGGCCTAATTGTGGCGCTCGGAATCATGGTCGATAACGCGGTGGTGATGGTAGACACCATTCAAGCTTACCGATTGAAAGGGCAACAGCGAGCAGAAGCAACCATGAACGCGTTGAAGCATTTATGGGTACCGTTGTTAGGTTCCACTTTGACTACCGTTTTGGCGTTTGCACCAATCATTTTGATGCCGGGCGCATCGGGTGAATTCGTTGGCGGTATTGCGATTACGGTGTCTTTCTCGTTGATCGGCTCTTATATTATTTCACATACCTTGATTGCTGGCTTGGCGACCAAGTTATTACCGAAACAACTCAGCGATGTTGATAAGAAGGGGCAGCACCATTGGTACATGACGGGCTTAAGAATTCCTGCACTAACACGTTGGTTCTCGTCTTCTGTTCGCTTTGGTGTCACGCATCCAATCATCACTATTGCTTTGGTGTTATTGGTACCGTTTACCGGTTACTGGAGTATGTCCCAATTAACGGAGCAATTCTTCCCGCCATCAGACCGAGACATGTTTGAGATTCAGGTTTACATGCCGCCGCAAGCGAGTGTTTATGCTACGAAGAATACCTCTGAAAAAATAGACGATATCATTCATCGCTACCCAGAAGTGGAACGCATTGATTGGCTAGTAGGAGCGAACTTCCCATCGTTTTATTACAACCTACAAGCAAGACAAAATAACGCGCCGTACTTCTCACAAGCGATGGTCAAAACAGAGAACTTTGATCAAGCCAATGCTTTAATTCCTGAGCTCCAGAAAGTGTTAGACGAAGAAGTGCCGCAAGCTCAAATTTTGGTGAGAAAGCTTAACCAAGGTCCTCCATTTACTGCGCCTGTTGAGTTGCGTGTTTATGGTGAAAATCTTGATACGCTCAAAGCGATTGGTGAGGATGTGCGATTGATTTTGGCGGGTGTTCCTCATGTGACGCACACAAGGGAAACGCTGCAACCGGGTACGCCGAAGGTGTGGTTGAAGGTCGATGAAGACACCGCGAAACTTAACGGTATTTCACTCAATCAGTTTGCTGGCATGTTGCAAACCACGTTAACTGGTCGTGAAAGTGGTTCGGTAATTGAGGGCAGTGAATCGGTGCCGATTCGTGTTCGTGTCGCGGATGAAGCTCGTGAGGATCTTTCGCACCTGAGTAATATTCGTTTGCCGATCAGTTCAGACGTCTACTCAACCGGTATCAATGTGTCTACCTTAGCCGAGCTTGAACTGACGACGAGTCGTGGTGCGATTACTCGTCGTAACGGGCAGCGTGTGAATACCATCGAGGGTTACATTGAAGCGGGTGTTTTACCTCAAACCGTGCTTAACGAATTCCAAAAACGCTTAGAAAGCTATGAAATTCCGTCTGGTTACACGGTTGGTTTTGGTGGCGAATCCGCTGAACGAGACAATTCAGTCAACAGTCTCATCTCAAATGTCGCAGTCGTGGTGGTATTGATGGTGTTAGTGGTGGTGATGTCGTTCAATTCGTTCCGAATGAGTAGCATCATCTTCATGGTAGCAGGGCTGGCTGGTGGCCTAGGGTTGCTGTCGGTGTGGATCTTCGGTTACCCATTTGGTTTTACGGTGATCATCGCCATGCTTGGGATTGCGGGCTTAGCTATTAACGCCGCCATCGTAATTCTGACGGAATTGAAACTCGATGAACAAGCTTCATCAGGCAATGTGGATGCGGTGGTAGAGGCGGTGATGTCGTGTACTCGACACATCAGTTCAACAACTATTACTACGGTTGGGGGCTTTATGCCGTTGATCATCGCGGGCGGTGGTTTTTGGCCTCCGTTTGCGGTCGCGATTGTGGGCGGTACCGTGTTAACCACGCTTATCTCGTTCTATTTTGTGCCTGTGGTTTATCACTTGATGACTCGAAATCAGCGAAAAACCATGGCTAATCAAGCCGTATAAGTTATCTTTAACTCGCCATAATCGAGCTGTGTTTAGCTTGATTATGGCGTTGTTTTCTCTTTGAATTCACCTCAAACTCTCCATTTTTCTTATCTTTTTACGCTTATAAGACTATCGACTCACCACAATATTGCATCGGCTAACACTCTGATATCTCACTGATGAATGATTGGTGATGTTAAATAATCTTACGGGTGAATACCATGTAAATGGTATGTGAATTCATAATTTAGATTCCTATCACACTTCTCTTTATTCGCTCTTTCTAATGTACCCCGGATTTTCCGTGTATCTTGTTCTTGGATTAGCGTTTATCGACCTCTTGTAAATCCCTTACCAGGACTGGTTTCATTCGTGTAGCACGCCAATGTCGTGTGTCTGAATTGCATTCTTTTTCTGATCTTTCGCCTTCATAAATGAAAGGTTAGTTTCCAAGTTTGTTTGGTGAGCTTTCAATTTTAACTCCTCATAATGCGCCAAATGTAACAATGTGTTTCAAAGCGTAACAACTAAGTCATGTTTTCTGTGTGGTTTTAACCTTGTGGCTATGTTTTAGCTCAGCAGCAATGCTGTTTTGACTCGCTGCAATCTTGTTTTGACTGCGCGTGACCAGACTAAATTGGACTTCCCTTTGAGGTACGGTGTTTCACATGCTCAACACATAAATATTCTAATGACCATGACAACCAGTACTCGGGCGTTCGTTCTGAGGCTGGATAACCATCGAGAAAGTTAATGGAAGCTTCAAGATATAAACGCATTTTATCGAGAGCAAATCTGTCGAGGATTGGTTTGGTGGGAACCGTCCTGATGCTCGAAGGATGTAACTCCGCATTGCTCGACCCAAAAGGTAGCGTTGGCGTTCAGGAAAAAGAGCTGATTATCACGGCTCTGTTACTGATGCTGATTGTCGTCATTCCCGTGATTCTGATGACCATCTATTTTGCTTATAGATACCGCGAAAGCAACACCACAGAAGAGTATGCACCTGACTGGGCGCACTCAACCAAGATTGAAATAGTGGTATGGACGATTCCAATCATCATTATCGCGATTCTGGCCACCATCACTTGGCGTTCAACACACGAACTAGAGCCTTCAAAGCCTCTGGTGAGTGACGTTAAGCCTATGGTGATCGAAGTGGTCTCTCTGGACTGGAAGTGGCTGTTCATCTATCCGGAGCAAAACATTGCGACGGTTAACTATGTTGCGTTCCCGAAAGATGTACCAGTGACGTTTAAGCTGACTTCAGACAACATCATGAACGCGTTCTTTATCCCGCGCCTTGGTTCGCAGATCTACGCGATGCCGGGAATGGTAACCAAGCTGAACTTGATCGCGAACCACGAAGGCGACTTCAAAGGTTTTGCATCGAACTACAGTGGTAAAGGGTTCTCTCAAATGAAATTCACTGCGTCAGCACTGCCTGATCAAGTGGCGTTTCTAAACTGGGTGGAAAAAGTGAAAGCTAGCCCAGACCGTATTGAAGACTGGGAGCAGTTCCGTTCATTGGCTGCGCCAAGTGTCGCTGAACCTGTGACTTTGTTCTCCAGTATCCCACCATTTTTATTCACTGATGTCGTGACCCAGCACCCTGGTTCAATGAACTGTCTGCCGGAAACCCAAGGATAATCGTCATGTTTGGAAGATTAACTCTAGACTCAATTCCCTACCACGAACCCATTATTTTGATCACCTTAACCATGATCGCTTTAGTGGGTAGTTTAGTGGTGTATGCGGTAACAAAAGCCGGTAAGTGGCAATACCTATGGAATGAATGGTTTACGTCTGTAGACCACAAAAAACTAGGCTTCATGTACATTGCGGTCGCGATGGTGATGTTAGTTCGTGGCTTTGCTGATGCGGTCATGATGCGCAGTCAGCAATTGCTTTCTGCAGCCGGTGAGACGGGCTATTTACCGCCACATCATTACGACCAAATCTTTACGGCTCACGGCGTGATTATGATTTTCTTCGTCGCGATGCCTTTGGTTATTGGTTTGATGAACATCATCGTACCGCTGCAAATTGGTGCTCGTGATGTTGCGTTCCCTTATCTGAATAACTTGAGCTTCTGGCTGTTTGTGGTGGGTATCATCCTAACCAACATGTCACTGGGGTTAGGTGAATTTGGCCGTACGGGTTGGTTGGCGTATCCGCCGCTGTCTGGCATTGAGGCCAGCCCAGGAGTTGGGGTCGATTATTGGATATGGGCACTGCAAATATCCGGTGTGGGTACCACGTTAACGGGTGTCAACTTCTTCGCGACTATTTTGCGCATGCGTACGCCGTCTATGCCAATGATGAAGATGCCAGTATTCACTTGGGCATCTCTGTGTGCCAACATTCTGATCATCATCTCTTTCCCAATCCTAACGGTCACCATCGCGCTACTGACGTTGGATAGATACATCGGCACGCATTTCTTCACCAATGACCTTGGTGGTAACGTGATGATGTATGTGAATCTGATTTGGGCATGGGGACACCCTGAGGTGTACATCCTGATCTTGCCTATCTTCGGTGTGTTTTCCGAAGTGACTGCAACCTTCTCACGCAAAAAACTGTTTGGTTATACCTCGTTGGTATGGGCGACGATTGCTATCACTATTTTGGCGTTTGTGGTTTGGCTGCATCACTTCTTCACCATGGGTTCTGGCGCCAATGTGAATGCCTTCTTCGGCATCGCGACCATGATTATCTCTATCCCAACCGGGGTTAAGATCTTCAACTGGCTATTCACCATGTACAAAGGTCGTATCCGCTTCACCACACCAATGATGTGGACGGTCGGTTTCCTAATCACCTTTACTGTAGGTGGTATGACGGGCGTATTGATGGCGGTTCCGGGTGCGGATTTCATTCTGCATAACTCGGTATTCCTGATTGCGCATTTCCACAATGTAATCATCGGTGGTGTTGTCTTCGGTTGTTTTGCTGCGATTGGTTATTGGTTCCCGAAAGCGACCGGCTTCACTCTGAACGAGCTTTGGGGCAAACGCGCATTCTACTGCTGGATCATCGGTTTCTTGATGGCGTTCTTGCCGCTTTACGCTCTAGGTTTTATGGGCATGACGCGTCGTTTGAGCCAAGACATCAACCCTGAGTTCTTCCCTCTACTGGCGGTTGCGGCTGCAGGTACGGGCGTGATTGCGATGGGTGTGGTGTGTCAGTTCGTTCAGATTTACGTAAGTGTTCGTGACCGCGACCAAAACCGAGATCTAACCGGTGACCCATGGGGTGGACGTACATTCGAATGGGCGACATCGTCACCACCACCGTTCTACAACTTTGCAAAATTGCCTAAGGGCGATGAGATTGATTCGTTCTGGTATCAAAAGCAAAGTGGTGAATTTGACCCAACTCAGGAAGAAGAATACGAACGTATTCACATGCCGAAGAACACACCGACAGGCATTTATGTGTCTGCATGGGCGTTGGCATTTGGCTTCGCGATGATCTGGTACATCTGGTGGCTAGCGGCTGCAAGCTTAGTGGGCATCGTGGTGACGTGTATTCAACACAGCTACAACGACGATGTGGACTACTACGTGGAAGTTGAAGAGATCAAAGCGATTGAAGCGGCTCGACGTGCGCAGCTTGCAGAAGCGAAAAAACAGTCAGTGAAAGGCGATCATTCTGGTCGTGGTAACAGCGCTGACAGTGGTAATAACGACAATAAAGATGACTTGGAGACGACGTATGCAAGCTAATACTCCGTCACACACTTATGATCTTGCACACTCGCATGATCATCACCACGAAGCTGCGGGCAACAAGTTGTTTGGCTTTTGGGTTTACTTGATGAGTGACTGTGTCCTGTTTGCCACGCTTTTCGCGACTTATGCCGTGCTTGAGAGTGGATCTATCGCAGGGCCGACAGGTAAAGACATCTTTGAACTGCCGTTCGTGTTTGTCGAAACCATGATGCTGCTGTTCAGTAGTATCACCTTTGGCTTTGGCATGATTGCGATGAAGCGCAAAGACGTTACGGGACTGAAGCGATGGATAAAAGTCACTTTCGTATTGGGTTTAGCTTTTATCTGTATGGAAGTGTATGAATTTCATCACTTGATTGCAGAAGGCTATGGTCCTCAAGAGAGTGCGTTCCTTTCAGCATTCTTTACCTTGGTTGGCACACACGGTTTGCACGTAACGTTCGGTCTGATTTGGATGGCGGTGGCGTATCACCAGCTTTCAACCAAAGGTTTGAACGACAATATGTCGATGCGCTTCCAGTGCTTGAGCCTGTTCTGGCACTTCCTTGATATTGTTTGGATTTGTGTATTTACCATCGTGTACTTAATGGGGGTGATGTAATGGAACAGCATCTAGACAGCGGTGCAACGGATTACGTGAAAGGCTTTATTGCGTCACTAATTCTGACCATTATTCCGTTCTACATTGTGTGGTCACATGCGCTACCAAGCACGGAAACGTACGTGATCTTGTTCGGTTGTGCGCTGGTGCAAATCTTTGTGCACTTTAAGTACTTCTTGCACATGGAAGCGAAATCTTCCGATGGACGTTGGAACTTGGTGTCACTGATGTTTACCGCCATTGTTGTATTGATCCTTATCGCTGGCTCGGTATGGATCATCTACAACATGAACGTCAACATGAAGTTGTAGGCTAGGGTATGCTGAAAAGTTATTTGTCTATTACCAAACCGGGCATCATTTTCGGCAACCTGATTTCTGTTGCGGCGGGGTTCTTCCTCGCCGCAAAAACAGAACCAGCCAGTGCGATGTTGTTACTGACGACATTAGCGGGTGTAGGGCTTGTGATTGCATCAGGTTGCGTGGTGAACAACATCTTTGACCGAGACATCGACCAGAAGATGAAGCGCACACAAAATCGAGAATTGGTTCAGGGCAACATCAATACAGACGTCGCGTTCGTCTATGCTTTGGTTTTACTGCTAGCAGGCACAGCGCTGCTGTTTCAGTTCGCTAATCCGATCTCTGCGGTAATGGTGTTGCTTGGCTATGTGTTTTACGTCTTTTTCTACACCATGTGGTACAAGCGTACATCGGTTTACGGCACTTTAGTCGGCAGTATTTCTGGCGCGGTTCCGCCGTTAGTGGGCTACTTGGCAGTGACTAATTACATCAGTCTGGAAGCGGTTTTGTTGTTCGCGATGTTCTGTTTATGGCAAATGCCACATTCGTATGCGATCGCGATGTTTCGTATTCAAGACTATCGCGATGCGGGTATTCCCGTGTTACCGGTGAAAGAAGGCGTCGACAAAGCACATCAGCACATGAAAGCGTATGTGGTGGCGTTTGGCGCTGTTGCACTGGCGTTGTTCTTACTCGGAGAAGCGGGTTATGAATACCTAGCGGTGTCGGCGGCAGTTTGCTTTATGTGGACTAAAGTGACATTCCGTAAGGTCGATTGCCTCAACTATATCCAGTGGTCAAAGACAGTGTTTAAAGTGTCTTTGCTGGTAGTGATGAGCATCAGTGGTGTGCTTGGTTTAGAGCTGATTCCTTTGCCTGCAATTTTTTGATTTAAGTTTGTCGTTGAACCTTCAATGTTTGAAGTCCGAGGGTTTGACGACTTTTTATTGTTTGTTTTTGTCGTCTGTCTTATTTTTCTTTGTTGCTCCCCTTTTAACTATTCAGCCTTGAATTACTTAGGTTTTCGCTATTACCCTTCAAAAATATCATTGAACCAAGCTTCTAATTGCTCGCGTTTATCTTGCGGTCCGTTGATGACGATTAAACGTTGTAAGCTTGCTTGATCCCAAGAAATGGTTCCTGTTGCTAGCGCATCGAACACGTCTAACTCTGTGATCAGAAGTAAATCTTCCTCGGTTGGCAATGTATCTCTTCCTGAAACTTTGACACCTTTAGCAAAGTTGATTTCGCGGTAGTGGCCTTTAATCGCTTCAAATAGGTTGAACTCAATCTTGTTTGGATGCTCTTTGCCAAGTGCTGCTTGGATTGCAAAAAGTCGGAAATGGTCAGGCTTATTTAAATTGCCAAATTCGTCATCTTGTCGTGCATTAATGATGTTGCCAAATACTTCGAGTGAGCCCGGTTCGGTGATCAAGCTAAGCCCAGTATCCTGATGTAGGCCGCAGGCAAAAACCAGAGATGAACTAAGTGAAAGTAGCAGAGCGAAACGTTTTAGCATCTAGAAACCTTAAATTGAACGAGTAAATTTCCCATCACGTCATCATTAAAGTTGATGTGAGCAGATGAGATTAAAAAATAAGCAATAAGCAATAAGCAATAAGCAATAAGCAATAAGCAATAAGGAAAAGGGACCACGAGGGTCCCTATATTTATCCGCTTGCTATCCTAGCGAGCCTTTAACTAACGTGCGTCAGTTAACGAACGATAAGCATGATCTCTTCAGGAGACATTGATTTATCGAAGTAGCTCATGAATAGGCCAAAGGCTTGAATGTCGCCATTCGAGAACTTAAACGCGCCAGACTGCATGTTGGTACCAATCACTTGTTGAGCATTTGGACCAGCCATCAAGATTTGGTTCAATACTTGACGAGAAGTGTTGATTTGAACATCAGCGCCTTCTAGTGCTGTTTCATGAAGCTGTGCAATGCCGTTACGAACTTCGATAGTGAATGATTCATTCGTATCAGAGAAGTTGTACGTTAGCGCAGTGTTCACATCTAGCGTGTTTTCTGCAATTAGCGTCGACGTCATCATATCGAAGATTTGCTTACTTGGTAGGGCAGTTAGTACGTCTACAGAAGCAAAGCTGATCATGTTAGAGAAATCACGAGTACCTTCTAGTTCAGCTGCAGCATTCAATGCCCAGTTGCGCCAGTTGATGTTCACTTGATCAGCAGACCATGCTTTGTAAGCTTGTGCTTTCAGTAAGCGTGCTTCCATGTCATCTTTGTTTACCGTGATTGGGTAAGAAAGAATCTCTGCTGCAAAGGTGTAGTTCTCTGCTTTCATCGCCGCTTTTGCTGTGTCGATGATGTTGTCACGACCGCCCATGATTTCTACGAAAGCTTTAGCACGCTGCTCATAAGCCATTGGCTCTAGTTGCCACGGATCGGCTTCGAAGAAACCGTTGTAGCCTACGTAAATTTGGCGAACAGCGTGTGCAACGGTACCGTAGTGCTCACCTAACCAAGGGTGGTCGGCAAGGTGTTTAGGTAGCTTAACGACTTCAACAAGCTCGTCAGGTGTTAGACCCTTGTTCATGTGACGAATCGTTTGGTCATGCGTGTATTGAATCGCATCGCGATAAGCGGTTAGTACATCTGCTACCGCTTCTTTACCTTCAACAGGACGACCATGAGAGTTGATCATGATCTCTGTATCGAATTGACGCATTACGTCGATGCCTTTGAACCACATGCTCGGATCGCGGAACTTAGTACCACGAATCGTGTGTAAGTTCGGGAAGTTTTCACCTTGTAGAACCTCTGCTGCGTGCAGAATTTTCTGTTCAGGTAGGTAAACCACGACTTCATCTTTAGTTTCAGACGGTACGTTCACGATTTGCATACGTACGCCAGAGATAGTGATGTCTAGCGTAGCATTTGCTTCAATAAGTGTGTTTGGTTCGATGAAAGAGATATCGCCTTGCATGAAACGTGGACCAAGACCATCGTTTACTGTGCCGTGTTCACCTTCTTCAACGTGTTTCGCGCCAGTGTAAGAGGTGCGGTGACCAAATAGCGTACCTAGGTTTGAAGACCAGTTTGCTACTGCTTCAGTTAGGCCTTCTTGAGCGATGATCTTAACTTCACCAGAAGCTACTTTCTCATCGGTTGTCCATGCACGAACACCAGAGATGTGGTCAATGTGGTTGTGAGAGTAAATAATCGCAGTGACAGGTTTATCGGTAATCTGGCGGAATTGCGCTTTTGCTGCTTCTGCCATTTGAACAGATTCGCCTGGATCGACAATGATGATACCGTCATCGCCTTCAATCATGACAGGAGTATCTAGGCCGAAACCGTAAGCTAAATAAACATTGTCATCGACTTGGATAACCGCTTGGTCCATTTTACGACCGTGTTTCGTTAGCGTTGGATGTACGTGATCAGATTCTTCAGTGTACGCTAATGTGTCGCCTGTTTTTGAAAGGACTTTGATACGTTCGCCCTTTCCCCAAAATAGGTTTGATTCATGTTCGAACAAAACATCGCTTTTGTAGCGCGCGTTCAAATCGATGTTTTGGTATTGAGCTGCTGAACTTGTTTGCAACTCTTGACCTACTTTTGAAGTCGCTTCTACCACTGGGGTCGCTGAGGCAAAACCAGAGACGAATAAAGCGCTCGCGATAGCAACAGGAAGTGCCATTTTTTTGAATGTGTTAGTCATGAATTGACCTTATATTTGGATACAGGAATTAGATTTCTTGGTTGGCATGATAGAGGGGAGAGAGTGGCGTATCTACGCGATAAATCGATTTCGATTTATCGTTTTAACGATGATTATTAGCTTGGTAAATCGTATTATCGATTTTTGTGATCTAACTCAAATTATGTGATTTAAATATTTTGATACAAAAATGCCCCGATAGTCGGGGCATTTCTTGTTATATAAGTGACTGGTAATCAAACTTTTTTCTAGAGCTAGAGCTAGAGCTAGAGCTAGAGCTAGAGCTAGAGCTAAAGTCATAGCTAGCTTCTGTTTAAGTTTATGGCGCCATCATTGTCACAATGCCTACCAAGCGCCTAGGTATGATTTGTACGATTGTAGGCGAACGGTCGCTGCACCAATTACGTCAATGAATCCCCAAAATGGATGTGGCTTCTCAGCTGAAATCCAAGCTGCGCCTGCTGCACCAATTGGAATGTTGTAGCCTTCTGGTTCAAAGATTTCTAATACAATCGTACGACCTAAACCATTGCCGTTTTGAACGACGTGTTGGCCAACACTTTGTGGTCCTTGTAGTGGTGAAATGCTTGATTCACCTGTACCTGCATTAAAGCTGTGTACTTTTGCTCGGAACACGTGGCCTGGGTATGCATCAACGAAAAACTCGGCAAAATCACCTACTTGAACATATCCGTAAGTTTGGTCAGAAATACGCATCTCTAAGAATTTTTTGCTGGTGTTGTACAGGTGCATATTACCCATGACAGAACCTTCAGCAATATTCACTATCGATACTTGGCCATCAAATTCAGCTCTAATGGTCTTCTTCTCTTGTGCCCAGTTGACTTTTTGAAGGTCAGCTTTTAATGATGTAAGTTCGGCATGCAGTACTCGAAGATCGGAGTCGTACTTTTCTACGTCACGCATATTGAAGATTTCAGGTGACGTTTCAGCACGCTCTAAGTCGCGATTCATTTGCTTGATCTCTTCTTCTTTCTGAACAATTGAAGATTCGATCTTTGCTTTGTCTGCGGCAGAGTCAATGTCGACGAGTGTGTAAATTACGTCGCCTTCCTTAACCATTTGGTTATGGTCTACAAACACTTCATCAATCTGTTGGCCAAAGATAGGAGACATTACCGCGTGTGGCGCTTTTACGGTGGTCGAATTGGTCATATCTACGGGAGCCCATAGGCGAGAGACGATAGCCAAAAGACCAAGAATGACAACACCGCCAATGGCAGCCCATGTGTAGTTTTTAATGCTCTTCTTTAATGCGCCTGTTGCGAATAGTGACCATACAATCAGAACATATGGGATCATCATTTCTTTCATTATGCGGCCTCTTTCCCAGTGATAGTGTGTTCAGGAATCGCTTTGTTGACTGGCGGTTGATCGTTTGGTGTTGCGTCCTTAGGTTGAACACCACGGCGGATCACATCACTAATGGATTGACCAATGTGTTTCCAGTTTGCAAGGGCGATAACTAGAGCGATAACCCAGAAGGTCTTACTGATGAACAGACCACAAAGAGAGAGTGCGAATACAATTTGAACGTGAGCACTTTTGTGTTCTTTCGCTTTATGCACACCGAGTTCGTGGATTTGCCACATACCATATATTGCAGCGAGCACAACAGCCATTGTCACGGAAAATAGGTAGCCCGAAAAAAATTCAGTCTGGAAGAACGTCATCATCATTTCGTTCGGGTGGTTATTGAACTGAGAAAGATCGATGTCTTTTGAGTGGATTTTACCCATTGGAGCCAGTGCCCAAGCACCAGCGAGCATGAGTGCCATGAATAGACAGAACTTGACGAGAACCATCACGACAGCCCCAACTTTCTGCAGAACAATTTTAAAGAGTTTCATATCTCAACCTATAGAAATAAGGAGAGAGAAAGTGGAGTCTGAGTTCAAGGTTTCTAAATAACATCTGGAAAAATGATGAATATCAAATGAGCAATACTGCTTACTGAAATCAAAAGTATAAGATGACACTTAAAAATCGATTTGCCCAAATAGACAACGCAATCTCGCGAATTCAGGGTTAATAACACCCGGCGAAATCAATCTTAAAGTAACGTTAACCAATGTGATGTTCGCTGCTGCATTGGGTTTAAGGCCGTCGTCCGTGATGTTTGCAACACCATTATCTACACATTTTCAGGTTTTTTGTTTAAGGTAAGAATTGATTTGTTGGCGGAATGATAAGAAGTGTCACTGATGCTATCTACCCAATATTACGATATTACAATATCGTAATTACGATGATTGGCAGGTTTGGTCGGTTAATTAAATGGTTTATTTGAATAGGCTCAAACTAGGGGGGGAAGTATTGATAATAAAATTGGCTTGGATCATGGAAGTGGCCAGAAAAGCATCAGGAAACTGGTCAAAAAAATATAAAAAACTTTGACCAGTTTATAGATGTTATTTGAATGGGTTCATTGTGACGGGAGCCACGAAGAACTTTAAGTTCCAATCGGGTGAGTATGGAATGTATTCCGATGGATTAGCTGTCCCTACGTTCGCATCAGGCTTCATGACGTAGTATTGAAGTTCAACACCCCAACGAACAGGCATAGGTCCAACTTTGAACATATCGATGTAACCAAGGCCTACTGGTACGGTAAAACGGTCAGACCCATCTTTTTCCCAATCAACTTGAATATTTGGTGTCATACCAATTAGTGCGGTGTTGTTCAGTCGGTAGTTTAGAAAGTACTGAATATCCGCTTGGTTTGTTGATTCGGTTACGCTATCGCTGCCACCTACATCCCACCATTGTTGTGCTAAGAAGCCCACGTTCCAGCTTTCAATGCTTGTTGGTGCACCTGTTTCTTTACCTAAGCGAGCCACCATCGCTGCTGGACCAACTTGCCATTTGTCTTGAGTTAACCCATCGGTACCGGTTGGCATAATAACGGTAGGACCTACACCCCAGATCCAGCCATCGTCGCGGTTGGGAGCTGCAAGGGATAAGAACACTGTATCACCCATACCGTTTGTGCGACCTTGAAAGAAATCACCATCTTCACGATCGCCGGGTGCGCTGTAATGGTTAGCCACTAGGCGGTTCACCAAGTTCCATTCACCATCCATAATTGGCACTGGCATAACGGGTTGGAAGCTGAAGCGGTTTTGCATTTCATGATGACCATCTTCTTTCTCGAGGAAGGTATAGTCATTTTGAGTGATTAACATCCAAACATCAGATACTGGGTTAGCCGATTTTTTTGCGGCTTCTTGAACTGACAACTGTTTTGTTTCAGCAAGTGTACTTCCTGAGTAAGCCACTGCCATTCCACTGAGAATTAGTGAAAGTAATGTTTTATTTTTCATTTGAATACTATTGGTCGTTTTAATTGCTTGCCATTGTAGTGTTCAAAATTTGGATGTATATATACCGTACGGGAACACAGTGTCACGTTAAATGAGACAATAGAATAGACTGCTGCTGAAGGTATGCTTGAATATACTGAAATGTTCGTTTTGATTTTGAAGCGGAGCATGATGCTTTTATTGAGTGGTGTTGTTACGTATCACTAGAGATAACGGTGCTTGCGGGTCATGTCTTCCTAATAGAGGTGGCAAAGAAAAATAGTGAATCTCATCCCATTTATTTCTCTGTTCGATCCTTTATCTGACATCGATAGTTTTATTCTATCGTTTTTACGATAAAATAATATCACTTATCGCCTATTGAGCACTGAATCATGAGTAATGATATTCCGAACTTTAACTTACTCGCTGTGTTTTCTGCGGTGATGGAGCAGGGCAGTTTGAGTAAAGCTGCTGATCATTTGAATACCAATCAATCGACGATAAGTACTGCTTTAGGACGATTGAAGAACGAAATTGGGCAAGAGTTGTTTGTACGCAGTGGAAGGGGCGTAGTGCCTACCGCTTATTCTCAGAGCTTGTATGAGCAAGTCAAGATACCTATACAAGAGCTCAATGGTGTGTTCCAAGGAATGACATCGTTCGATGAAAGCACTACCGAACGTAAATTTGTGGTTTCAGCTCCTGAGCACTTGCAATGGTTGTTACTCAATCGTTTTGCTCAACTGCCAAATCAAGGGATCTCCTTAGAGGTCTATGATCAACCGGTTACCGATGATCAAGTTCATGAAGATCTGTTAACTCAAAAATTTGATGCGATGATCGATATCGTGTTGCCTGAACACCCAAGCACTGTCAGTGAGAAGTTATACGATGGTGAGTTTGTGATTGTCTGCCGTAGTGGACATCCCAGAATTAAAGGCGAGATCACTGAGGCTCAGTATTTGAGTGAAAAGCATGCGGTTCTAGATCGAACCCGTCGTCAGTTGAGAAGCCTAAGCCATTACACTTCATTGGATTTGTCGCCGCGTAAGATTGTTTTTCATGGGAGTTCTTTGTTTAGTAACTTATTACTGTGCAGTCAATCTGATTACATCACGGTTGTACCACTTTCGATGGCAATCCAATTTCAAGAACGCCTAGATTTGCAGTTGTTCAAGCCGCCTTTTGATTACCAACCCATCACTCACTACCTAATCTGGCTGAAAAAACAAAATCACGACCCTGCACATAAGTGGTTTAGAGAAGAAATCATTAATACCTCTGACGAAATGTCTAAGGTGTTACATAATCGAAGGTTGGCTTTCTAAGCTGCACGCGCACGCGTTTTTGAAAACGAGAATAGATGAAAACTAAGGAGGCTTCGGTCTCCTTTTTTTATGTTATGAGCTGTGTTGCCAAAACATTTTGTCAAAGTTGATTCGCCTTTCTATTGAACTCATTTTTATTTACTTGTTTTTTACTCATTAGAGAACATCAATAATAAGCTAGTTAGGTAACAAGCTAGATAGGTTTGATAACAAAACGTTATCACAATGAGAATTTATGATAATTTCAATTGCTTCACATTCGCCCGTATATTAGTCCCAAGAGATAAACGGATGACCTCCGTTCAGAATTACATCGGCCCACGGGCTAATAAGGGCGAAATATGAAATTCCTACACACAATGATTCGAGTTGCTGATTTAGATCAGTCTATTGAGTTCTACACCAAAGTATTGGGAATGAAAGAACTTGAACGTCATGACAATAACGATTACCGCTACACATTGGTTTTTGTTGGTTATGAGCAAGGCGGTACGACTATCGAATTAACGCACAACTGGGATACCGATGAATATGAAATGGGCAACGCTTTTGGCCATTTAGCATTGGGTGTGGAAGATATTTACGCAGCATGTGGCAAAATTAAATCCTTGGGCGGCAACGTGACTCGCGAAGCAGGCCCTGTGAAAGGTGGTTCAACGCACATCGCTTTTATCACTGACCCAGACGGCTACCAAATCGAACTGATTCAACTAGGTTAATCGAGGAAATGACAATGACAAACGCACTATTTCAACCCATTCAACTGGGTAATATCGAGCTTAAAAACCGTATTGTTATGCCTCCGATGACTCGTTCTCGCGCAACGCAACCTGGTAATTCAGCAAACGAAATGATGGCGGCTTACTACGCTCAACGCGCTTCTGCTGGTTTGATTGTGGCAGAAGGCACACAGATTTCTTCAATGGGTCAAGGCTACGCTTGGACGCCTGGTATTTATTCAGATGAGCAAATTGCAGGTTGGAAAAAAGTAACCGACGCGGTACATGAAAAAGGCGGTGTTATCTTTGCGCAGCTTTGGCATGTTGGCCGTGTTACACACCCAGATAATATCGGTGGTGAGCAACCAATTTCGTCTTCTGCATTGAAAGCGGAAAACGTCAAAGTATTCATCGATAACGGCACAGATGAGCCGGGTTTTGTTGATGTGGTTGAACCTCGTGAGATGACTAAAGAAGACATCAAAGTAGTAGTTGAGCAATATCGCCAAGCGGCTTTAAACGCAATAGAAGCCGGTTTTGATGGTATTGAACTTCACGCCGCGAATGGCTACCTGATCAACCAGTTTATTGATTCTGAAGCAAACAATCGCACCGATGAATACGGTGGTTCAACTGAAAATCGCTTACGTTTCTTAGGTGAAGTGGTTGAAGCGATGGTGGAGGCAATTGGCGCTGACCGTGTTGGTGTTCGTCTTGCACCGTTCACATCATTGAATGGCACGGTTGACGCGACGCCTGTTGAAACTTACACAGCGGCAGCGGCGCTACTTAACCTATACAAAATTGTTTACCTGCATATTGCAGAAGTCGATTGGGACGATGCGCCTGAAACACCAAAATCATTTAAGGCTGCCGTTCGTGCAGCTTATGAAGGTGTGCTGATTTATGCAGGTAAATACGATAGCGAGCGCGGAGAAAAAGCGGTTATTGAAGGCGTAACCGATATGGTTGGTTTTGGCCGCCCATTCGTTGCTAACCCAGATTTACCCGCTCGTATTCAAAATGGTTACCCGCTTGCTCCGCATGATCCAAACACCTTGTTTGGTGGCGCTGAAAAAGGCTTAACCGATTACCCAGAATACGCAGGCTAAAAACAGCTGCCTGAAACAGAGTATTGAGATAGTATCTTGATCCTGTTGAATGTTTATAAAAAGCAACCTTGCAGAGTCAGGTTGCTTTTTTTGTTATTGGATCGAGTGAAAATGATGAACGTAAAAGCGATGCGTGGCGAGCTTTACCTGTTGTGTGCAACTTTACTGGCTGGGGTTGGGTGGATAGCATCTAAGCTGGTGGTATTGGAAATGCCAGGGCCAGTGTTTATCGGTGTACGATTCTTTGTCGCGAGCCTGATTCTATTGCCATTCTGTCTTCATCATATTCGTAAGCTCTCTTTTAAGCAGATTCTGTCTCTTTGTGGTGTTGGATTATTGCTGTCTGCTTCATTGCAAGTATGGGTGTTTGCGGTATCGGTGACGGAAAGTTTGTCGGAAGGAGCGTTTATCATGAGCTTAGCCATGATCATCGCGCCGTTTGTTTCTTGGATTATATTTCGAGTTAAACCTAATCGCGCCTTCTGGATGTCATTTCCAATTGCGATTCTCGGTATGTTACTGCTGACCCTAACTAACGGCTGGCACGTTGAGCAGAGTCAGATCTATTTCCTATTAGCATCGATGTTGCTCTCGGTTCACTTTGTCATGAATAAGCGTGTGATTACTAACATCAAACCTATAGCTTCAATCTGCGTGCAGCTTTTTGTGGTGGGTGTTAGTGGGTTAGCGTTTGCTTCGATGACCACTCAACCAGAGTTTGAAATAAATCAAACCTTAATATTCTGGTTTATCGTCTCAGCGGTTGTCGCGACATCGATCCGTTACTTATTGCAAACGGTGGGTCAACATTCCGTGAATATGGAAGTGGCAGCGCTGATCATGATCCTTGAGCCTATTTGGACGCTGTTACTGAGTGTGAGTATGCTCGGGGAAAGTGTTGAAATACAGAAACTGTTGGGCGGCGCTGTGATCATTGCCTCGCTCTTTTGTTACATCAAATGGTCGAGAAAAAAATAAAACCCTCGCTGCTGAGGCGAGGGCTTCGTTTCTGTTTTCTGTTGGTAGCCCGGAGCTGACAAGCCTTTAGCTTTAGCGTGAATTTGCTAGATAGCTGCGACCAATTTCTTTAGTAAGCTGATCATTTGTTGTTGCTCTTGTGGGTCAAGCGCACTCACCAGTTCTTTGTTTAATTTCATCGGGATCGGTATTAGCGTTTCTTGAAGCGCCTTGCCTTTCTCTGTGAGATAGATTCTAAAGGAGCGACGGCTGTTTGGATCGGCTCTGCGCTCAACTAGCTCAAGCTTCTCCAATTTGTCTAAGGTGCGCGTCGTCGTAGAGTTTTCTACTTTAGACTTCGCGGCAATATCACGCTGCGTAATGCCTTCTTCTTCCCATAGGCACATCAATGTTGGCCACAATGCGATGGTTAGGCCGTGTTTCTTCAACTCTAGGTCGAAATCTTTGCTCGCTTTGTTGGCGATGACATTGATCATCCATCCAAAGCTATTTTGTCTATCAAATTCTTCTGACATCTGTTTGCACCTAATTCTTACGATGACATTACAACTGTTGTCATCGTAACTAATATGAATGCTGTTAGCATCAACAACGTTTTTCTATTTAAGGGAAGTGGTGACTAACGACCATTTTTGGAATGTCGTTCTGATAAGGATTGACATTATGTCTTAGTCGCCCATTACCGTCTCTTAGCTAAATACTGTGGTTTCGTAAGTTCGTTTGGGCAAACATTATTTTTCAGGAGCCAGCTTAGGATGAGTGTTAGTCGTTGATGGTGACTTTGGTAATAACGATATCTTCACATGGCACATCTTCGTGTCCCCAGCGAATGGTCGTTGGGGCAGCAGCAATTTTATTTACTACATCCATTCCCGCCGAGACTTTACCAAATACCGTGTAACCCCAACCTGCGTTTGTGGTAGAGGTGTGGTCTAGGAAGTCGTTGTCATCAAGGTTGATAAAGAACTGTGCTGTCGCTGAATGTGGTGCGTCAGTACGTGCCATTGCTACTGAACCAATAACATTTTTCAAGCCACGGTTAGCTTCGTTGACAATAGGGGCACGTGTTGGCTTTTCTGTCATGTCGATAGTGTGCCCACCACCTTGGATCATGAAACCTTTGATAACACGGTGAAACGTGGTGCCTTCATAAAAGCCATCTTGGCAGTATTTAAGAAAGTTTTTAGCGCTTACCGGCGCTTTTTCGAGGTTAAGTTCAATTTCGATGTCGCCAAAGTTCGTGGTCAGAATGATCATAAAGGTGCCCAATATTTGAGTGCTAATATTTTGAATGTTATAGCGTAGTGGATGACTTGATAGGGTGCAGTATATGAGAAATGAGGGTGGATGCCAGTCAACAATCGTTCTGAGTGTTGGCGTGAGTATAAGTGGTGAGAGGAATGAGCGGTTTTTCAAGATGTATAGGCAAGAAAGCCAGCGATAAAATCACTGGCTTTGAGCTATTTAAACATGTCAGACATTTAAACTCGTCAGATAGTCAAAATAGATGAGCGGTTGCTAAAGTGTCAGTAAGTATTTGACTAGCTGGTTGTACTCTTCATAACTGGTGATGGTGTCTGGCTTGACAATGTACTTGTTATTTACGAGTACGCCTGGAACGCCAGTTAGTGTGCTGGCATCAAATTGCTTATCAAAACGTTTCTGCATTGAATTAACGGCAAAGCCGTTGTACGCGGCATCAAACTTCTTCGCATCGATTCCGTTATCAATGAAGACTTGGCGTAATTCTGCCTCGTTTTTTGGTGTCTGTTTCATCTCGTGAATTTGAGTGAACATTGCTGGAATCATGCTTTCTTCAGTGTCGAGTGCAATCATGGTCGCATAAGCTTTCGCCATAGGGACTGCCATGTCGTTACCCATAAATGCAACGTGTACTTTCTGGAAGTTAGCTGATTCTGGTAAGTCTTCTTTCAGGTATTTAATTACGCCTTCAAACTTGTAGCAATGAGGGCAGTAAAACGAGAAAAACTCAGTCACGACGGGCTTGTCGGCTTTTGCTACATCAAGGATCTTATAGTGAGTGCCTTCTTCAAATTGAGCAGCATTAATTGAAGCGCTCATGATCAGAGCTGCGAATAGGCTAAATAGCTTTTTCATGTGTTTATTTCCTAAATTTGGATGTCATTGTTTACAGCGATAGGGCTGTTTTTATCGTGGTGGCAAGTATTGCCAAATAGAGACAAGCGATTAAGAAATAGGGGGGCGATATGGCGCTTGAGGTGCAACAATCGCTTTGTGCGAAGGTTCTCTCTCGATCAAAGCTAAAGATCCACTTTGAGTATCGAAGGACTCCGACACAATCAATGGTGACATTTTTAGCAAACAGACCGAACCACAACAATGGTGTTCAACATTGGGTTGGGCACTTGAATAAGGTGTTGAGATGCTATTTGAGGACATTGATAGATTTTGAGTAACCTGCATAGCATTGGCGTTCGCTATGTTATCCACACTTATGGTGGCCATTAACATAGCGAATAGCATGAAAGCGTGTACCCAAATTTTTCTGATCAATTTTGGCATGAATTCTTGGTCTTGGTAAACGAGCTAGGGCTTATATAAAGTTCCGCGTCGAACAATTAACTAGAGAGCCACAAATGATACATCAGCCTAGTGTGCATCTCTAATCAAACTCAGTAAAACTTATTTAAACTCAAACTTTCATTCCGCTTCATACTGTTTGAGGAACATCTCGACACTGGATTTTATAATTACTTGTTTCTGCTGCTTATCTGGAGAGGGAGTATGACCTATGATCTGCGGCCAGAACGCAAAAGACTTGAGTAGAGCAATGAACTGAGTGGATGCAAATAGTGGGTCTAATTCAACCAAACGGTCGTCAGCCAACGCAGCTTTGATCCAAACCGTTAAACCGCTCTCGGCCTGAGAGTATTTTTCCATGGCCTGATGTGCGAGCTCTGCATTATGAAAATACTCAGAAAATAACACTCGAGATAAGTCGATAAAACCTTCGGATTCTAAAAGCTCAAGCTCTTGATTGGCAATCGAAGCGAGTTGTTCAGCAAGTGGTTGTTCCGTTTGATATGGGAAGTGGGTCGCCGTGAGCGTTTTGGCCCAAATGCTGTCTAGTATCTCGTCCAATAACAGTTCTTTACTCGCAAAGTGATTGTAAACCGTGCGCTTAGACACTTCTGCTCGGCTTGAAATTTTATCCATACTGGTGGCTTTATAGCCGCGCTCGGTAAATTCTGCGATAGCAGCAGCAACGATCGATTCACGTTTCTTTTGGCTCAGAGTTTTTCTTACAGTCATTTGATACTACTCAGTAGGTCGCGGTTAGCATTGCATGCGGCAATTTTACACCAATAAGTTTACTTTTAGAATGCTAGTCAGTTTCCTGTTCGAATACCAATCAGTTTTTTGTTCGGGTACCAATCAATGTCATTTTTGAATCCTCATCGATTTACTGCTAGCTTGGTTGTTCTCAATGGATAGTCGTTGATAGTACCCGATTCGCTTTGCAATGCGCTGTGGGTGTCATAGAATCTAAGGCGTATTAAATTTTATTGATATTTACGGAAGAGAATTAATAGTCAATGAGTAGTATTTTAGAGTGTATTCGTACTGTTGGACGAGGTGAAAGGGGGCGCAAGCCTTTGTCGTTCGAACAAGCCTATCGCATCATGGATGAGTATTTAAGCGGTGAAGTCGGAGACGACCAAATGGCTATGCTACTGATGTTAATTCGTGTGCAGAATGAAACTAATGAAGAAATTGCAGGCTTTGTAAAAGCGTTTCAATCTCGAGTGCCGGATTTGGGCGCAGATATTGATTGGCCGTGTTATGCCGGAAAACGCAATGATACGGCGAGTGGTAAACCGTGGAATTTGTTGGCAGCAAAAATATTAGCAGACGATGGCTACAAAGTGTTGATGCATGGCTATATGGATAAGCCAAGTGGTCGCACGCACGCAGAGACTCATTTAGATCTTGTGGGTGTTCGCCTTGCTGCAGACCCACAAGACGCGAAACAAATCCTTGAAGCCGATGGTATTGCCTATTTACCTTTGGCGAACTTTGCACCTGAAGCTCAGACTATGATTGGCTGGAAACATCGTTACGGTTTACGTACCCCGATTAATACCGTGGTTCGAGCGCTAAATCCTGGTGGTGGGCGTTTGGGGTTACGTGGTAGTTTTCACCCAGGTTTCCCGCAGTTGCATGCGGAAGTTGAGCAGTTCATTGGTAACAAGTCCCACTCAGTGATTTCATTTAAAGGTATGAATGGTGAGTCGGAATACAACCCGAAAGTAAGCCAAACCGTGTGGATGAGTTCTCCTGAAAAAGTAGAGTCATTCTACTGGGAAGGAACCATGAATACGGAGCTTCCTCTTCCTAAGGAGTGTGTATTAGGCACGCCAGAAGATGAAATGGAGTTGATGGCGAATAGTGTCGTTGACAGCATGACTGCGATTTTATTCGCAGAAACGCACGACAAGGCTGAAGCTTATGCAAAGGCTCTGCGTTTATGGGAAGCGTATTGTGCTCGCTAGCAGACAGCTAACGACATGAAATGAGAGAAGGTCAGCGATTGCTGGCCTTTTTTGTGTCTATTTTTTGTTACTGGCCTTTTCTGCCAATGATCAAATGCTGTAAATGATCAAACAACATAAAGGTTACTTCACTCGCATCAAACGGTGCATCTTGTCTTCAAATTTAATCTCAATGACTTGTGAGATTTTCATCTTCTCAACTCGTTCAAGCATCTCGGTTTGATACGCTCGTTTCTTCATCCACTCTAACGGCTCTTTAAAGCTGTCTTCATTAATCACAAACGATTGATCGGTAATCGAGTCTTCAAAGATGTGCACAACCCAGATACGTGATTGGAAATCCAATAACTCACTAAAGTAGCTTGTCAGTTTAAATATATAGCTAGATAAATAAGTTTGAGGTGAACGTTGCGAAGTCATAGCGGGCCGTATTTGGACATTGAAAAGCGATAAGGCCGTTTGTTTATCTGGATCTATCGCTTATCGATTAAAACAGGTAATCATTGTCAATGTGATTACCTACCGAAAGCTGGTCACAAAATACGGCATTCATGCGTCATTAACAATATTTGCTAGATAATTACAAGGCTTGGCGTCTAATAACAAGTCTTGGTAACTGGTCAATACCGACATGAGTAACAAGTCACTATTTCATGAACAAGCCGAAGTCGATCTCTTGCTCTCTATGATATTTAACAAGCTTAACTTTTAGGTTGTGCTTAGCGGCAAGATCAATAGCTAGGCTCGACATGCGTTTAATCTCATCCACACAGCTAGATATAAGTGGTTTTTCTTCATTATCAACAATAGCAATAAGTGTATTTTCCGTTCCATCGTTGCCTGAATAAATATACGCGTACATGTTGTTGTCGTGTTGCATAAATTACCTGAATCTGACTTTTTCGTTTTTTGTGCCGTGAAGATTACAGGGTTTATCTATCTAGGCTAGTACGGCTAAGTAAGCCTAAGCAAGGAAAAGTAAGGCTTTGTAAGCGCACTGTTTTTTCTTTTTTCGATGACGTAAAAGTGCTCGCAAGCCTTTTGAAACCTGGTTTTTTCTTCTTGGTAGGTTTTACCTATCAATAAAATTGTTGAAATCCATTTAGTAAAATCAAGATTTTAGACAACAATTAACTTAACAAGATAGAGAAAGACATAATGAAAAGTCTTTAGGGAGAACGCAATGAATTCAATAAAAGTGAAAGATTATATGACGCCGCGGGTTGTCACATTTACACCCGATATGGCGTTAAGTCTCGCGCTAGACAAAGTGATGCGTAGCCATCATATGGGTGGACCTGTAATTGACGAGAATGAGCAAGTTATCGGTTTTCTTTCGGAGCAAGATTTATTAGAGAAATTGGTTAAGGTTAGCTATTTCTGTCAGGACACACATGTTGTGGGTGATTGCATGTACCAAGAAGTGCTATCGGTATCGCCTGAGTTATCCATTATTGAACTGGCGGATATGATGCAAGTTGGAAAACCAAAAGCTTACCCAGTGATCGATAACAAAAAGTTGGTGGGTATTATCACCAGAACCGATGTTTTGAGAGCAATTGGCAAGAACTTAGATGAATGCTTCAAACATCAGGTATAGTAGCGTGTTAAGAACGATTGTTCTTCTCAATACCCTACAATTAGAAAAGGCGCACTAGCGCCTTTTTTCTTTTTAGAGCTTTTCTTCGTAGAGTTTGTCTTTGTAGATCTTTTTTAGAAGGTCTAAAACTTATGGAGATTTAGCTTGTGATGTTTCAGTTTTTGGAGGTTTCATGTCAAATCAAACTGCAAAGTTTGTAGAAGGTTCAACGATGCGCCACATATTGGTGATGTCGGGAGCAGGCTCTGTAGGTTTGATGGCCTTATTTGTTGTCGATTTACTCGATATGTTGTTCATCAGTATGTTGGGACAGGTTGAACTGGCAGCTGCGGTGGGCTTTGCAGGGACTCTGACTTTCTTTTCGACTTCCGTCTCGATAGGTACTTCTATTGCAATGGGCGCTCTGGTTTCAAAAGCAATTGGTTCCAAAGATAAGGATCAAGCTCGAAACCTCAGCACCAGTATTATGTTAACCGCGTTTGTTATTAGCTCGACGATCACTGCGGTGATGTTTGCGTATATTCCTGAGTTACTGGCTGCGATTGGTGCAAAAGGTTTGGCCGCTGAACGTGCTCAAGCTTATCTACAAATTCTATTACCTAGTGGGCCATTTTTAGCGTTGGCGATGGCGGCAGGTGCAGGTTTAAGAGCCGCGGGTGATGCAAAGCGTTCAATGTGGGCGACATTGTCGGGTGGTATCGTCAACGCGATATTAGATCCTCTCTTTATTTTTGGCTTTGGTTGGAACATCGAAGGGGCGGCGATTGCTTCTGTTGTCGCTCGTTTGTCTGTACTTTTCTTCTCTCTTTATCCTTTAATTCGCAGTCATCAGCTCGTTGCACCTCCCTCTTTGGTGCAGTGGCGTATTAACTTTCGTCCTATTCTAGCCATTGCCATTCCTGCGATTATCACCAATACAGCAACACCGATCGGTAATGCGATCGTTACAACGGGTATTGCACAATATGGCGAGGATTTCGTTGCGGGTTTTGCGGTTATTGGCCGTTTGACGCCTGTGTGTTTCGCGGTTATCTTCGCGTTATCTGGTGCTGTGGGGCCAATCATTGGTCAGAACTTTGGTGCTGAACGTATGGACCGAGTTAAAGAAACCTTGAACAACTCTTTGTTGGTTACCACGGTTTATACCATTGCGGTTTGTATTCTGTTGTACTTTGTCCAAGACTACGTGATCCAAGGTTTTAGTCTCAAAGGGGATGCGGCCACCCTTGTTGCTGCTTTTTGTACTTATGTTGCTTTGACTTTCACGTTTAACGGCGCGTTATTTGTAGCGAATACTTCTTTTAATAATCTAGGCAAGCCACTTTATTCTACCGCTCTAAACTTGGGTAAAGCGACACTGGGTACTCTGCCATTCGTATATTTAGGCTCGCAATGGTATGGCGCGCTGGGTGTACTTTATGGGCAAGCTTTTGGCAATGTTTTGTTTGGATTATTGGGAATCTTGGTACTTCGTTATCATATTGCCGAAATGATGCAAGGCGCTGAAGTTGACCATGGCGAAGAGGACGTATCTATTGTGAGTTTGAATACACAACCTTTCTGTTCTCATGATGCGGTTTTGATTGATGATGTGTCTGCAAATAGAGAAGAGTGCGCTGAAGTTAAACCGCGATAGCACCGCTACTTTATTAAAAAATTGGATTGTTTGGTTTTTTCTTCTTGACCTTGGAGTTACCTCCAAGGTTTATACTTCTGATGAACTTAAGGTTTTTTGCTGTCATTGGTCAGCAGCAACCTCAAGGCTTTTGAGTATTAAGGAGATACATTATGTGCGCAAAACACGCAGCGTGCCGTTCTACAAAAGTGGACGTTCAACCGCAAGCGACTGGGGCGACCTGTTCTAGTCCTAAAATTACCAGTATTACAGCCGCAGGCTCTTCATCAACATGCTGTAGTTCTACGACGGCTTCTGCCCCAGCAGATGATTGTTGTGGTTCAGACAGTGGAGAAGAAGACCGGCTGCCCTTAACTGAACCTCTAAACGCCCAATTTTCAAAAAGTTGGTTGGTCTCGGGAATGGACTGTCCAGCTTGTGCTCGAAAAATAGAAAAAGCGGTCAGTAACATCAAAGGTGTTATTGAAGCTAAAGTGTTATTCGCTACCGAAAAACTTGTTGTTAAATTCGATAGTGAAAACCTTGCTGAAACGATCGAACAAGTCTCTATCAAAACAGGCTTCCCTTTGACGGAAGTGGGTTCCAAGAAACAAAAACAAGAACCAGAGACTTTTTGGCAAGCTTACATTCAACCGAATTGGCAAATTCTAGCGATTGCAGTCTCCATGTTAATCGCCGCCTTACTCAAAGGTTCACAGCCTCAACTGAGCGAAGGCTTATTTGTTGCTACCTGTTTACTAGGGCTTTATCCCGTCGCCAAAAAAGCGGTGTTACTTGCTCGTTCAGGGACGCCTTTTGCGATAGAAACGCTAATGAGTGTTGCAGCACTGGGCGCTTTGTATCTTGGTGAAACCGCAGAAGCAGCTATGGTGTTACTGTTGTTTTTGATTGGTGAACGCTTAGAAGCTTTTGCCTCATCAAGAGCAAGAAGTGGTGTTCAAGCCTTAATGGCACTCGTCCCTGAGAATGCGACCAAGATTATTAACGGCGAACGTGTTGAAGTTGAAGTTTGCGATCTTGTCCCTGGCGATGTCATCGAAGTTGCAGCAGGTTCTCGTTTGCCCGCTGATGGCCAGCTCATCACCGATTCCGCAAGTTTTGATGAGAGTGCTTTAACGGGCGAATCTATCCCAGTTGAGCATATCGAAGGTAATAGCATCATGGCAGGCGCCGTGGTTGTCGATAAAGTTGTACGCATTGCGATAACGTCTAAACAGGGCGAAAACGCGATTGACCGTATTCTTCACCTGATTGAAGAGGCGGAATCACGTAAAGCACCTCTAGAGCGCTTCCTAGATAAATTCAGCCGTTGGTACACACCGTTAATGATGTTCGTTGCATTGTTAGTGATTATTACGCCACCGTTGTTGTTTGCCCAACCTTGGGAAACATGGGTATATCGTGGTTTGGCCTTACTATTGATTGCGTGTCCTTGTGCTTTGGTTATCTCAACGCCAGCAGCCATTACCTCTGGTTTGGCTGCAGCGGCAAAACGTGGTGCTTTAATCAAAGGCGGCGCCGCGCTAGAGCAGCTTGGGAAAATTCAAACGATTGCTTTCGATAAGACGGGTACATTAACTGAGGGTAAGCCTCAGGTTACGGATATTCAGGCTCTATCTGGGTGGCAGAAAGAGGCGATGCTACGTGTAGTCGGTGCTATTGAAGTTGGCTCTACGCATCCATTGGCTCAATCGCTAGTGGCGAAAGTAAAAGAACTGAATGTTGAGATCCCAGAATCGCACAATAAGAAAGCATTGATCGGCAGTGGCGTTGAAGGCGATGTCGACGGAATTAAGTATCAGGTTCTATCGCCTTCTAAGGTGACGTTCGATCTTGGTGCCGATGTTGTTTCTCAGGTTGAGGTATTAGAAGGCGAGGGCAAGACGGTTGTGATTGCTCTTGAGTTTAAAGATCAAGATGAATCAACCGAGCAAGCTGCGACTGTGATTGGTCTGATTGCTTGGCAAGACACGTTACGTAGTGACGCTAAGCTTGCGATTGAACGACTTAATGACTTGGGAATTCAATCTATCATGCTTACTGGGGATAACCCGCGAAGCGCGGCAGCGATCAGCAGCAAGATTGGTATGCAGTATAAGGCAAGTCTACTTCCAAGCGATAAAGTGACTTACGTTGAACAGTTATCTAAACAATCACATGTGGCGATGGTAGGAGATGGCATCAATGACGCGCCAGCGATGAAAACCGCTAATGTGGGTATAGCAATGGGCGGTGGTACAGATGTGGCGTTGGAAACGGCAGACTCTGCACTGACTCACAATCGCTTAACGGAATTGCCAGCGATGATTGAGTTGTCGCAAGCGACTATGAATAATATTCGCCAAAACGTCGCACTCGCACTCGGTTTGAAAGGTGTGTTCTTAGTGACGAGCTTGTTTGGAATTACAGGTTTGTGGGTAGCCGTATTAGCGGATAGTGGCGCGACGGCATTGGTGACATTGAACGCATTGCGTCTGCTTCGATTCAAATCTAAAGCCGATTAAATTCAGTTTACTGATATCGAATGCTCTTCTTATAAAAGCGCCTTTAGCGGAAATACGTTAAAGGCGCTTTTTGTCTCATTAGTATGCAACGTAGGCGTATGGATTGCTTATTTTTGTGATGCCAATCGGTTTTTCGTGAAACTTGAAAACTTGTTGCGATCATTGGTGTGACGCGTGTCACTTCATTTTGTAATGAGCTTGGTTAGAGTGTGTTCGTACCCCACGAATTTACTATGAGCTTAAATAAGGGTTAACAAAGCCCAATAAGCCAAAAGGAGCGAACTATGTCTCAAGCTGTTTTCCATTTAGGTGTTACTGAAGCAGATCTTAACGGTGCTACTCTTGCGATCATTCCTGGTGATCCTGCTCGTGTGCAAAAAATTGCCGAAGAGATGGAGAATCCTGTATTTCTTGCTAGTCACCGTGAATACACGCTTTACCGCGCAGAGCTAGACGGCAAGCCAGTTGTTGTATGTTCAACAGGTATCGGTGGTCCATCTACTTCTATCGCAGTTGAAGAGCTTGCTCAACTTGGTGTTCGCACTTTCCTTCGTGTTGGTACTACTGGTGCTATCCAACCACACGTAAACGTGGGTGACATGATTGTTTCTACAGGTTCTGTTCGTCTAGACGGCGCTAGCCTGCACTTTGCTCCAATGGAGTTCCCAGCAGTTGCAGACTTCGAAGTTGCAACAGCAATGAAAGCGGCAGTTGATGAATCAGGTGCAACAGTTCACATGGGCGTAACGGCTTCAAGTGATACGTTCTACCCAGGTCAAGAGCGTTACGACACGTTCTCTGGTCGCGTTGTTAAGCGTTTCCAAGGCTCTATGCAAGAATGGCAAGACATGGGCGTTCTAAACTTCGAAATGGAATCTGCAACGCTTCTAACTATGTGTGCAAGTTCTGGTCTTAAAGCGGGTTGTGTTGCTGGTGTAATCATCAACCGTACTCAAAAAGAGACGCCTGATCACGAAACGCTAAAAGTAACAGAAGCTCGTTCAATCAAAGTGGTTGTAGAAGCTGCTCGTAAAATGCTTTAAGTTGTAAAAATACTTTAAGTCTGTTTCCAAGATTTAAAAATGGCCGCATCGAATGATGCGGCCATTTTTTATGAGGCAAAGAAATTAAAGGCATAGATAGTTGAAAGATGAAAATAGAGCTAAACAGCTAGAGAACAAAAAAGGCGAGTGACTCAATAGTCATTCGCCTTTTTAGATTTACTTAAGAGCGTTGAGCTCTTAAGAGTCTATTGGCTTTTAGCACTCTAAATCTTCATCACCACCGGCGGCGGTAAACCATGCCGCTAGGTGTGTTTTAAGATCTTTTAATTCGTCAGGGCCAATCAATGCAAGGCCAAGATCTTCTGCTCGTGTGATGTCGTTATGACGAAGAGGGCGGAAACTCACTAACATGGCACGTGCTTGTAGGCCACCCAAAAGGTCTCTAAGCGATTCTAGCTTGTACAAGGTATCATCGCCATCATCACGCATACCTTTGGTCTTACACTCGATGATGTGCAGCTTATTGTTCACTACAGAAGCAACATCAAGCTCATTACGTACCTCGCGCTCACCGAGTTGACGATAAACCTGAACATTCAAAGAGCGATCTTGAATGGTCGGCATGTCATCTTGGATCTGCTTAACTGTGCTATGAACCAATGTTTCAAGCCATTCGCCGTTTGAGAAGCGTCGTGCGTCTTCATTGGCAAACGTTAAAATACCATTGTCATAAGTGGCGATCTTAGCTTCAACCAAATCGCTCAACAGCATGTTTAGCTCGCGATAACCTTGTTGCTTCTCAGACAACCCCACATCAAGCCTCTGTTCTTTACGACAGGTCGTTGCAAGGTAGTTCAATGTAGCAAGGCCTGGGCCGAGTTCTAATGCATTACTTGCCCAGCGTTCACCTAGTTCATAAAGCTTCTGATCAAGTTGCGGAGACAACTGTACATCGCTGAATTCACCGCGAGCGCCGAACACAGTCAGGTAGTCGTCGATAGTGATGCGGTCTTGAACTTGTGCATCTTCTTTACCATTCGGGTAAAGCCAGCACAGCTTGTCACTGTTTGGTTCAACAACAAAGATTGGCCAGTGGTAAGTACGAAATACTTCGTAGACAGAAAGTAGGCGGTGACGAAGGCCACAACTTGCGTTGAGTTTCACTTCTTCTCCACGAGCTTTGAGGTCTTCGGCAAGGTTTTGGATAGATTCTTTAATCGCGGACGTATTTACGAGGGTTGGGATCTCGAAAAATTCACTCGTAATGTCGCGTTTTTGCAAAACGCTGTCTAAGCGTTGGTAAATACTGACTTGATTCTTGTCACCGATGAACACGATATGAGTGCTGATCGTTCGGTTATCGAGTAGTGGGGTGATCAAGCGAATGGGATCTTGATCGATAATGCCAACATGAACAGCCATATAAATTCCTTAATAGCGGCTCGCTCATAAAGGTGAAAGAAAAAAACGGGAAGCAGCAAGCCTTAATAATCATATAATGACAAAGATCATAAAAAACAAGGGCAACCCTTGATAAAAGTTGCCCTTGTTCAAATAGTTACCACTATTGGGTAATAAGTCCCAATATTCGCACTAAATATCTATCAATTTCTCAGCTATCTATAGCTTGAACTGATGAACCAAATCACCTTGCTGGTTTGCGAGAATTGTTAGGTTTTGGCTTGCCTCCGCAATTGAAGACATCGCTTGGTAACTCTTATCAGCGATGTGGTTGATGTCTTCGATATTGCGCGCGATATCACCAGAAGTTTCACTCTGTTCAGCGGCTGCTTGAGAGATGTGTGTACTCATGTGACTGATCTCTAGAATCAAGGCTTGGATCTCTTCCATCGCACTGTTGGCACTTGAAGCTTGTTGAACCGACATGTCCATATCGCTCATACAACTTTCAATCACGTTGCTTGCTGTTTTCGAGCTTGATTGCAGGTTGCTGATCATGGTCTCGATTTCAGACGTTGATTGAGTGGTCTTCTGTGCAAGCACGCGAACTTCATCGGCAACCACTGCAAAACCACGACCTTGCTCACCGGCACGCGCCGCTTCGATTGCCGCGTTGAGTGCAAGTAGGTTGGTTTGTTCAGCAATACCACGGATAACATCTAGGATTGAGCCAATCTGGCTACTCATTTGTTGCAACTCACCTACAGCACCAACAGATTCAGTAAGGCGAACCTCGAGCTGGTTAATGGTACTGATGTTGGTGTTCATTATCTGACGACCAGACTCAGAAGCCGATTCTACTTGTTGAACCATGGTTAGTGAGCTTTGCGCGCTGTTCGCCACTTCTTGTACAGAATGAGACATTTCTGTCATCGCAGTCGCAACAGTTGCCGTTTGCTCACGTTGGTTGTTCAATTGAGCTTGGGTCTCTGTAGAGGTTTTCTGGTTTACGCTTGCGGTCTTAGTTAAGTCATCGGAAGCGTCATTCAGTTTCACCAGAATATTGCGTAGGTTGTCGGCTAAGGTGTTGATGTGACGACTCACACGGCTGAATTCGTTGTCATAACGAATATCGATTCGCTGAGTCATATCGCCTTCAGTTAGTCCTTCCAGTGTACCTAGAATGCGAGTTAATGGCTCTCTTACACTATGTGCAATGTGGTAACCAATTGCTGCAGCGAATACGGTGACAACAATACCAATGGCAATCGCATTGAACAGACCTTTATCGTAGATGCTGCTTGCGTCTTCAAGTGAAGCGTTTAATTGCTCTTCTGCGGTGACATTGAATGAATCAAGTACCGCCATCGCTTGGTCAATTTCAACCGCTAAGTTAGCAATGTTGATGTACAGAGCTTGTTTCGCTTTCAAGTAGTTGTTGTGCTTGTCCAACACACCGCCTTTTTGACCAACGTCTTTGGTGAATTTCTGAACCGATTCATCAAAGACATTTTTAAGTGCTGGCAATTGCGTGGATAGGCCGCGATAAGCGTAGTTAAGGTGAGTAACGGCCTTTTTATTTTGGTTTACTGCTTTTTGTACGAATGCCACATCAGAACTTGCTAATGCATCTGAAGTGATCACTTCAGCGTCTTGCAGTTTAATGAAGTAGCTTTTCGCCATTACTTTTACAGAGATGCTTTTTTGGTCGGCAACGTACTCTTTCATACCAACAGTCAACTCTGAATGCAGACGTTGAAAGTCGCGCGACGCTTTCTGTACTTGTTCTTGTGCTTCGAACATCGCAACGTAATTGTCCATCGCTTCATCGGCTTCGGCGAAGTAACGCTGTTCCATGGCCCTTAACTGGGCAATACGCTCGATGAGCGTGGCGTTGTTCTGACTCGCACCTTCTAAGCTACCGAGTACTTCAGAAAAAGAGTTTTGTGATGCTGTAAACTCTGTGCGCATTGCAGACATGCGTTCAGCGTTTTGTGTGGTTAAGTAATCTTTGAATGATTTATCAGCAGAAAGCAATTGAACACTTGTTTGATTTGAAAGCGCAACAAGTGGTAGTGAGGTTTCTGAAACACTCTCAAAGTTGCTATGTATCTGATTCATGCTGTTCATCATGATGGTTATCGTGACTGCGAACATGATGATGATCAGTGCGAAACCAGCGTACATACGCTTGATCACAGATCCCTTCATGGCTTTCTCCCTAAATAAAATGCGACCTAATGTCAGGTCAAAGTAAAACTAACAAAATTGTCAGCATTCTATTGAGCTCGACTTACGCATTTTATGACGCACACGTCAAAAATAACCCTCAGTTATAATCAACATGCCATTCTTGAGAGCTAAGGCTCGTTTTCTTTGATTTGAACGGTGTTTTTTATTATGCTTTAAAGCGGATTTATTGTGGTTTGTTGCGGCATAGCGCATACTCAAAACATTAAAAAGTAAATGTTTTATCGGAGAAAAACATGGCTGAAGAAACCATCTTTAGTAAGATCATTAATAAAGAAATCCCTGCAGATCTGCTATATCAAGACGACTTAGTAACGGCGTTTCGCGATATCAACCCTCGCGCTCCTAGTCATATCCTAATTATCCCGAACAAGCTGATTCCTACAACTAACGATGTTGAAATGGAAGATGAAGCGATGATGGGACGCATGTTTACTGTTGCTCGTAAGTTAGCAAAAGAAGAAGGTATTGCCGAAGATGGTTACCGTCTTATCGTAAACTGTAACTCTCACGGCGGCCAAGAGGTATACCATATTCACATGCACTTAGTCGGTGGTCGTCCGCTTGGGCCGCTATTGATTAGCTAGTTGAATAATCAGTTGGTTGAATAGCTAGCTAGTTGAGTGATTAGTTAGTTGATTACTTAGCTAGTTGGATAAATTGTAGGTTGTATGCCAACTTTAAACTTCATTTGTTGTCTGAATACCGGCATCAATTGGGCGAAGTGATTTTTTTAAACGTATTAAGTTATAAAAGTATCGTTTTGCCATTAATCGTACAGAAGTTGGCATTTAAAACATGCACGGAGACGTTAAGTGAAGCAACAGTTTAGATTCGCTTCTATTGCCCTGTTATCGGCGCTGACCGCAGGTTGCGCGAGTATGTCGGCAGGAAGTCTGTTCAGCCATTACAGTGCACAAAACCAAGAGATATACCAAGCAGTAAAATCTGGAGATTATTCAGAGGCTCAACAAGAGTTACCAGATTATGCGGCAGGAGATATTCTTGATAATTTTGAAAGGGGCAGAATTAACCTGCTTGATCAAAAGTATCCAGAAAGTAAGTCTTCGTTTGAATTGGCTGATCAGGCAGTAAAAGATCAACAAAGCAAAGCAGTAATTTCTATTTCAGACAGTGCAACCAGCGTGGGTGCGTTGGCTGTGAATGACAATATTACCGAGTATGCGCCGCCTGATTACGAGTTGGGCTTTCTTCATCTCTATCTCGGTTTAAATTATCTTAAGAAAAATGATTTAGAAGGTGCGGTGATAGAAATGCGTCGCGCCAACCAGGTACAAGAACAAGCAAAGAAACAGCGCGAAGCCGAGCTAGAAAAAGCAGCTAGCGATGCTAAATCTCAAGGTTTGTCTGCCAATGTCGGTAGCATCCTTGCGAATTACCCTGATGCGGGTAAAAAGCTGCAATCTGTACAAAATGCATATTTGATGTTTTTGTCAGGGCTGCTTTATGAAGCGTCCAATGACTTAAACAGCGCATATGTTGACTATCGACGTGCTCTGGCCGTTATGCCGGAAAACCAAGAAATCATCGATCGAACGATGGCGACAGCCGCTCGTTTAGGAATGCGACAAGACTTAGCAACACTTGAAAAGCGCTATAAGCAATCTTCTAAGTTAGGTGGTGGGCAAGGGCGAGTGATTGTTCTTCAAGAGCAGAGTGCTGTTCAAGCTATGGATAGTTGGCGACTAGATTTACCTATTTATGACAGTCGCGATCAGGGGGCAATATACTCTTTGGCGCTGCCATACTACCCAAGCCAAAACGTAGAACGCTTTTCTGCTTTACGAATCAATGGGCAACCATTGTCTGAAAGTTTAATTACTGACGTAAATGCGATGGCTCAGAATGACTTGTCTGAACGTATGACGAGTATCGTGATTCGCCAAGCGCTACGTGTGGTAGCTAAAGACCGTATCCGTAAAGAAGCGACCAAAGGCAACGATGTGGGTAATATTTTGTTCAACGTGTGGAACGTATTCACGGAGCAACCAGACACTCGCAGTTGGCAATCATTGCCTGCAGAGATTAAGAGCAGCACATTTGTAGCAAATAGCGGTCAATATACGTTGGAAGCAGGTGCTAAAACGTATGATTTTGATATTCGAGAAGGGCAGACCACCTTGGTTTGGATTTCTCGACAAGGAAACAACGCAACAATGTGGCATAAACAGCTAGGGAGGCTGTAATGAAAAAGTGGTTAGTGAGCTTAGCAGCGGTTATGGCTCTGGCTGGTTGTGCTGATAACACAACTGGCGTAAGAGTTGATAGCCTGACTCAGAACGTTTTCTTTGGTGACAAGGTATTGGGTAGCCGTCTATTGGTTGAAGATATCCGCACTGACCAAGTCGATGGTCACACTAGAGGGATTGTTCGTTTAAACAGTAACTATAAAGGCGATCAAAATATCCTTTATCGTTTCTACTGGTACGACGATGCAGGCCTGGAGGTCAACCTTAAACAAGGTCCTTGGAAGCAAGCGATTGTTCGCGGTTTTGAAAGTATTTCGTTGTCGGAAGTGTCGGTAAACCCGAACGCAACTCAGTTTAGAGTTCAGTTCCGAGAGCAGTAAGCTAGATTTTAAGAAGCGGACCCTTTTGGTTCGCCAATATAAGCATTTAAGAGTGAGGGTAACCCCACTCAGTGATAAGTTGAGGAAACAAAATGAAAAAGAGTGTCGTTGCGCTACTAGGTTTAGCGGTTATTTTAGGCGGTTGTTCAAACAAGGTAAGCTACGGTGATGCACAAGCAGTAGAAACCACGACAATCGATTTCGGTTCAACTGACCTTCAAACGATTGCGGGTGAAATGGTCGATAGCATGATGGCGTCTGGTTCAGTGTCTTACATCACTCGTGAGCAACGTCCAATCGTGTTCGTAGAGCGAATCAAGAACAAGACAAGTGAGCACATCGATACTGAGTCAATCACTGACACTATCAGTACTAAAATGCTGAACTCTGGTAAGTTCCGTTTCGTTGATATGGACCGCGTAGAGTCTGTTCGTGACCAATTGAACTTCCAAAACAATGATGAGCTTGTAAACCAAAGCTCAGCGATTCAGTTCGGTAAGATGGTTGGCGCGCAGTACATGTTGTACGGCAACCTATCAAGCATCGTTAAGAAAGACGGTAGCGACGAAGACGTTTACTACAAAATGACTATGCGTCTAATGGATCTTGAGTCTGGCTTGATTGAATGGGCTGATGAGACTGAAATCCGTAAGCAACAATCTAAGAGCCTATTGGGTCTTTAATTTCGCTTACTTGCCAACTATGCGCAGCCAGTATTGACAATGTCTAGTCTTGACTGCGCTTAATCTTGGCAGCGTATAGCTTGGCCACGCGCGAAGGCAGTACATTGTGCACTGTTAATGAAGAGACACTGGCTTTTGGTCAGTGTCTTTTTTGTAGGGAAATGAAGACGTTTATAGGGATGAATAATGGCAATTTTTTCTTGGTCTGAAGCTAAGCTTCTTGATACCAGTCTGAGTTCGCTTGATAGTTACTTTTCTGAGCCGCCAGTTAGAGCACAGACGCTGACAGGCGGTTTGACCAATCGATGTTGGAAGTTGGTGTTAGCCGATGGCACCGCGTATGTTTGGCGTCCGATTACATCAATCACCAAAGCGTTCTTCATTTCTCGTCATGAAGAGTATCAAGTGCTCTCTGCGATTGAACGTCTTGGTCTTGGGCCTGGCCCTATAGTCGTTAATGAGAGCGGGCTATTGGTCGAATGGATTGCTGGCGATTCGCTCGACGAAGGTTTAGATCTTGATGACTTGTTGAAAACGCTGATCTCTGTGCATTTGGTTAACACCAAGCGATTACCTCTCCAGCCATTTAGTTTCACGTCGCGAGTCGACCATTATTGGCTTCAACTTGATGCTATTCATAAAACTGACGTCTACACTCAAATTTATCAACAGTGGCGCGTGGCTCCGAGTATCCCAAATCTAGGCTTGTCTTTATGTCACTTTGATTTGGGCGGTTACAATCTAGTGAAGAATAGTGACGGGATTAAGATTATTGATTGGGAGTATGCAGCGTTAGCCGATCCTAGGCTCGATCTAACATTGACAATTTCGGTTGCTGGCGTTCCAGTCACTGAGTCTGTTCAAAAGTATTGTCAGTTGCGAGATATTCATGATGTTCAGCCTTGGCTCGACGGTGTAGAGGCCTGGTTGCCACGCAGTAGAATGATGGCCATGTTGTGGTATTTACTTGCGCATCAACTGTGGGGCGATGAAAGTTACCTACATGAAGCAGAGGCTCTGAGTCACACTTTCTGTTGTTAGGATCACGTTTAGGAAGTGAAAAATATAATTTCGGCGCTCTTCCCTTTAAAACCTTATTTTTCATGTTAGATTAATCTAAGCGTACCAGCATTCAACGGGGGAGGTACAAATGATTATTTACTTGCACGGCTTCGATTCTACAAGCCCTGGCAACCACGAAAAAGTACTGCAGTTGCAATTCATTGATGATGACATTCGTTTCATCAACTACAGTACTTTGCACCCAAAACACGATATGCAACACTTGCTCAAAGAAGTGCATAAAGTGATTGAACAATCAGACGATCCGCATCCAATTATTTGTGGTGTAGGATTAGGCGGTTTTTGGTCTGAGCGTATTGGTTTCTTGTGTGGTATTAAGCAGGTGGTGTTCAACCCCAATCTGCAGCCTGAGAACAATATGGTCGGCAGAATTGACCGTCCAGAAGAATACGAAGATATCGCAACTAAGTGCGTGGCTCAGTATCGTATGAAGAACAAAGGGCGTTGTTTAGTGGTACTTTCTCGTGAAGATGAAATTCACGATAATACCAAAACTGCCGCAGCGCTCGAAGACTACTACGATATTATCTGGGACGAAAAAGAGAGTCATAAGTTCACAAAAATTTCTCAACATCTTCAAGCAATGAAAGCCTTCAAGAACGCTTAATTATTGGTTTATTTTATAAAAGCAGCACTCATCGAGTGCTGCTTTTTTTATATCTGAAACCGAAAGACGATGACTGATAAATCTGTTGAATGTGTTTTATCGACGAGTTTACGCAATCGTTAACTAATTAGTGGCGAATCCTCATTAAGGGTAAGGATTTTTGTTGCGGTCATCTTTTTGCTATATATAATGTTCTGAAGAAAAATATTTTGATAAATATCAAGAAAAACTGAGAGCGAGTGATAAACTTGCCCACTATTTGTGCTCTACCTCTCAGGTAGTCACCTTTTATCCATGTAAACAGGACCTCAAACCTAAGTTTGTTGTTCGTATCCCTCTAACTACTCGTGAGTTGCTGTTATTCATTTTCGCAGTTATCAGATAAGCCATAGCCTTTAAGCGCAAGGCGAGTAGATACATAGAATTTATCGGCTGGAGTATTCGAGCTGAACCCCATTTATTCATTTTGTAGAGGATTGTCATTTTGACAAAAATTATCGTAGTAGGCGGCGGTGCTGGTGGTTTAGAACTAGCAACTAAGCTAGGCCGCACTTTAGGTCGTAAAAAGCGTGCCCAGATTACTCTGGTAGACCGTAAAGCGAGTCACCTATGGAAACCATTACTTCATGAAGTAGCAACCGGTTCATTGGATGAAGGCGTGGATGCTTTGAGCTACCGCGCTCATGCAAAAAACCATTACTTCGATTTTCAAATGGGCAGCCTAAACGACATCGATCGTGAGCGTAAAGTGATTGCACTGAGCGAGCTTACCGATGATCACGGTGAACTGCTTATGCCAAGTCGTGAGCTTGAATACGATATTCTAGTGATGGCTCTCGGTTCAACGTCAAACGATTTCAATACTCCTGGCGTTCGTGACAACTGTATTTTCCTTGATAGCCCAGAACAAGCACACCGTTTCCGTACTGAAATGAACAACCAGTTCTTAAAACTGCACGCTAAGAATGGCCAAGGTACAGTCGATATCGCGATTGTTGGTGCTGGGGCGACAGGTGTAGAGCTTTCTGCTGAGTTGCACAACGCGGTTAAAGAGCTTCGTACTTACGGCTTCGGTGATCTAGATTCAAGCAAGCTGAACGTTAACCTTGTTGAAGCGGGGGAGCGTATCCTTCCTGCTCTACCACCTCGTATTTCGAGCGCAGCACACTCTGAGCTTACTAAGCTTGGTGTTACTGTGCGTACGACTACAATGGTTACACAAGCTGATGCTGACGGCCTAACGACTAAAGATGGTGAGAAGATCCCAGCACAAATCATGGTTTGGGCTGCAGGTATTAAAGCGCCAGATTTCATGAAAGATATTGGTGGTCTTGAGACTAACCGTATCAACCAATTAGTTGTGAAAAACACGTTGCAAACGACGCTTGATGACAATATTTTTGCTATTGGCGACTTGGCGCAATGTACACAAGCTGATGGTTCATTTGTTCCACCTCGTGCACAAGCCGCTCACCAAATGGCAAGCTGTGCATTTGGCAATATTATCGCCAAGCTAAACGGCCGTGACCTTAAAGATTACATCTACAAAGATAAAGGCTCGCTTGTTTCATTAAGCCGCTTCTCTACGGTAGGTAGTCTGATGGGTAACCTGACTAAAGGTTCTATGATGGTTGAAGGTCGTATTGCTCGTATCGTTTACATTTCTTTGTACCGCATGCACCAAATGGCGCTGCACGGACTAATCAAAACATCGTTGATGATGCTGGTTGGTCGTATTAACCGTGTACTTCGCCCAAACCTAAAGCTTCACTAATCAGTTAAGCCTTATAAAGGTGGTTACGCTGATGATAAAAAAGAGCTCTTCGGAGCTCTTTTTTGATCGTGTCGATTAAGTGATATTTGAATTTTTAACTGCTTATCATCTTTGTTAGCGGATTCGGGCTAAGCTGTTGGCGGTAATACTGAGTAAACCACGCCATCTTTTGGCTTACCGTTAAAAACAAAGCGATTCTTCGCAATCGTTTCTCGTTCGGCGCCACATTTCTCTATCAGTCTTTGGCTTGGTCGGTTTTCTGTATCGCAAACAATTTCCAAGCGCGTTAATTTCAGTTGAGCAAAGCAAAACTCAAATAGGGCCTGCATCGCTTCTTTCGCGATCCCTTTTCTTTGAAACCGGTCACCTACCCAATAGCCTAAACTCGCCATATTAAAGGTGTGGTATAGCTCATTAATGGCAACCATGCCGACCAGTTTATCGCTGTTGCGTTCGAAAATACCAAAGCCAAACGCATCAGATTTAACCCAATTTAAACGAGTTGCAAGAATGAATCTTTCTGCTTCTACGATAGAAAATTCGTCGTGGCACCAATCAACCCATGGAAACAAGCTCGGAGATGATTGAACCAGTTGAGAAAATTGTGGAGCGTCAGAAGCTTCAATAATCTTGAGGCTGAGGTGTTGGGTATTGATTTGAAAATCAGGGCTCATAGGACGTACCAATTAACATTGTAAGTACTAATAAAACGCCCTCACAATGGAGGGCGTCTTGAATCATTAATCCATACAACTCAGTATTTATCTAGCTCAATATCTATATAGATCAGTACTCATGTAAGTCACTATTTATATAATCAAAGCTGAGTTGTTTACGAATGAATTCTTATTCTTATACAGCGACTTACTGCGCTACGCGTCGAACTTGAATCACCATACCAAGCAGAGGGTGATCAAGGTAATGAGTCTCTGTACTACGCATGCGACGTTTTTGGTCCATACGGTAGCTCTTTAGGAATTCTTCTACTTCAACTGTCGGAGAAATCTCAGTTAAGTTACCGACTTGAACGTTACTTTCTGCACCACTTACGGGTGAATCTAGCTCAATTTGTTGTTCTTGTAGAGTGACTTCACGAACGCTTGGTGCTTTTAAATCCAGTGTGGTTTCAGCGTATAGGTAGTGCTGCACGTAGATTTGTAGTTTGCCGTCTAACTCGTAAAGCGGTTTATCGATGGTCTCTTCTTGGAAGCCATCAGCACCTGTTGTTGTCGTAGTAACGGCTCCTTTTTCTGAGCCGTCGGCATTAAAATCTTTAGAGAAGTCTTTACCTGCTTGAATGTGGAAGACAGGCGCTGAGCTCTTACCTTGATCACCTTGACGCCAAGCTGTATGCATTAGAACTTCAAAGCCAGCGTGTTTACGTAGCTTATCTTTTTGAGGCGTTAGCTTGTATTCCGAGTAAGGAAGCATCTGGACGCCTTTCTTTGCTCGGTATTGGGTGTCTTGAAATGAACCCACGCGCTCAAGTGAAATCTTAGGCTGTGTGTTTGGCCAAGATTCATTCACTTTTTCTGCATCAACTGCGCGCTTAAAAATGATCACTTCTATATCAAATTGTCTCTGCGCCAAACTTGGCAATGAGACGAACAATAGTAGCAGTGGGATCAGTCTTTTCATTTTTACTCCGTCTTTCAGCCGATCTATCGGCTGGATAATTTATATGTGCAAGTGGATTGAGTCTTAAGCTGATGGCAGCAAGTTTTGCCTGAATTCGCCCAATAAATCACTAACAAATTGAATTCGTTTCCGTCTGTCGACCAATGGTATCGTAAACTTGAACTTTGTTGGTCCTTCCATTGAAAACTTTTGCGGTTGAGATTGCAACAGTTTAACAAGGTAGGTCGGGTTTATGTCAGCATCTGGGTAGAATTCTAAGAATCCACCTTTATCATGAGCTTCTATTTTCTTCACTTTAATTGATGCCGCCGCCAACTTAAGTTCTGAAACAGAAAGCAAATTCTTGGTTGCATCAGGTAGAAGGCCAAAACGATCAATCAGTTCGACTTTTAACTCTGCCAATTCATCGGTATCACTGACACTCGCAATACGCTTATAGGTTGATAAGCGGGTATTGATGTCTGGAATATAGTCGTCTGGTAATAGCGCAGGCAGACGCATTTCAATTTCAGTTTGCTCACGCAATAGGTCATCAAGAGATGGCTCTCGGCCTTCTTTTAGTGCCTCAACTGCTTGTTCAAGCATTTCCATGTAAAGGGTAAAACCAACCGATTGGATTTGGCCACTTTGTTCATCACCTAACAACTCACCCGCGCCACGAATTTCTAAATCATGGGTTGCTAAGGTAAAGCCCGCACCGAGATCTTCCAAAGAGGCAATCGCGTCTAAACGCTTGATCGCATCTTTAGTCATTGCCTTCGGGTGTGGCGTCAGCATGTACGCGTAAGCTTGATGGTGTGAACGACCCACACGACCACGTAATTGGTGCAATTGTGCTAAACCGAGGTTATCGGCTCTGTCCATCAAGATAGTGTTCGCCGTAGGAACGTCGATACCTGTTTCAATGATGGTGGTACACACCAACAAGTTAAAGCGCTGGTGGTAGAAGTCATTCATGATGCGTTCTAGTTCGCGTTCACGCATTTGACCATGAGCCACCGTTACTCGAGCCTCTGGAATCAGTTTTTGCAGTGATTCCGCCGTTTTCTCAATGGTGTCAACTTGGTTATGCAGGAAGTAAACCTGACCACCACGCATGATCTCACGGAGTACCGCTTCTCTGACCATGGCATCGTCACTTTCGCGAACGAAGGTTTTTATTGCTAAGCGTCGTGCTGGTGGTGTTGCGATGATCGACAGATCACGCATGCCGCTCATAGCCATGTTCAACGTACGCGGAATCGGTGTTGCGGTTAGCGTTAGGATATCGACATCCGCGCGCATTGCTTTCACTTTTTCTTTCTGTCTAACACCAAATCGGTGCTCCTCATCGACAACCAATAAGCCAAGATCTTTAAACTTAATGTCGCTAGAAAGTAGCTTATGGGTACCGACCAAGATATCGACCTTGCCGTCGGTGACATCTTGCATAATTAACTTCTGCTCTTTGGCGGATTTGAATCGAGACAGAACTTCGACACGAATCGGAAGGTTCGCAAAACGGTCTCGGAAGTTTTCAAAGTGTTGCTGAGCAAGCAGGGTGGTTGGTACTAACACCGCTACTTGTTTGCTGTTGTCGGTACACACAAACGCCGCGCGCATTGCGACTTCTGTTTTACCAAAACCAACATCACCACATACCAAGCGATCCATGGCTTTAGCTTGGCACATGTCAGACATCACCGCGTTGATAGCCATGGCTTGGTCGTCAGTTTCTTCAAATGGAAATCCAGACTTGAAGGTCGCGTATTGATCGCGGTCGAGTACAAATTTGTAGCCAGGTTTTAGCTCACGCTTGGCGTATACATCAAGCAATTCCGCTGCAACATCACGTACTTTTTCAGCCGCTCGTTTACGAGCTTTCTGCCATGCTTCACCGCCAAGCTTATGCAACGGCGCAGAATCTTCAGCACCACCAGAGTAGCGTCCAATTAAGTTTAAAGAAGCAACAGGCACGTATAACTTGGCATCGTTTTGATACTCAAGCGTTACGTATTCGGTTTTCATGCCGCCGGCTTCGAGCGTTTGCAGGCCGATATAGCGACCAATACCGTGGTCAATGTGAACAACAGGCTGACCCGGTTTAAGTTCAGCTAGGTGACGGATTACTGTGTCGCTGTTAACGCTTTTCTTATCTTTCTTGCGACGTTGAATTACGCGATCGCCCAACAGGTCGCTTTCACAAATAAGGGCTATATTTTGTTCTTCATGGATAAAGCCATGCTCAGCTGAGCCTAATATCAGGCTGAACTTATCTTTAGCTTTAATTGCCGCGTCGAGGTTTTTAACCTCCCAAGGTCTTACCTTGATGCCTCTAAGCAATTCACTAAGTGCTTCACGACGACCTTCAGATTCTACAGAAAAGACGACTTTGCCATCGAAGGCTTCGGTGAATTTTCTTAGATTAGCGAGAGGTTCTTTATTCTGATGTTGAACACTAAGATCAGGCAGAGACGCAACCGGTAAATTGACACGCCCAGCTTTCTCTTCAATTGAGTCTAAGCTCAGGTTGACCTGAGGCTTTTGTTTGAAGTGTGCGAATAGTTCGTCTTTCTTTAGCCAAAGTTGTTCTGGTGTTAGCAGAGGGCGTAATGGGTCTACACCCCGTTGCTCGTATCGGTGAGCAACGTCGGTAAGGAAAGAATCAACGGCGGTTTCTACGTCACCAAGAATTAAGATTTGTGCTTCATCCGCAACATAGTCGAATAAGGTCTCGGTATGTTCGAAAAACAGCGGTTGCCAATATTCTATACCAGCAGGCCAAGTGCCTTTAGAAACCTGCATATAGATAGATTCTGGTTCACGGCGCGCATCGAATTGCTGACGCCAGCGAATACGGAAATCTTCGATTGCGCTTTCTGAGGTTGGAAACTCATGAGCGGGCAGCAATCGAATCTCAGATATGTCTTCGATAGAGCGCTGATTTTCAGGATCGAAAGTACGGATGGTGTCGATCTCGTCATCGAAGAAGTCGATACGATACGGGTCTTTGCTGCCCATTGGGAACAAGTCGAGAATTGAACCTCGGCTCGCATACTCACCCGGGCCAAACACTTGGTCTACGTAACGATAGCCAGATTTTTCAAGCTGAAGGCGCAGTTTTTCTAACGAGTACAGATCGCCCGTTTTCACCATCAGAGTGTGCTGTAACAAAAAGTCGCGAGGTGACTGACGTTGCAATAGTGTACTGATCGGTACGATTGTGATGCCGTCTTTTAGAGTCGGCAGTGCATAAAGACGCGCGATCCTATCTGAAATGATCTCTTGGTGCGGCGAGAAGTTGTCGTATGGCAACGTTTCCCAATCGGGGAATAATGCAACTTCATGGGCTGTAAACTGTTCAATTTCAGATTGAAGTTTCAGCGCGATTTGTGGGTCCGTTACAGCCAGTACGGTATGGCTGTTATGCTGCTCCGCAAGTTTAGCGATAGCAAGCGCGAGAGATGAACCAACTAGGTTACCGATGTGTTTTTTATCACCAGCGCCTTTGAGTTTAGGTAGTGTGAAAATGGATTGTTTTGTCATGTCTATTTACTTGTTATCTCGTTCTAAAGAGCGTTGACGTAAGAGCTTTTGTTGTTGATGAAGGGCTGCCTTGATTAACAAATCTTGGTCAGTATCACGAAGATGAGCATATTTAAATTTGATTTCGAAGCCTGAATCTTTAGGCTCGCTAGCGAAAACTTCCGCATAGCAATAAATAGCAGCGGCAGGGTGCTCGATAAAAAGCTTGGCTTTTACTAAGCGGCCCTGCTCTATGTCTGTTTTTGAAAAACAGGAAAATTGACTCGCACCAAATGAGTAGGTGTGGGTACGAAATTGCTCATCATCTTGTTGCGACAACATAAAGCTCAACAAGAGGTTTAATTTAGAGTTTTGTGCATCCAATAAACTAATGACATTCTTCAAGTCGCTGTTTTTCAGTTCGTTGCGAGCACTGTCGGCCAATAGATCCAATTGGCTAAATTCACTTGCCACAACAAACGGGGCAGGGATCTCGGATTCAAATTGAATTTGAGAGGGTAAAGTGAAGTTACTTTCCATTGGCTCAATATTAGCGGTAAGGCTGTGGTGAACGGTGAAAAACTCTTGTTCTGTCATGCGTTAGTTCCTTGAAGTGATCTATTGATTATCGCTATGTGGCCGCAGTAATCAAGGTCAGTTAATTGAAAGTCTCAAATAGTTGTTTGAAATCTCGCAATTTAACAAGGTTCTGTTTTTCAAGCCTAACTAATTGAGTTAATTCACTCTATATTTTCAATTACCCCCTACACAGTAACAACAATACCCGTTACATTAACCCGCATCCCTTTTTGATGGTTCAAAGTATGTTTCATCCTATTTCAATGTTTGTTGGCCTGCGTTATTTGAAAGGCCGTTCAGGTGATCGCTTTAGCCGTTTTGTTTCTTACATGTCGACGGCAGGCATCACCATTGGCGTACTGTCTTTGATTACTGTTTTATCGGTAATGAATGGATTCGAAGCGCAGTTAAAAGACCGAATTCTTGGTGTTCTTCCTCAAGCTGTGGTTTATGAGCACGGAGGAACAACCTCTATTTCTGAACAAGCCCCAAGCTTTGCAGAACAAATGTCTCTTAATGGTCACGTTGAACCGATTGTGCGTAGTGAGGCAGTGATTCAAAGTCCGGCTCAACTGTCTGCAGGTCTATTGATTGGCATCGAACCTAATTCGGACGACCCACTTCAAAACCACTTAATTGCGGGCAGATTGTCTTCACTGAAAGCAGGGCAATATCAGTTGTTTCTCGGTCATACTTTGGCGAGAAACTTGAAAGTATCAATGGGCGACAAAGTTCGTTTAATGGTGACCAGTGCTAGTCAATACACGCCTCTAGGACGTATTCCAAGCCAACGAAATTTCACAGTAGCCGGTATATTTAATACAGGTTCTGATATCGATGCTCAATTGATGGTGACAGATATCCAAGATGCTGGGCGTTTGATGCGCTACAAATCGGACACGATTTCAGGTTGGCGACTGTTTTTTGATGACCCATTTGAAGTCGCAGAATTATCAAACCAGCCTCTGCCTGAAGGTTGGGTATGGAGCGACTGGCGAGACCAACGAGGTGAGCTATTTCAAGCCGTTCGCATGGAAAAAAACATGATGGGTTTGATGCTTGGGTTGATCATCGGTGTTGCTGCTTTCAATATTATCTCAGCGTTGATTATGGTAGTGATGGAGAAGCAATCTGAGGTTGCGATTCTTAAAACCCAAGGCATGACCGATGGTCAAGTTATGGGGATCTTCATGGTTCAAGGAGCAAGTAGCGGCGTGATTGGTGCTTTATCTGGTGGCGTATTAGGTATTATTTTAGCCATGAATCTCAATACTATTTTAGAAGCGATGGGCGTTGCTCTGTTCTCGTTTGGTGGGCAACTGCCAATCATGATTAACCCAATTCAAATCGCGGTTGTTGTGGTTCTGGCTATTGTACTTAGCTTGATTGCCACTGTGTTCCCTTCTTATCGTGCATCGTCTGTGAAACCTGCTGAGGCCCTTCGTTATGAGTAATTTTCTTCAATGCAATGATATCCGTAAAACGTACCGTGAAGGCTCGTTAGATACAGAGGTGCTCAAGGGAGTCAGCTTCGAAATCGATAAAGGTGAGCTGGTTGCAATCATTGGTACCTCTGGTTCTGGTAAAAGTACCTTACTTCATATCTTAGGTGCTCTAGATGATGCTTCAGCGGGAAGTGTGAGCTTTCTCGACCAAGATTTAGCGTCTTTGAGCTCGAATAAACAAGCGAAGCTTCGCAACCAACATCTTGGGTTTGTTTATCAATTTCACCATCTTCTTTCAGACTTTTCAGCGTTAGAAAACGTGGCGATGCCTTTGCTTATTGGTGGTGAAAAGCCAGCTAAAGCAAAAGATGAAGCGCAACGCCTGTTGGATAAAGTTGGATTGAGTCATCGTGTTGACCACCGACCTTCAGAGCTTTCTGGTGGTGAGAGGCAGCGTGTGGCGATTGCTCGCGCGTTGGTTAACAAACCGGCGTTAGTGCTGGCCGATGAGCCAACCGGTAACCTTGACCACAACACGGCACTGTCTATTTATGACTTAATGCGTGAGTTGAACCGTGAATACGACACTGCCTTTTTGGTCGTCACTCATGATGGGGAACTTGCAGGCAAGATGGATCGTCAATTGCACATGCAAGACGGATTGTTGGTCAACGTAGAAAAAGAGGAGAGCTAAGTGTTTTCTTCTTTATCCTTATTGATTGGCGGCCGATTTAGCCGAGCAAAACAACGAGACAAGATGGTGTCGTTTATCTCTTTGTCATCGACGATTGGTATTGCAGTTGGTGTGGCTGTGATCATCATTGGCTTATCTGCCATGAATGGCTTTGAGCGTGAACTGCAGTCACGAGTGCTTTCTGTTATCCCACATGGTGAATTCGAGGGAGTGAATGAGCCAGTTACTCGCTGGGAGCATGTGATTGAGCAATCGGTGAAAAATGACAAAGTCGTCGCGGCTGCGCCTTATGTTAAAATTACTGCGCTTGCTGAAAAGGGCAAAGAGTTAAAAGCGATTGAAGTCAGAGGCGTTGATCCTCAACTTGAGAAGCAGGTATCTAGCCTTTCTAGTTTCATAGACAAACAAGCTTGGAGTGAATTTAAAGCGGGGCAACAACAGATCATTCTGGGTTCTGGTGTGGCGAATGTGCTTGGCGCGAAAGTCGGTGACTATCTGACTTTGATGATTCCCACAGTTAATGGTTCAGTGAAGGTGCAAGCACCGAAGCGTGTACGCGTTAAAGTGGTCGGTTTGTTGACGCTTAACGGTCAGATAGATCATAGCTTAGCTTTAATCCCTCTTGGTGATGCCCAAGTTTATGCCAACTTAGGTGAGGGTGTTACTGGGGTTTCTTTGAAAGTCACCGATGTTTTGAACGCGAACTCCATTGTGCGTGAAGTGGGTAATCAGCTTGATGTTTATGTCTACCTGCGCAGCTGGCAACAGAAGTTTGGTTTCTTATATCGTGATATTCAATTGGTTCGCACTATCATGTATCTAGTCATGGTATTGGTTATTGGCGTGGCTTGTTTCAACATTGTCTCAACGCTGATGATGGCAGTAAAAGACAGAGCCTCTGAGATCGCCATTTTAAGAACCATGGGCGCATCGGACGGTCTTGTGAAGCGTATCTTTGTTTGGCAGGGCGTATTTTCGGGCGTACTAGGAAGTTTAATTGGCAGTGCGATAGGTGTCTTAGTGGCACTCAATCTAACGACTATTATCAAAGGACTTGAAAAGCTGATCGACCATCAGTTCTTATCGGGCGACATCTACTTTGTCGACTTCTTGCCATCACAGCTCGACATGATGGATGTCGTTGTAGTTTCAGGTACGGCGATTGTTTTAAGTCTACTGGCTACATGGTATCCAGCATCACGAGCGGCGAAGTTAAATCCAGCCTCGGTGCTTAGCTCTAAATAGCGATTTGTTATTAATTGCATTAACTTTTAACAAAAAATAAGTCGCGCTTCGATAGATACAAAAAAAGGATCCCTGATGGGATCCTTTTTTATTGAATTCAAACTGCATTTTTTACGACTTTGGTTACATACCAATCTTGCACAGGCCTATGACTCGTCTGATTTTTACTGTTGTCCGTTTAAAATAACGAGTAGACGAGTATAGATTCAATACCTTGCTTGTCGTTTCTTCCAGCTTCTTACTACTGAGTAGCGCCATAAACCGCGAATACCAAAATAGCCAATCATCGCTGAAACCACGCCACAAATTAGACAACCTAATAGGAATGGAGGTCCTATCGTACTCATTTGCGCCAAGATGAAGTCCCATGACAGTTCGAAATGAAATGCTTGAGGTGGCACATGCATAACAAAAGCTCCGACTTTATAAGCAAAGTAGAAGAGCACTGGCATGGTGACTGGGTTGCTTATCCAAACGAGTGCAACAGCCAGTGGCAGATTTACACCACATGCAACAGCAAGGCCTGCGGACATAATCATTTGACTTGGTAGAGGGACAAACGCCATGAATAACCCAACAGCGAACGCACCAGCCGCAGAGCGACGATTAAGGCACCATAGATTGGGGTTGTACAAAACATTGCCAAAAACTTTCAATGCTTTCTGACGCTTGATGAGCTCATGGTCAGGCATAAATCGTTTGATAAACTTTCTTGGCATAGGAGGAAGCTACTCTCTTGTTTAACACTTGGTTCTTGATTTCATTCGCTGCGACAGTTGTGTCAGCCAGCTTTTGGCCTGTGATGCCACATTGGGTTTGGGCACCATTGATGCTGTTATTACTTCTAGCATCAACAAAGTATAGCGTTTTCCGGAGTGGAAGAGGTTCAGTAACAGCATTGATACTGGTTATCTGCCTAGGAAATATGATTGAAATGCAGACAAGTCGATTATTTCAATCAGGGCAGAATACTACCATAAATGCGTCAGTTGTTAGCCTTTTTAGTGAAAATAGCCATGGTTTTGAAAGTGTAATAGTAGCTAGATCAATTGGCGGTGAAAAAATAATCTTTCCTCAATTGATAAAACTGAGACTATTTACACCTTTCAAGTTAACGCTTGGAGACAGTGTCTACTTATCAACTTCAATAAAACCCGTTTTGGGCCAATTAAATGAAGTGGGCTTTGATTTGGAAAAGCACCTGTTTAGTGCAGGCATTGTTGCTAACGCAACTTACAGGGCTGACACTAAGTATAGAATTCACTCTAGTACGAATTTGCGTTCTCTGTGGTTCGAAAGCAGCCTAAAAAGGTTAAGTCGGCTGGTGAATGCCGACCTCATTATTGCTTTGAGTTTTGGTTATCGTGACCTTATAGACACTCAGCGATGGGATTTGCTCAAAAGTAGTGGCCTTATTCACTTGATGGCTATTTCGGGGCTGCATATTGGTATCGCCTTTGGAATAGGTTATCAATTGGGGAAGTTAGTCAGATTGCTATCACCTAGACTCCTTTGGTTACCGACATTATTTGGGCTAGGGTTGGCGTATTTCTACAGTTGGTTTGCAGGGTTTACGTTACCGACATTAAGAGCGCTAGTGATGTGTGTTATCGCGAGCTATTTCTTGTGGCGAGGTCAAAATATCAGCTTGATTCGATATGTGGTCTTGAGTCTTTGTGTCGTGTTGTTAATTTGGCCATTTTCGGTACTTTCGAGTAGCTTCTGGCTCTCATTTGGAGCGTTAGCAGCCGTTCTTTATATTGCTTCTAATACTCATCTTTCTTCTTACAAAAGCCCTCTAGTCACAAAACTCTTCAAGCTATTCAAAATCCAGTTAATGCTGACGTTGTTACTGGCTCCTTTTTCAATGCTGTTCTTTCAGGGGGTTAGTTTGGTCTCGGTGTTATACAACTTTTTTCTGCTACCTTGGATTTCGATAGTGACGATTCCTTTGTTGTTCTTAGCGATGTTTATCAGCTTAATATTTGAATCCATCTGGGCAGAGAACAATATCGTTGGTTATTTGTGGACTCTGGTGGATTTATCGCTTACGCCCGTTGTTTTGGCTCTGCCTTTCTCTGAACGCTTTTGGATCACGGTTGATGATGAACTCGCTGCCTTGTTTGTGTTTTTCATTTTTCTATTGGGTCTTTTACGTCATTACTTCCATCGCAAAATGCTGTTTTTCGCTAGTGCTGTATTTGTTTTGTGGTGGGAATTTGGCAAGTTGAAACAAGACGTATTGAGAGTCGATATCTTGGATGTTGGACATGGTCTGTCGGTTGTTCTTCAAAAAAATAACCGGATTGTTGTTTATGATCTTGGTAATGCTTGGCCGGGCGGGTCTGTGGTTGAGTCGCTATTGATACCTACGATAGAAAGAAGGGGAATAAAGGAACTTGATGGGGTGATTGTCAGTCATTTCGATTCTGACCATGCAGGTGGATATCAGGCATTGCTTTCTCACTATAACCCTAAATGGATACGCGTTAGCCAAAGACTTAAACCGCCAGTCTCACTCAATAGTCCGTCTACGTTTAATGATCAAGCTTGTGTGATTGGAGAGTCTTGGTACTGGCAAGATGTCGAATTTGAGGTCTTGTGGCCGCCTCAAAGTGTTGATAGAGCATATAACCCTCATTCATGTGTTGTCCGCATCTATGAGCCAAGCACTGAGTTTTCGATGCTTCTTACCGGAGATATTGAATTAGTCAGTGAGTGGTTACTTGCACGCGAAGCTACGCGACTCAAAAGTGATGTAATGTTGGTTCCTCATCATGGTAGCTCAACCTCTTCTATTGCTCGATTTATCGAGGCTGTTTCTTCACAGTTGGCTATCGCTTCATTGTCTAAAGGAAACCAGTGGGGTATGCCAAGCCAGTCTGTAGTAGAACGTTATCGAGAAGCCGGAAGTACGTGGCTAGATACGGGTGAAAGCGGGCAAATAACCATCACTACCAGTAAGGAAGGTTGGAAATATCATACGATTAGAGAACATCAGGGGAGGCAGTGGTATAGGCAGATGCTTCGTAAGGGAGTAGAATAGATAGATTATTGTGAGAAAATTAAGCGATTCTATGTCAACAGAAACAGATGAAACCACTTGGGTCACATTTAAAAGACTTTGGACTTATATTCGACTGTATAAGGCAGGCCTTGGTGTTGCGGTAATTGCGCTTATTATAAATGCCGTCTCTGATACCTATATGATTTCCTTACTAAAGCCTTTACTTGATGAAGGCTTTGGTAACGCTGAGTCTGATTTTTTACGCACTCTCCCTATTATTATCTTTGCCATGATGTTCATCCGTGGTGTGAGTGGCTTCGTCTCAACCTACTGCTTGAGTTGGGTCTCTGGCAACGTGGTGATGGAGATTCGTCGTAAAATATTCAGTCACTTTATGCACATGCCGGTATCTTTCTTTGATAAAGAGCAAACTGGTGCATTACTCTCTCGCATTACTTACGATTCAGAACAAGTTTCTGCAGCAACCAGTAAGGCTTTGGTCAGTATTGTGCGTGAAGGTGCTAGCATCATTGGCTTGTTGACGCTGATGTTCTGGAATAGCTGGCAGTTGTCTTTGGTGCTATTTGCTGTCGCCCCTTTTGTTGCGTGGGCAATCAGTATCGTATCTAAGCGATTCAGAAAAATCTCTAAAAACATGCAAACCAGCATGGGTCATGTTGCTTCTTCGGCAGAACAAATGCTGAAAGGCCATAAGGTGGTGCTAACTTACGGTGGTCAAGACTTAGAAAGAGGTCGTTTTGATACTGTCAGTAATCAGATGCGCCAACAGAGCATGAAGTTGGTAACGGCTCAAGCGGCTGCAAACCCGATTATTCAGATGATTGCCTCTATCGCGATTGTTGTTGTTCTTTATCTCGCCAGTGTTGAATCGATTAAAGCAGAGCTAACGGCAGGTACATTTACGGTTGTATTCTCGGCTATGTTTGGCTTACTACGTCCACTAAAAGCGTTAACCAATGTAACGTCGGAATTCCAACGAGGTATGGCGGCGAGTACCACTCTATTTGGTTTAATGGACTTAGATACTGAGCAAAACAAGGGTACGCTGAAACCTGAAACCGTAAATGGTGAAGTTGCGGTAAAAGATGTGACATTTACTTACCAAGGTGCTGAGAAACCAGCGCTTGATAAGGTCAGTTTTAATATACCGAAAGGTAAAACTGTTGCCCTTGTTGGTCGTTCAGGTTCAGGTAAGAGTACGATTGCTAATCTGTTTACTCGTTTTTATGACGTGGATTCTGGTTCTATCGAACTGGATGGACACGATATTCGTGATTACGAATTGAGAAATCTACGTGAGCACTTTGCGCTTGTTTCTCAAAATGTACACCTGTTTAACGATACGGTAGCCAACAACATTGCTTACGCAGCAGAAGCTAAATATTCTCGCGAACAAATCGAACACGCGGCTAAGCTTGCTCATGCTACTGAATTTATCGAAGGCATGGAAAACGGCATTGATACGATTGTTGGTGAGAATGGGGCAAGCCTATCTGGCGGCCAAAGGCAACGTATCGCTATTGCAAGAGCGTTGTTAAGAGAGGCACCAGTGTTGATTCTTGATGAAGCCACATCGGCATTAGATACGGAATCTGAACGAGCGATTCAGTCTGCACTTGAAGAGCTGCAAAAAGACAAAACGGTATTGGTTATTGCTCACCGATTGTCGACCATCGAACAGGCTGATGAGATCTTAGTGGTTGATGATGGTCGTATTGTAGAAAGAGGTGCACACGCGGAGCTAATCGCGCATGATGGCGCTTATGCACAACTCCACCGAATTCAGTTCAGCGGATAAGATTAGGTCTTTGTTGTGATCGAAAAGATTTGGTTTAACAATCATCCGTTAAAATACCTTCTTTGGCCGCTGCTGTGGCCATTGAGTCTGCTTTTCAAAATGATCAGCGGTCAAAGACGTGACGCCTATCTATCCGGTAAAAAAGAGACCTATCGTCCACCTATGCCTGTGATTGTTGTTGGTAACATAACAGCTGGAGGCAATGGAAAAACGCCTGTCGTGATTTGGTTAGTTGAAATGCTTCAAGCTCATGGTTTTAAGCCCGGAGTCGTTTCTCGAGGCTACGGAGCGAAAGCACCAAGCTACCCATTAGTGTTGGACGAAAATACACCAGCTGAGCATTCAGGTGATGAGCCTCGTTTGATTCGCAAACGGACTGGTGCGCCTGTCGCGGTCGATCCTGTACGAGCAAATGCGGTGAAGGCTTTACTGAAAGAAGGCGTTGATGTCATTATTACTGATGATGGTCTTCAGCATTATGCCCTTGAACGCGATATTGAGTTTGCCGTTATTGACGGTGTTAGACGCTTTGGTAATGAGAGTCTTATTCCTTTGGGTCCATTGAGAGAACCTGTATCTCGTTTGGATAGTGTGGATTTTTTGGTCAACAATGGTGGTAAAGCACAAGGGCGAGAGTTCTCAATGTCTTTGCTACCGAGCAAAGCAGTTAACCTAAAGACTGGCCAGAAAGTGTCGGTAACAGATTTGCAGAAGCTCGTGGCCTTTGCTGGTATTGGTCATCCGCCACGCTTTTTTAAAACATTGGAAGATCTTGATGGTGATGTGATTTTTACACAAGGCTTTGCCGACCATCAAGATTTTGATAAAGATGAACTTCATGCCTTAGCAAACAAAGGTATGAATATGATTATGACAGAAAAAGACGCTGTAAAATGCGAAGAATATGCTCAAGATAACTGGTGGTATCTTCCTGTTTCCGCGCAGTTTGATGAATATTCGCAACAGCAAATTTTAAAAAGAATAAAAGAGGTTATGGAATACTATGGATCACCGTCTACTTGAGATCGTTGCTTGCCCTGTATGCAAAGGTAAACTAACTTTTGACAAGGATAAGCAAGAGCTTGTTTGTAAAATTGACCGCCTTGCTTACCCAATTAAAGAGGGTATTCCTGTTCTCTTAGAACCTGAAGCTCGCACTGTTTCAATGGACGAGGGTAAGTAATGTCTTATACGGTTGTTATACCTGCAAGATACCAATCGAGCCGCTTGCCAGGTAAGCCTCTTGCTGATATTGGTGGAAAGCCGATGATTCAATGGGTATATGAGCAATCAATGAAGGCGGGTGCAGATAAGGTCATTATTGCGACCGACGATGCTCGAGTTGAAAAAGCGGCTAAAGCATTTGACGCGACCGTTTGTATGACATCACCGAATCATGAGTCCGGTACCGAACGTCTAGCTGAAGTGATTAAAGCGATGAACATTCCTGATGACCATATTATCGTGAATGTTCAGGGGGACGAGCCACTTATTCCGCCTTCAATCATTAATCAGGTGGCAAATAACCTCGCGAACAGCACAGCACCAATGGCAACATTGGGTGTGGAAATCACTCATGCTGATGAAGTGTTTAATCCTAATGCTGTTAAAGTTGTGACCGATAAAGACGGCTACGCTCTGTATTTTAGTCGTGCAACGATCCCTTGGGATCGTGATGCTTACGCTAACAACGGTACTGCCGCTGAGTCTCCTTTACTGCGTCACATTGGCATCTACGCTTACCGAGCTGGTTTTATTAATACTTACATTAATTGGGAACCGAGCACTTTAGAACGTATTGAGTGTTTAGAGCAGTTACGAGTGTTGTGGTATGGTGAAAAAATCCATGTAGACGTCGCTATGGAAGCTCCTGCTGCAGGCGTTGATACTCCAGAAGACTTAGAAGCGGTTCGTGCCATTATTGGCTAAGCTTGTCTCAGTTACCTCTACAAGATCTTTAAGCCTCGTTTATTATGAGGCTTTTTTGTGTCTATAAAAGCAGGTGAGAGTCTTATTGACTTAAGATGATTGATATTGAGTCGGTTGCATTCATCTATGTATCACCAAGTTTGAATTATCTGAGATTTACCTCGCTCGAGTTTCAATTTTTCTTTATAATATGCCGCCTATAAAGTAATGGCTAATCGCTAGTACAGAATAAAACTTACGACAAAACGTGGAGTAAAAGATGCCTTCTCAAAGCCCAGTGATTACGGTTGATGGACCAAGTGGTGCAGGTAAAGGTACCCTGTGTATGTTGCTAGCAGATAAGCTAGGTTTTCATCTTCTAGACTCAGGAGCGATCTATCGCGTACTGGCTTTAGCAGCAATTCACCACGGTGTTGATACTGAATCAGAAGATGCTTTAGTACTGCTTGCTACCCACTTGGACGTTCAGTTTATTGCTGAAGGCGACTTAGTTAAAGTTATCCTCGAAGGTGAAGATGTGTCTAGTGAACTTCGTAAAGAAGAAACAGGCATGGCGGCTTCGAAAGTTGCAGCTTTACCTCGTGTTCGTGAAGCACTACTTCGTCGTCAACGCGCATTCAGCACCGCTCCAGGTTTAGTTGCTGACGGCCGTGATATGGGAACGGTTGTGTTTCCTGAAGCTGAAGCAAAAATATTTTTAGATGCAAGTGCTGAAGAGCGTGCGAGTCGCCGCCTTAAACAGTTGCAACAGAAGGGGTTAGATGTTAAATTTGACGACCTTTTGAGCGAGATCCAAGAGCGAGACGACAGAGATCGTAATCGCCCAGTGGCGCCACTTCGCCCTGCAGAGGATGCTCTAGTGCTTGATTCCACCTCAATGAATATTGAGCAGGTAGTAGAAAAAGCACTACACTATATTGAATCGAAACTGGCTGGGTAATTTCGCCGAGCTAGTACGAGCGTTGGTCGCAAGGATGATGACCGGCGAATTTATCAACCCCATGCGGTAGGATACCCATGGACGTTTAATTATTGAAGATTAAATAATGACTGAATCTTTTGCTCAACTCTTTGAAGAGTTTCTATCTGAAACTGAATTCCAACAAGGCAGCATCGTTAAAGGTACTGTAGTAGCTATTGAGAACGGTTTCGTTCTTGTAGATGCTGGTCTTAAGTCTGAATCTGCTATCCCTGCTGAACAATTCAAGAACGCTGCTGGCGAACTTGAAGTTGAAGTTGGTGCTGAAGTAGACGTAGCTCTAGACGCTGTTGAAGATGGTTTCGGTGAGACTCAACTTTCTCGTGAGAAAGCTAAGCGTCATGAAGCTTGGATCGTACTTGAGAAAGCTTGCGAAGAAGCTGAAACTGTTGTTGGTATCATCAACGGTAAAGTTAAAGGCGGTTTCACTGTTGAACTTAACGGTATCCGTGCTTTCCTTCCAGGTTCTCTAGTAGACGTACGTCCTATCCGTGACACTGCTCACCTAGAAAACAAAGAGCTAGAGTTCAAAGTAATCAAGCTAGACCAGAAGCGTAACAACGTTGTTGTTTCTCGTCGTGCTGTTATCGAATCTGAAAACAGTGTTGAGCGTGACGAACTTCTTGAAACTCTACAAGAAGGTACTGAAGTTAAAGGTATCGTTAAGAACCTTACTGACTACGGTGCATTCGTTGATCTTGGCGGTGTTGACGGTCTTCTACATATCACAGATATGGCTTGGAAGCGTGTTAAGCACCCATCAGAGATCGTTAACGTTGGTGACGAAATCCTAGTTAAAGTTCTTAAGTTCGATCGTGAGCGCACTCGTGTTTCACTAGGTCTTAAGCAACTAGGCGAAGATCCATGGGTAGCAATCGCTAAGCGTTACCCTGAAGGTCACAAACTTTCTGGTCGTGTTACAAACCTAACTGACTACGGCTGCTTCGTTGAAATCGAAGAAGGCGTTGAAGGTCTAGTACACGTTTCTGAAATGGATTGGACTAACAAGAACATCCACCCTTCTAAAGTTGTTAATGTTGGCGACGAAGTTGAGGTTATGGTTCTTGATATCGACGAAGAACGTCGTCGTATCTCTCTAGGTCTGAAACAGTGTAAAGCTAACCCATGGCAGTCATTTGCAGAAATGCAAGCTAAGGGCGACAAAGTTACTGGTAAGATCAAGTCTATCACTGACTTTGGTATCTTCATCGGTCTAGAAGGCGGTATCGACGGTCTAGTACACCTATCTGACATTTCTTGGAACGCTGCCGGCGAAGAAGCTGTACGTGAATACAAGAAAGGCGACGAAATCTCTGCTGTTGTTCTAGCAGTAGATGCAGAGCGTGAGCGTATTTCTCTTGGCGTTAAGCAAATGGAAAACGACCCGTTCAATGCATACGTTGCTGATAACAAGAAAGGTGTTCTTGTAAACGGTACTGTTACTGCAGTTGACGCGAAAGGCGCTACTATCGAGCTAATCGAAGGCGTTGAAGGTTACATCCGCGCTTCTGAAGTTTCTCGCGACCGTATCGAAGATGCATCTCTAATCCTAAGCGTTGGCGACAGCGTTGAAGCGAAGTTCACTGGTGTAGACCGTAAGAACCGCGTAATCAACCTATCTATCAAAGCTAAAGATGAAGCTGATGAGCAAGAAGCAATGGCTTCACTGAACAAGTCTGAAGACGGCGGGTTCGGTAACGCAATGGCAGACGCATTCAAAGCTGCTAAAGGCGAATAATTTAATTTTTCGCTAAGAAAGGAGCCGTAAGGCTCCTTTTTTTTTGCTTATTTTTCCGATAGGTCTATAATTTCTAAAAAGAAAACCAACGAGGGTAACTATGACTAAGTCTGAATTGATTGAAAGACTGTGCGCTGAGCAAACGCATCTTTCTGCAAAAGAAATTGAAGACGCTGTAAAAGACATTTTAGAGCACATGGCTTCAACACTAGAAAGTGGTGATCGAATCGAAATTCGCGGCTTTGGCAGTTTTTCTCTGCACTTCCGTGAACCTCGTGTTGGACGTAATCCTAAAACTGGTGACAAGGTTGAGTTGGAAGGCAAATACGTTCCTCACTTTAAACCAGGTAAAGAGCTACGCGAGCGAGTAAACTCAGGGCTGTAGACTACTTATCGGAATTAAGAAAAGCGGCATACTACAATGTATGCCGCTTTTTTATGACCATAATATGGTGGTCTGATTAGTAATTTTCCTGCATAATCGTACAGCTAACTAACCAATGAGTGATGAACTATGAAAATTATAAAAATAGTCGCCGTTATCGCACTTTTCCTAATTGCACTGGCTTTAGGCTCTCAAAACCAAACGACTGTGAACTTTAACTATCTGCTAGCGCAAGGTGACTTCCACCTATCAAGCCTACTGGGTGTTGTGTTTGTTTCAGGCTTTGCTCTTGCTTGGTTAGTCTTCGGCAATATGCACATGCGATCTCAACTTAAAATTCATCGCTTGAATAAACAACTCAATAAGCAATCAAAGCAGGTAGCTGCTGATACCAAAGCTTAAAGGTCTTATTTGATGTTAGAGTTACTGTTCTTACTTTTACCTATTGCAGCCGCTTACGGTTGGTATATGGGGAATCGTAATGCTCAGCAAGAAAAGCAAAAACAATCACACCAGATCTCCCGTCAATATGTGACGGGTTTGAACCTATTACTGTCCGATCAATCTGACAAAGCAGTCGATCACTTTATTGAACTGCTTCAAGTCGACAATGAAACCATTGATACGCATTTAGCTTTGGGTAACTTGTTCCGCTCAAGGGGCGAAGTCGACCGCGCTATTCGTATTCACCAAAATCTTATCTCTCGCTCGGGACTTACTCTCGATCAGAAAAACCTCGCCTTACAGCAATTAGCGAAAGACTATATGGTCTCTGGCTTTCTTGACCGCGCCGAAAAAATCTTCGAACAGCTTGTAGAAGAACCTGATCATAAAGAGGGCGCTTTACAACAACTTGTTGCGATTTATCAGCAAACTCGTGAGTGGAACAAGGCTATTCATTACGGAAATATCCTCGTTAAACTGGGTAAGAAAAAGATGAAGATGCGTGCCACGGTCGCGCATTTTTGGTGTGAGCTTGCGATGCAAGAACAAGCCGATGGCAATCGTTCGAAAGCTCTACAGCATTTTAAGAAAGCACTTTCTGAAGACCCGAAATGTGTTCGTGCCAGTATTGCTTTAGGTAAATTCCATTTAGCAAACGAAGATTATCAAAAGACAATCACTTGTTTAGAATCCGTTCTCGAACAAGATATCGATTTTATCAGTGAGGTGTTACCAACCCTTGCTGAGTGTTACCACAAGCTTGGACAAGAAGCTCAACTTGTCGAGTTCCTGAAAGCCTGTATTCAGAAGAAGGCTGGTGTATCCGCTGAATTGATGCTCGCTCAATTAGTTGCTCACCATGAAGATGTTGGCTCTGCCCAAGAATTACTGACGAAGCAATTGGTTAAAAACCCAACCATGAAAGGCTTTTATCGATTAATTGATTACCACCTAGCAGAAGCTGAAGAAGGTCGAGCAAAAGAAAGCTTAACCACACTTCAGTCCATGGTTGGCGAACAGTTGAAGGTTAAGCCTCACTACCGTTGTCGTCAGTGTGGCTTCTCTACACACTCAATGTATTGGCACTGTCCATCATGTAAAGGATGGGGAACGATCAAGCCTATTCGTGGGCTAGATGGTGAATAGATTTATGGTCCTTGATAGACCAAATTATTAATTGCAGCTTTCGGGCTGCATTTTTATGGCTGTTATTTGTCGCTATTATTTATATTGATTATTTAAAGTTTATAGTGATTATTTAAAGAAAGTTAACTGCGTTAGGAGATGAAATGAACGACCAAAAAATCATTGTAGCATTGGATTATGATAACCAAGCGGATGCGTTAGCCTTCGTCGATCGTATTGATCCAGCGTCTTGTCGCCTAAAAGTTGGCAAAGAGATGTTTACCCTGTTTGGCCCTGAATTTGTTCGTGAATTGCATAAACGTGGTTTCTCAGTCTTCTTAGATCTTAAGTTCCATGACATCCCGAACACATGTTCAAAAGCAGTACGCGCTGCTGCTGAGCTAGGTGTGTGGATGGTTAACGTACATGCAAGTGGAGGGGAGCGCATGATGACCGCTTCTCGCGAAATCTTAGAACCGTATGGTAAAGATCGTCCGCTATTAATCGGTGTGACAGTACTAACCAGTATGGAGCAGTCTGACTTAGCGGGTATTGGTTTAGATCTTGAGCCACAACAGCAAGTTATGCGCTTGGCTTCTCTAACTAAAAACTCTGGTTTGGACGGTGTTGTATGCTCAGCACAAGAGGCTTCTTTACTTAAAGGTGCACTTGGCCAAGAGTTTAAGTTAGTGACTCCAGGTATCCGTCCTGTAGGTGCTGATGTTGGTGACCAGAAGCGTATTATGACGCCTTCTAAAGCGATTGAAGCCGGTTCAGACTACTTAGTTATCGGCCGTCCAATTACTCAAGCTGTTGACCCTGCAACTGTGCTCGCTGAGATAAACGGCACGCTAGTAGTTTAAGCTTACGTTAAGGTAGTGATATCAATAAGAAGGCCAGCAATTTGCTGGCCTTCTTATTTATGGATTGGATTGATTTGAACTAGATTTACTACTCGGCTTAAATCGGAGCACCACTATGGAATTTGAAATCACTGTCTTCTGAAGTGATGAGTTCTGCTTCTACTTGAGCGAAGTGGGCAATACGCTCAGAGATATCTTTCCCTGCGATTTGCTCCGCTAGTTCGAGGTAATCTTGATAGTGACGAGCTTCTGAGCGAAGTAGAGACACATAAAACTTCTCCATATCCTCTTCTAAGAAAGGAGCCAGTTTAGCAAAACGTTCACAAGAACGAGCTTCTATAAAGGCGCCGATGATCAGTTTATCAACCAGAGCATCAGGCTCGTACGTCTTAACTTGCTTAATTAAACCTCTAGCGTAGCGACCAGCTTCAATTGGTTGGTAGGTCACTCCCTTCTTTTCCATTAACTCCATCACCTGATAGAAGTGATGCAGTTCTTCTTTTATCAGAAGTACCATTTTATCGATGAGATCAGCACCGTAGTTACAGCCGTCTTTCGCTGTGATTTGCTTTGATACATTACTCTTACCACGAAGTGATTCTAAGTCTCCGATACGACGATAAGCGAATTGCTCGTATGGCAAAATCCATTCGTTGAGCTGTTTCGCACTTTCTTTATCAACCGCGTACTTACGGATTAAGAACAAAGCACTTTGTGCAGCTTTGAGTTCACAGAGCATGTGGTCGCGTAAAATGATGTGAAGGTTTTCAGGCTTCTTAGCTTCATCTATCCATGAATCTGGCGTTTCAGATTTAAGAAAAGAGTGAATTGGATCTAATAGTTCTTGATACATGGTCGAGGAAAGTTCGTTGATAATACGAAATGTTATCACAGCTATCGAGATCTCCCTATAAGGAGAAAGGAAATTCACCAGACATAAAAAAGGCCACCTATTTTGAAAATAAGGTGGCCTCTAAACGTTTGAATTAGAGTGTTACCATTTTTTCTTCTGACCGAAGAGGGCATCCATATCTTCATCACGCTCTTTAGATTCCATTTGCTGCAAGTCTTGCGCATTTTTATCTTGGCGTTTCTGATCAAGATCGTTGAGCATCTGTTGAAGCTTTTCTTTTGCTTGATTAGAGTATGAGTCGTTTTTGGTTGCTAACGCATCTATGCCTTTACGTAATAACTGAATCGCCGTTCCCGGTTGTCCACGAGATATCGAGTCGTTTGCACGCTTAATAACGTTCTCAATGTTGATGCGAATTTGAATGGTTTCTAAGCGAGCATTTTCGACCACATAAGCTTGAGTTTCAAAACGACCTTTATTGTGTTCGTTACGAACTGTATCACGTAGGCGTTTAACAAGCTTAAGCATCATGATAGCTTGCTTATCACTGCTTGGTACACGGAATGCAGTACTCTCACCACCTTGGTAGTTTTCTTTAAGCTGAGTGATTTGTTGCTTTACGCTTTCGATTCGTTGGGCAAGTTGCTTATTTCTTGGATCGAGTTGATACATATTTTCTAGCGCATCAAGAATTCGATTGTTTAAGCATACAAGAAGATCTTGGCTAAAAGGCATGTGATGCGCATTACCAATCAACTCCTCTGTTCCGTCAATAATGGTTAGATAACGAGAAGCTTCCTGTTTCTTCGCTGTTTCTACCTTAACTTTGTATTGAAGCATGATGTTGTAGCCTAAAACTAACACCAAAAGAACGGCTACTAAGGCAATTATTAAACCAATATTCATATGTTTGTGTCTGCTTGTTGTTTTCTATAGCTAACTGGAGAGAATACACGATTCCATTGTGTATCGGCACTCGTAAATTGCAATTTCTAATTATCTCTTGTTGAGCGCAATCGGCAATCAAAATTTACTAACTAATGTATGAGAATGAGGAGTGGGTTGCAAAGCGTTAGTGATATTTATGTTTGTTAGTCTGTAAAAGCTCAATTTTTCTGTCATTTTTGTGCTTGAAGCGTTATAACTATTAATTATATTACACAAGACTATAACGCTCGCTTTGCAAATAAGTTAGCACAGAAATGAGTAAAGGATTACGAGGTTAGATATGAAGTTACAACAACTCAAGTACATTGTTGAGGTTCTCAACCATAACCTAAATGTTTCTGCGACGGCAGAGAGTTTATACACATCTCAGCCTGGTATTAGTAAGCAAGTTAGATTGTTAGAAGATGAACTAGGTATTCAGATTTTTGAACGTAGCGGGAAGCATTTAACACAGGTTACCCCTGCCGGTGAAGATATCATTCGCATCTCTCAGGAAATCTTGGCGCGTGTCGAGAGTATTAAAGCGGTTGCTGGTGAGCACACTCATCCTGAAATGGGCACATTGAACATTTCAACGACGCATACTCAAGCGCGTTACGCGTTGCCGGACGTGATCAAAGGTTTCACTGCGCGTTATCCGAAAGTATCACTTCACATGCACCAAGGTACGCCTAGCCAAATGTCAGAAGCGGTGGCTAAAGGGACGGCGAACTTTGCGATTGCAACGGAAGCACTACACCTTTATCAAGATGCGATTATGCTGCCTTGTTATCACTGGAACCGTTCGATAGTCGTTACTAAAGACCACCCTCTGGCGCAAAAGCGAAATATCACGATCGAAGATCTTGCTGCTTACTCTCTAGTGACTTACGTATTTGGTTTCACTGGACGTTCAGAGCTTGATACCGCGTTCAACAAGGTTGGATTGACGCCTCGCGTTGTGTTCACTGCAACCGACGCGGATGTAATTAAGACATATGTACGAATGGGTATCGGTGTCGGTGTCATCGCAAGTATGGCCATCGATCAAGAACAAGATACTGATCTAGTTGCTATCGATGCTAGTCATCTATTTGGTGCCAGCACCACAAGCATTGGTTTTAGAAAAGGCACTTTCTTGCGTTCTTACATGTTTGATTTTATGGAGCGTTTTGCACCGCATTTGACTCGTCCTGTTGTTGAGCAAGCCATTTCTCTAAAATCAAATGATGAGATAGAAGAAATGTTTAAAGACATTGAGTTACCTGTTCGATAATTATCAGAAGATCAGAAGATCAGAAGATCAGAAGATCAGAAGATCAGAAGATCAGAAGATCAGAAGATCAGAAGATCAGACATTTAGAAGTGTTTCTCTAGATTCCGAATCGGTCTGTTATCAGGCCGATTTTTGCTTTAACCAAGCGTGACTTCCATACACTCACGTCTTGTATTACCTCTCTTTATACCGTTCCTTATATAGCTTCTTTCTATTTCGGTCTCTAACCCCTACAATCCTCGCACCATAGGGGGAAGCATGCATTCACGATTTAAAATACTCGACTCATTTTTGTTAGATCACCAAGTCTACTGGCGCTCAGAGCCTTTCCACCTATGCCAAACTCTCCAACAACCATGGTTAGATGTGAATCGCCCTCTTATTGATTGGTTAGAAAGCTTGAGTCTTGAGAGCATCCAGTATTTAAAAGATCAGCCTCAGATATTAATAGCAGAGCTTGCACGTTTTATTCCGCAACTAGAGCAAGTAAGCCAAAGTATCCAGTTCAATAGCACGAAACTTGCTGGATTAAAGCTGGATCGAGGAACGGAAGAGGGTATTCCGGGAAGGAAGTTGCAACAAATTGTTGCGATGGGAGAAGTTGCGCTCGAACATCATCATGGCAAAGAGTGGTTGGAGTGGTGCTCGGGGAAAGGTTTTTTAGGGCGAATTCTGTCACAACAATCTTGCCAAAAAGTCACTAGCTTTGAATGGCAACAGTCTTTGTGTGAGAGCGGGCAAACAATTGCAGATGCTCAACATTTAGACATGACGTTTGTTCAAGGTGATGCATTTTCACAGAGGGCGGATGAAGTATTCAATTCAAATCAACATGCTGTAGCACTGCATGCTTGCGGCGACCTTCATGTTGAATTAGTCAAAAAATCAGTTTCTCATGGATTGCCAACGGTGACCATTTCACCTTGCTGTTACCATCTTATTCGCGGTGAGACCTATCAAGCGATGTCTTCCGTTGCGAAAATTTCGGCATTAATATTGAGTAAAGGTGACCTAAGAATCCCTCTTCAAGAGACCGTAACGGGTGGGGAAAGAGTAAAAAGGCACCGCCAGTTGGAGATGACTTATCGATTGGGTTTCAGTCAATTGCTTAAAACTGAACTTAATATTGGCGAATATGTGCCTGTGCCTAGCATCAAAAAATCAGAATTGTCCGAAGGTTTTGAATCATTTTGCCGTTGGGCATCTGAGATCAAGACATTACCGCTTGAAGCTAATATTGATTTTGATTCATATTTTGCTCAAGGAGAGGCTCTTTTTTGGGAAATGGAAAAATTGAGCTTGGTTCAACAAGTCTTTATGCGTCCTTTAGAAGTATGGTTGGCGTTGGATCGCGCCATCTATTTACAAGAACAAGGTTACGAAGCTTCTATAGAGGAGTTTTGTGAACGTAGTATTACGCCAAGGAATCTGTTGATTCATGGCTTTAAGGTGAAATGCTAGCTCCAAGAACCAAGAACCAAGAACCAAGAACCAAGAACCAAGAACCAAGAACCAAGAACCAAAAATAAAGAGATCACGGTACTTGAGGTGTATGGTCATAAATACAAAAAAGCCAGTCGACCAAAATGAGTCGTACTGGCTTTTTAGTTAGCGAGCAGTGCTTTACTGACTGTTGATCACTAAGGCACTAACTGGCTAAACGCAATTAGTTAAACATTGCGATTGCTTTAGCTGGCTCTACGTATTCTAGGTCAAAGCTTTCAGCAACTTCTTTACAAGTTACTTTACCGTGAATGACGTTTAGACCTTCTAGGAAACCTTCATCGGATAGAAGAGCTTCGCGGTAGCCTTTGTTTGCTAGCTTAACAATGTAAGGAAGTGTTGCATTGTTTAGTGCGTAAGTTGAAGTACGAGCAACGGCACCTGGCATGTTAGCAACACAGTAGTGAACGACATCATCAACAATGTAAGTTGGATCTGCGTGAGTCGTCGCGTGTGAAGTTTCGAAACAACCACCTTGGTCGATCGCAACGTCAACAACTGCTGAGCCTGGCTTCATTTTCGCAATGTGATCTTTTGTAACAAGTTTAGGAGCGGCTGCACCTGGGATTAGTACTGCACCAATCACTAGGTCGGCTTCTAGAACATGCTTCTCGATAGCGTCTTCTGTAGAATAAACCACTTTTGCACGGCCTTGGAATTCTTCATCAAGACGACGAAGTGTATCTACGTTACGATCAAGAATGGTTACATCAGCGCGAAGGCCAACAGCCATACGTGCTGCATTAGCACCAACAACACCGCCGCCAACAACAACAACTTTTGCTGGCTCAACACCTGGTACGCCGCCAAGAAGAAGACCACAACCACCGTTAGATTTCTCTAATGTTTGTGCACCTGCTTGAATAGACATACGACCAGCCACTTCAGACATTGGTGCTAATAGTGGCAAGCGACCCATATTATCTGTTACAGTCTCATAGGCTACGCAGACAGCTTTGCTCTTGATTAGCTCTTCCGTTTGTGGAAAATCTGGTGCAAGGTGTAAATAGGTAAATAATATTTGCCCTTCACGAAGCATAGCTCGCTCGACAGCTTGAGGTTCTTTAACCTTTACAATCATTTCTGCTTTCGTGAAAACGTCAGCAGCAGTAGGAAGAATGGATGCGCCTACAGCGATGTAATCATCGTCTGAAAAACCGATACCAGTACCGGCATTGGTTTCTACAAAAACTTGGTGGCCGTGTGAGATTAGTTCTCTCACGCTAGCTGGGGTCATACCAACGCGGTATTCGTGGTTCTTGATTTCCTTAGGTACGCCAATGATCATCCTGACTCCTTATTTTATTTTGGTTGTTTTATCTATGTGTAGGGTAATTCTGTCGAATTAATATCTAGTATAGATAGGTTCAGGTAGAATTTGATACTGAATATTAAAAAGTTGTAGTATATTTTTTTGCAAGGAAGTAATAAGGTGGAATAAAAAATGGCAGACAATTATAAGAAGCCGTCCAAGGAACTAGATCGTATTGACCGCAACATTCTTAATGAGTTGCAAAAAGACGGTCGTATCTCAAACGTAGAACTATCAAAACGAGTAGGACTTTCTCCAACTCCATGTCTTGAACGTGTTCGTCGTTTAGAACGTCAAGGTTACATTACTGGGTACACAGCGTTGCTGAACCCACAGTACCTTGATGCTTCACTTTTAGTGTTTGTTGAAATTACGTTGAACCGTGGTGCTCCAGATGTGTTCGAACAATTCAACACCGCTGTTCAGAAGCTTGATGACATCCAAGAGTGTCATTTAGTGTCGGGTGATTTTGACTATCTTCTAAAAACACGTGTATCGGATATGGGTGCTTACCGTAAGTTGCTCGGTGATACGTTACTGCGTCTACCAGGCGTAAACGACACTCGAACTTACGTTGTCATGGAAGAAGTGAAACAAACTAATCAACTTGTGATTAAAACTCGTTAATCGCAATTGGTGAAATGAAAGAAAGCGGACATTTGTTCCGCTTTCTTGCTTTCTGGAATTGGGTTTTTCTGTTTGATATGGTTAAATCAACAGTAGTTTCATTTAAACGAGCGGCTTGGGCCTCTCGCGACGTTTTTATCCCGTTCAATTATTAAGTTGGTTTATGTTCAAGCAGAGCAGTAATAAAGTAGAAACAATCATTAAAACGAGTGAAGAGCCTCAGTCTCCCCGTTTGAATGGTTCTCAACGTCTAAAAGAGTGCAGTCTTATTCTGGGTGTTCTCTTCTCTATTCTACTTGCCGTTGCGTTATTAACTTTTAGTCCTGCAGACCCATCATGGTCGCAAACGGCGTGGGGTGGTGACATTCAAAATGCGGGTGGCTACCTAGGTGCATGGTTGGCGGATACGCTTTTCTTTGTGTTTGGTTCTTTGGCTTACCCTTTACCTATCTTGGTAACGGTTGCTGCGTGGGTATTATTCCGTAAACGCAATGAAGACGAGCCAATAGATTTCATGCTGTGGGGCTCTCGTTTACTTGGTCTTACCGTTCTTATTCTTACTAGTTGTGGTCTAGCCGATATCAACTTTGACGACATTTGGTACTTTTCATCAGGCGGTGTGGTTGGTGATGTGCTCACAAGCCTTGCACTTCCAACGCTGAATGTTTTGGGTAGTACTCTTGTTCTTCTTTTCTTGTGGGGGGCGGGTTTAACCTTATTAACGGGTATTTCTTGGTTAAGCATTGTTGAATGGTTGGGTGAATGCGCGATTAAGTTCTTTACGTCTGTTGTCAATAAAGTTCGCGGCCAAGATCAAGAGCTGCTTGAGCCTGAGTTGCAAGAATCAGCAGATCGAGATTTGCTGTTAGAAGAGCGTCAACGACCAACTCACCGTGATGTACGTGCTTTAGAAGATAATCTTGTAGAAGGCAGTGTTATAGAAGACAGCGCTATAGAAGGGCGTAAAGAAGCAGAACATCTTGACCCTGCTATGAGCTTTTCTGCGACTGCAGGAGCTTCAGGTGCGACCGCCAATACTTTAGACAATACCGTATCACCGAAACGCCAATATAATATTCATATGCCAGTAGAGGCTCCAACTAAACAAGAAGCTTCTACGCATACACCGATTAAAAATGAAAATGCACCAGTAGAGTCAGTCCCCGCTGTACCAATTTATCAAGCGCCCGATGATCCATTGGAAGAAGGTATCGAGCGTTCGAAGCAGTTGAACGCGACTATAGAGCAGTTAGAAAATGCAGCTATGTATGAAGATGATCTTGCTGAACAAAATCAGGCCGATGCTCACGAGTCTCAAGTCGCGTATCAAGAGTACATGCAGAGTAAAGAGCCGCAAGTTAGCCCTGTTAATGATGTCAACATTGATACCGCCAACTCAGAAATTGATAGAGCTGCAGAAGTAAATACTGAGTTCGATACAGAAGATATTCAGCCTGAGTCGTTGTACGCATCACCAATAGGGGAACAAGAAGAAACATCACAAGAGTTCTCAGCACAAGATTCACCTTTTGAGACAACGCAAAACCAGAGCTTTGAACCAAGCTCAGAGTTTGACGCTGAAGTTACTGATGAACAAAACACAGAGCAACCTGAACCTTTATCTGATGAGCAAGAACATTCAGAATTTGTGCAACCAACGGAACAGCCCCAACAGCCAATTGTTGATCTTCCTTGGGAAGAGGTAATAGAAGAAGAACCTTTAAATCAAGACCAAGATGTAGCCGCATTCCAGAACATGGTTTCTGAAGCTCAAGCGAACATGGCTGCAACACAAAATCCGTTTTTAGTTCAGCAAGACGTTAACTTGCCGAAACCAGCGGAACCATTGCCAACGCTTGAATTGTTATTCCACCCTGAGAAGCGTGAGACCTTCATTGATCGTGATGCACTAGAAGCCATCGCTCGCCTTGTTGAATCTAAATTAGCGGATTACAAGATCAAGGCTGAAGTTGTTGATATTTTCCCTGGCCCAGTGATCACTCGATTTGAGTTAGACCTTGCACCAGGTGTCAAAGTTAGCCGTATCTCAGGTTTGTCGATGGACTTAGCGCGTTCACTATCAGCGCTGGCTGTGCGTGTAGTTGAGGTTATTCCGGGTAAGCCTTATGTTGGTTTGGAATTACCAAACATGAGTCGCCAGACTGTGTTTTTCTCTGACGTAGTGGGTAGCAAACAATTTATTGAAGCTAAATCTCCTACGACTGTCGTTCTTGGGCAAGATATCGCAGGTGAGGCCGTCATTGCTGACCTATCTAAAATGCCTCATGTACTGGTTGCGGGTACGACAGGTTCAGGTAAGTCGGTTGGTGTGAATGTCATGATCTTGAGTATGCTTTACAAGGCATCACCAGAAGATGTTCGTTTCATCATGATCGATCCGAAAATGTTGGAATTATCTATCTATGAAGGTATTCCACATCTGTTGTCTGAAGTTGTGACTGACATGAAAGATGCGTCTAACGCCCTTCGTTGGTGTGTAGGCGAAATGGAACGTCGTTACAAACTTATGTCGGCTCTTGGTGTTCGTAACATAAAAGGCTACAACGACAAATTGAAGATGGCCGCGGAAGCGGGTCACCCAATCCATGACCCACTGTGGAAGCCGGGCGACAGTATGGACCCTGAAGCGCCATTGTTGGAGAAACTGCCTTACATTGTGGTTGTCGTTGATGAATTCGCCGATTTAATCATGGTAGTGGGTAAGAAAGTTGAAGAACTTATTGCACGCTTGGCGCAAAAAGCGCGTGCGGCTGGTGTTCACTTGATCTTAGCAACTCAACGTCCTTCGGTGGATGTTATTACTGGTCTTATTAAAGCCAACATCCCAACGCGTGTTGCCTTTACGGTATCAACCAAAACGGATTCAAGAACTATTCTTGACCAAGGTGGTGCAGAATCATTATTGGGTATGGGTGATATGTTGTACTTACCACCGGGTTCAAGCCACACAACTCGTGTACACGGCGCGTTTGCTTCTGATGACGATGTACACGCGGTAGTGAACAACTGGAAAGCACGCGGTAAGCCAAACTATATTGAAGAGATTACGAACGGCGACCAAACCCCAGAAACACTGTTACCGGGTGAGAAGATGGAAGGAGATGAAGAAGTTGATCCTCTATTTGATCAAGTCGTTGAGCACGTAGTTCACTCGCGTCGAGGCTCGGTTTCTGGCGTACAGCGTCGATTTAAGATTGGTTACAACCGTGCAGCACGAATTGTAGAGCAGCTTGAAGCTCAAGGTATCGTAAGTACTCCGGGCCACAATGGTAACCGTGAAGTCTTAGCACCAGCTCCACCAAAAGATTAGTTCCACTAGGAACTCATGCCCATTAAGTCGGTCAAACCGAAAACATGACCGACTTATGTTCTAACAGGATTATTGATGAAAAAAGTATTCGCACTTTTATTTATGAGCTTCTCAGTATTTGCTTCTCCGAAAGAAGAGTTGAGTAGTCGCTTGGCATTGAACGCCGGTTTTAGCGCTGACTTTAAACAAGTCGTAACCAGCCCTGACGGTGATGTTGTGATGGAAGGCGAGGGCACGGTAGAGATAGCACGACCTAGTTTATTCCGTTGGGAAACGACATTTCCTGATGAAAACTTGCTGGTATCAGATGGCCAAAGCTTGTGGTACTACAGCCCGTTCATTGAGCAGGTAAGTATTTACTGGCAAGAACAAGCGACATCACAAACGCCTTTTGTTTTGCTTACGCGTAGCCAAGAAAGTGATTGGGATAATTACAACGTAGTGCAATCGGGTAACCAGTTTACGTTAACGCCAACGGCTGTTGATTCTAATCAAGGCGACTTCCAGATTAACATTACTGAAAAAGGCATTGTTCAGGGCTTTAATGTGATTGAACAAGATGGTCAGAAAGGTGAGTTTACCTTTGAAAATGTTGACTTAGGTAAGCCTGCTGCAGACCGTTTTACTTTTGTAGCGCCGGAAGGTGTCGAGGTCGACGACCAAAGAAACTGATCTACATCAGCAGATCGTTTGGTAATAAGTCGATTGGTATTGATGCCATCAACGAATCAAGAGATTGCAATTGAGTAATTACAGCTTAGATTTTGCGGGGGACGAAGATTTTCGTCCCCTTGCTGCTCGTATGAGACCTGAAACTGTCGAACAGTATATTGGTCAACAGCATATATTAGGCCCAGGTAAACCACTTCGTAGAGCGTTGGAAGCGGGTCATATTCACTCGATGATTTTATGGGGGCCTCCGGGCACCGGTAAAACTACTTTGGCGGAAGTGGCCGCTAATTATGCCAACGCCGAAGTTGAGCGCGTATCAGCGGTGACCTCGGGCGTAAAAGATATTCGTATCGCCATTGAAAAAGCGCGCGAGAACAAACAAACAGGGCGCAGAACGATTCTGTTTGTAGACGAAGTCCATCGCTTTAACAAAAGCCAACAAGATGCCTTTCTGCCTCATATTGAAGATGGAACGGTGACTTTTATTGGTGCGACGACAGAAAATCCATCCTTTGAATTGAACAACGCTTTGTTATCACGAGCACGTGTTTACAAACTTACGTCACTAAATACCGATGATATCGCGTTGGTGATACGCCAAGCCATCGAAGATAAACAGCGCGGGCTTGGTGATGTGTCGGCCGACTTTTCAGATAACGTCTTAGATCGTCTCGCTGAACTGGTTAACGGCGATGCTCGTATGGCGCTCAACTACCTTGAGCTGCTGTATGATATGGCAGAAGACAACGACCAAGGTGAGAAATCGATAACGCTGCAGTTATTGGCGGAAGTCGCCGGAGAGAAGGTTGCTCGCTTTGATAATAAGGGCGATATTTGGTACGACTTGATCTCCGCTGTTCACAAATCGATTCGTGGATCTAACCCTGATGCAGCTCTGTATTGGTCGGCGCGAATGATTGCAGCGGGTTGTGACCCTTTGTATATCGTAAGACGCTTATTAGCGATTGCTTCTGAAGATATTGGAAACGCTGATCCTCGAGCCATGCAAGTCGCGATGTCGGCGTGGGACTGCTTCACGCGTATTGGTCCTGCTGAAGGTGAGCGTGCGATTGCACAAGCCGTTGTCTATTTAGCGTGTGCGCCAAAGAGTAACGCCGTTTACACCGCTTGGAAGCAAGCCTTAACGGATGCTCATAATCTTCCTGAATATGAAGTGCCTCATCATTTGCGAAATGCACCCACAACTTTGATGAAGGACATGGGCTATGGGCAAGAATACCGTTATGCTCATGACGAACCAGGTGCCTACGCGGCTGGCGAAAAGTACTTGCCTCCTGAAATGGGAGAGAAACAATACTATTTCCCAACAAAACGAGGCTTAGAGACTAAAATTGGCGAGAAGCTAGATTATCTGGCGGATTTGGACACAAAAAGCCCACAAAAACGCTATGAAAAGTAGTCTTTTTTGGATATCGTTACCTTGTCATAAAAATTCAATTAAATCGTTTAAAATTGGTCGAAATAGCACCAGTTTTAGGGGTTTAGCAGTGATTCAGTAGTCAAGCTACTGAATATTCAAATAACTAAAGCATAGGATTAGCAATGCTGGATTCTAAATTACTTCGAGCTGAGCTGGATGAAACAGCGGCAAAATTAGCACGTCGAGGCTTCACCCTTGATGTAGAGACAATTCGTGAACTTGAAGAAAAACGTAAGTCCCTTCAGATGAAAACTGAAGAGCTGCAAGCGTTACGTAACTCTCGATCGAAGTCCATTGGTCAAGCGAAAGCAAAAGGCGACCATGAAGAAGCTGAGCGTATCCTTGCTGAAGTAGGCAACTTAGGCGCAGAACTAGACCAAGCTAAAGTAACATTGGCTGAGCTTCAATCTGAGCTAGAAACGATCACAATGTCTATTCCTAACCTACCTGATGCAGAAGTGCCAGATGGTAAAGATGAAGACGACAACGTAGAAGTTTCTCGTTGGGGTCAACCTAAGACTTACGACTTCGAAGTGAAAGATCATGTAGATCTTGGAGAAATGTCTGGCGGTCTTGATTTTGCTAGCGCAGTTAAAATCTCGGGTTCTCGTTTCATCGTGATGAAAGGCAAATTTGCTCGCCTACACCGTGCTATTGCTCAGTTCATGCTGGACCTTCACACTGATGAGCACGGCTACACAGAAATGTACGTACCGTACCTAGTGAACCACGATAGCCTATACGGTACTGGTCAACTTCCTAAGTTCGGCGAAGACTTGTTCCACACAAGCCCGCTAACTGAGCAAGTAAGTGACGTACCTCTTAAGACGCTATCGCTTATCCCTACTGCGGAAGTACCGGTAACGAACATGGTTCGTGATACGATTACTGATGAAGCTGATCTGCCACTTAAGATGACAGCTCACACGCCATGTTTCCGTTCTGAAGCGGGTTCTTACGGTCGTGACACTCGTGGTCTTATCCGTATGCACCAATTCGACAAAGTTGAACTAGTACAAATCACTAAGCCAGAAGACTCAATGGCAGCGCTTGAAGAGCTAACTGGTCACGCTGAGAAAGTACTTCAACTTCTAGAGCTTCCTTATCGTAAAGTGATTTTATGTACTGGTGACATGGGCTTCGGCTCTGCGAAAACTTACGACTTAGAAGTATGGGTTCCAGCACAAGAGACTTACCGTGAAATCTCTTCTTGTTCAAACATGTGGGATTTCCAAGCGCGTCGTATGCAAGCTCGTTTCCGTCGTAAAGGCGAGAAGAAACCTGAACTTGTACACACACTAAACGGTTCTGGTCTTGCTGTTGGTCGTACTATGGTTGCTATTCTTGAGAACAACCAAGAAGCAGATGGCCGTATTGCTATCCCAACAGTACTTCAACCATACATGGGCGGCGTAACGCACATCGGTTAATCAGTAAAACTGTTATACGAAAACCCAGTCAATCGGCTGGGTTTTTTATTATCTGTTACACCGGAAAGCAGTGAGTCGAGGGCCAATTTCATTACTCATTTGTAATAGTGTCTCTCTAATTTTGGTTATTATTACATCACTAAAAAATGGTTATAATGCGCTCTTACCGCGGTAGGTACAAGTTTTCTCATGCAAATACAGAGGAGGACTTATGGCCGTAGGATGGGCAGGTGACGATAGCGTCAGTCAGCAAATTCAAAATACCATTGATGATGAGATCTCTCGTGTAAGAGGGAACATTCAAAGTGGGGAAAGCTTGCATTATTGTGACGAGTGCGGTGATGAGATATCAGAAAAGAGACGGCTAGCAATTAAAGGCGTGCGTTTCTGTATTGGATGCCAGTCCATGTTTGAACACGTTGCGTATCGTCACTCATTGTTCAATCGCAGAGCAAGTAAAGACAGCCAACTTCGTTAGAAGGCGGTCGTTCTCTATTGTCGAGAATAATGAACCGACCTCTCCTTAACTTCAATATTGCAGATAGCAAATGACTCAGTAAGGAGAGGTAATAGCTTTGTCTTCTATTTAAAGCAGTGGCGATCTTTTAATGCGCAATCAATAGCGGAAACAAGCTTCTCTATATGTTCAGGCTTGCTAATGAAAGGAGGCATCATATAGATCAACTTACCAAAAGGACGGATCCAAACACCTTGCTCTACAAAGTGAGCTTGGATGGTTTCCATATCGACAGGTGTATGTGTTTCAACAACGCCAATAGCGCCTAACCAACGAACGTCTTTGACAAGATCATGCTCTCGCAACGGTGGTAATAACTCAGAAAAGAGTTGTTCAATCTGTTGAGTCTGATTTTGCCAGTCGCCTTTTTCAATTATGGACAAACTTGCTGCACCCACAGCACAAGCTAAAGGGTTGCCCATAAAGGTTGGCCCGTGCATAAAGCAACCTGCTTCACCGCCACATACGGTGTCCGCGACTTCTTTGCTCGCAAGCGTCGCTGACAGCGTCATATAGCCGCCAGTTAAAGCCTTGCCTACGCATAAAATGTCCGGTTGAACATCGGCATGCTCACAGGCAAACAGTTTCCCAGTGCGGCCAAACCCGGTCGCAATCTCATCCAAGATAAGTAATACGTTGAATTCATCACACAGTAAGCGAACCTGTTTTAAGAACTCAGGGTGGTATATGCGCATGCCGCCAGCACCTTGAACTATTGGCTCTAAGATCACGGCTGCAACCTCTTCATGATGGGTTGTGAGTTTCTCTCGAAAGCTATTGATGTCACTTGAATTCCACTCGTCCCAAAAGCCAGTCTTTGGTGAATCAGCAAAAATATGTTCAGGTAGGAAGCCTTTGTAAAGGCTATGCATCGAGTTATCCGGATCGGTCACTGACATCGCCGCGAAGGTATCACCGTGGTAACCATCTCTTAGCGTTAGGAACTTTGAACGAGGTTGCCCTTTAGCATGCCAGTATTGCAGTGCCATCTTAAGGCTAACTTCTACGGCCACTGAACCTGAATCAGCCAAGAATATGTGTTCTAGATTACTTGGCGCTAGATCCAACAACTTTTTACACAAATCGATAGCGGGCTGGTGGGTGATACCACCAAACATAACGTGTGAAACCTTATCGATTTGGCTGTGAGCTGCAGCATTGAGATCTGGATGATTGTAGCCGTGGATGGTTGACCACCAAGATGACATGCCATCAATAATTCGCTTTCCGCCTTCTAATTCTAGGTAAACACCGTCTGCGTTGGTGACTGGGTAGCAGGTCAGAGGTGTTAACGTTGATGTGTAAGGATGCCAGATATGCTGGCGATCAAAGGCGAGATCCATAGTAACTTCCATTTTAGGTGTGATTAGAAAATAACCAGATGTAAACTTTTGATATTATCAAAGTGTTGACAGTCTAAAGCTTGTCGGTAGACTAGCCAAGCATAAATGCAATCTCTATTAATAGAGATGCAACATCAAATAATAAAAAAGGATCGACACGTGGAAGTTCGTCATGACTGGACAGTGGCTGAAGTAACAGCACTGCTTGAAAAACCGTTTATGGATTTAATGTTTGAAGCTCAAGTCGTTCATAGACGGTACCAAGAGCAAAACCACGTGCAAGTGAGTACGCTTTTATCGATAAAGACGGGTGCTTGTCCTGAAGATTGTAAGTACTGTCCTCAAAGTGCTCACTACCGAACGGATGTCGACAAAGAACGCTTAATGGAAGTCGAGCGTGTTTTGGATGCTGCGCTAAAAGCTAAGAATGCGGGCTCAACTCGCTTTTGTATGGGCGCTGCATGGAAAAACCCGAAAGAGCGCGATATGCCTCACCTTACCGACATGATCAAAGGTGTGAAAGGCATGGGCTTGGAAACCTGTATGACACTGGGCATGTTAACGCCCGATCAAGCGGGTGAACTAGCGGGTGCGGGTTTAGATTACTACAACCATAACCTTGATACGTCTCCTGAGTTCTACGGCAGCATCATTACTACTCGTACTTACCAAGATCGTTTAGATACTTTATCTCATGTACGTGATGCGGGTATGAAGATTTGTTCTGGTGGCATTATTGGTATGGGTGAAAGCACCAATGACCGTGCAGGTCTACTTGTAGAGCTAGCTAATCTTCCTGTACACCCCGAAAGTGTGCCAATCAACATGCTTGTAAAAGTGAAAGGCACACCGATGGAAAACGTTGACGATGTTGAGTCTTTCGATTTTATCAAACTGATTGCCATTGCTCGTATCATGATGCCAATGTCTGCGGTTCGTCTATCAGCGGGCCGTGAGAACATGAACGAACAGATGCAAGCGATGTGTTTCATGGCTGGTGCGAACTCTATCTTCTACGGTTGTAAGTTACTGACTACGCCAAATCCAGATGAAGACACGGATATGCAGTTGTTTAAGAAGTTGGGTATCAATAGTCAACAAGTGGCTCAAAAGCCAGACGAAATTCAAGAAAATGAACTGTTAGATCAAGTGGTGGAGCGCGTTGCTGCTCGTCCAACGAAAGATGACATTTTCTACGATGCCACTGTTTAAATCTCGCATCAAAGAAGCCCTTGTTCATCGTCGTGAGCAAGGGTTAACCCGTCAACTTAAGGTACTCGAAAACAGTAATAGCCCTTTGCTTAATAGCGAAGGTTCTAGCTTCATTAACTTTTCGAGTAATGATTACCTAGGCTTAGCGAACGATCCTGAATTAGTGAATGCATGGCAAGTGGGGCTTTCTCAGTATGGCGCAGGCAGTGCGGCATCCCCATTGGTTACTGGTTTTAGTTCTGTTCATCGAAATCTAGAAGCTCAGCTATGTGAGTGGCTTGGTTTTGAACGCGCCATTCTATTTAGCTCTGGGTTTAGTGCTAATCAAGCTCTGTTGTTCTCTCTGCTCGAAAAAGACGACTCTCTGTTGCAAGACAAACTTAACCACGCCTCTCTGATGGAAGCGGGGATGCTTTCTCCTGCAACAATGAAACGCTTTAAGCACAACGATACGCAGCACCTAGAGTCTTTACTAAGCCGCTCTCCACAATCGTTAGTCGTGACGGAAGGTGTGTTCAGCATGGATGGTGACCAAGCGCCTCTTAAACAGATATCTAACTTGACCAATCGGTATGACAGTTGGTTGGCGGTTGATGATGCCCACGGTATAGGCGTATTGGGTGATAGAGGAGCAGGGAGCTGCAACGCGGCACAAGTAACGCCTGATATTTTGGTGGTGACCTTTGGTAAAGCATTCGGTCTTTCTGGTGCTGCGATTCTTTGTACGTCAGAAGTGGGTGATTACTTAACTCAGTTTGCTCGTCATCATGTTTATTCGACGGCGATACCTCCTTCACAAGCCGTCGCTTTGTCTCATGCGTGTCAGATGATTCAAACGCAAGAGTGGCGTCGTGAAAAGCTCCAAGAACTTGGTGCTATTTATTCAGAGCAGATGAGTGGCGTGAAAGGTTTTATTGATACTCAGACTCCTATTAAGCCGTTTGTAGTTGGCGAAGCTCAAGCTACGTTATCTATTGCCGAAGAATTGAAGCGTAACCAAGTTTGGGTAACCGCAATAAGACCGCCGACGGTTCCGGCAGGGACTGCTCGCCTGCGAATTACTTTAACGGCCAATCACAGTAAGAAACAGATTCTTCAGTTAATTGACTCGTTGCTTCAAGCAATAGAGCGAAGCAATGAGTCTGGAAGCAAACCAAGCATAGAATCATGCTTTGAATTAAGGAATGAGGCTCAGTAAATGTCACAAGAAGCAGCAGTGCATAATTACGTAGGCCAAGATAAGAGTGCGATTGCAGAAGCTTTCGGTAAAGCAGCCGCAACCTATGATAAACACGCTGAGTTTCAACGTGACGTCGGCCATCGTTTATTAGATAAACTACCTAACGATCTCTCAGGTTTGAAGGTGTTGGATTTAGGCTGCGGTACCGGCTATTTTTCTGAACAGATGGTGAAACGTGGTGCTGAGGTGGTGTGTGCCGATCTATCTATTAGAATGTTGAAAAAGGCGAAGCAGCGTTGTGGTACATCGGTCTCTTTGTATCAACAAGCTGATGCCGAGCAACTTCCGTTCCAAGATGGGTGCTTTGACGTTGTTTTTTCAAGCTTAGCGTTGCAATGGTGTGACGACTTATCGTTACCTTTAAGAGAAATGAAGCGTGTAACCTGTGACGGAGGGCAAGTAATTTTCTCAACTTTGCTTGAAGAGTCACTATTTGAGTTGAAAAAATCGTGGAGCAAAATTGACACACATCAACACGTTAACCATTTTATTACAATCAATCAGGTAAAAATTGCGTTAGCGCAATCTAGCTGTACGGCTCATCAACTAGACTTGCCCACCATTATCGTTTGGTACGACACTGCGTTTGAACTGATGCGCGACCTTAAAGGTATTGGCGCTAATCACGTAAGTGGTCGCTCACAAGGTTTAACAAGTCGCCGAATGCTACAGCTTGTTGAACGGGAATATAGAGAGTTTAAAAACCATCAAGGTTTCTTACCAGCAACATATCAAGTTTGTTTAGGGGTTATTCAATTATGATTGATGCATTATTTATTGCAGGTACGGATACCGAAGTGGGAAAAACTGTGGTTTCAAAAGCGATTCTTCAAGCTTTGGCCGCACAAGAGCTATCAACAATTGGTTACAAACCAGTTGCTGCAGGTTGTGAACAACATCCTGAAGGGCTACGTAACAGTGATGCGTTGCATCTTCAAGAGGCTGCAACGCAAGATATTGCTTACGAAGACGTTAACCCGTACGCATTGTTGCTACCATCATCACCTCACATTGCAGCAAAGCATGACGGTGTAGTGGTTGATGAAGCGGTATTATCCGCGAAGCTAGAAGCGCATAAGCAAAACTCTGACATCGTTCTAGTTGAAGGTGCTGGTGGTTGGCGTGTTCCGGTTTCAGATGACGAATACCTGTCTAGCTGGGTCAAAAAAGAACAGCTTCCCGTGGTACTGACTGTTGGAATAAAGCTGGGCTGTTTGAGCCACGCTTTGTTAACCGCAGAGGCAATTCGCGCTGATGGCCTAAACCTAGTAGGTTGGGTTGCAAACCGTATTAATCCAGGCACTGAACATTATGCTGAGATTATTGCGATGCTTGAAGATAAGCTAGGAGCGCCGAAGTTAGGTGAAATCCCATACGTACCAAAAGCGAAGTCTAAGAACATAGGTAAGTACATTAATGTACAGCCACTGCTTGATCTTTGATTGAACAATAGACGTTTCAAATAAGAAAAGGGCTGCGATTGCAGCCCTTTTGCTTTATTAAGCCTTTTGACCGTACGTTTATAAAAACCGGTCTTTTGAACAAGCTTGGGGTTAATGTTCTTTTGTCAGTCCCATTAGTGCTTGCTGTGTTTCTGTGATTTTTACCTGTGCCGTTTGCGGTGTTAGGATTCCGATCTGTTTTTTTGCTTCTTCTTCAGTAATCCCTAGGTGACAGCACAGTAAATCGATAGCCATTTGAGTGTTAGTACCTTCAACCATGATTCTTCCCTTTTTGTACATGGACTAGCCAATAAATCATCTGAGGTCACTGTAAACGGATTGTTATATCGACACCATACGACTTAGGTCTAATAGACCATGGCTAATTCGAATACAGTCTCGTAATCAAATGTTGCAATTTAATGCTTAACCTTGTTTTCTTAATCTAAGACTATATGTATAAGTAAGTATAAGTCTTCAAGGTTGGAATAAATTGCTGTCTGCCTTGTCTATAACAATAAGTTTTATAAAAACAGCTTTCATGCGGAGATAAGTAATGAAGCGAGTAATGTTGTTCCTTGCAACCAACCTTGCGGTTGTATTGGTACTAAGTGTTGTTCTTAATATTGTATACGCCGTCACAGGTATGCAACCAGGAAGCCTTTCAGGCTTGTTGTTGATGGCTGCGGTCTTTGGTTTTGGTGGTTCATTCATCTCACTAATGATGTCTAAGAAAATGGCATTGCGTTCAGTTGGCGGAATGGTCATCGAAAGCCCTCGTAACGAAACAGAACATTGGTTGATGGAGACGGTAAGTCGTCAATCTCAACAGGTTGGTATTGGTATGCCAACAGTGGCGATCTACGACTCGCCAGACATCAACGCATTCGCGACGGGTGCTAAGCGTGACGATTCATTGGTAGCAGTATCAACAGGCCTGCTGCACAACATGACGCGTGATGAAGCTGAAGCGGTATTAGCGCATGAAGTGAGCCACATCGCGAACGGCGACATGGTGACCATGACGCTAATGCAGGGTGTTGTGAACACGTTCGTTATCTTCCTATCTCGTTTCATCGCCAACATTGTTGCGTCGAATGACAACGAAGAAGAGGGTGGCAGCAACATGATGGTGTACTTCGGTGTGTCTATGGTGTTGGAATTGGTATTTGGTTTCTTAGCAAGCTTCATTACGATGTGGTACAGCCGTCATCGTGAATTCCATGCCGATGCAGGTGCAGCGAACCTAGTGGGTAAAGAGAAGATGATTGCAGCGCTAGAGCGTCTAAAGGTGAGCCACGAGCCACAGTTAGAAGGTTCTATGATGGCATTTGGTATCAACGGTAAGAAGTCTCTAACAGAGCTTCTAATGAGCCACCCTCCGCTAGATAAGCGTATTGCGTCTTTACGTAACATGTAATTTCTAACACAAGCTACTTTCGTTAAGCGGCAATACGTATTTGAAAGGCTTCCTTCGGGGGGCCTTTTTTGATCATGGCATTCAAGACAGTAAATATCTGAGGGATATGTGTTTGGTGATAGAAAGGTACTGGTGATAGAGGGTTACGATATTGAATGGTTTATATCGAAACTGACTAATATGAGTAGGATAATAAGTAGGGAGTGCTTAGTGTTCTTTTGATGACAGACCATGTTCAATACACTTGGTTCCGCTCAACAAAAAGGCTTCCACATGGGAAGCCTTAGTCTATTCTGTGATTCGAAATTCGAATTTTACAGCTTGTCAGTTAGCTCGATTGCTTGACCGATGTAGTTCGCTGGAGTCATATCTTTTAGACGTACTTTCTCGTCTGCAGGGATTTCAAGACCATCGATGAATGCACGCATGCCTTCGCCATCTACACGTTTACCACGAGTTAGTTCTTTCAGCTTCTCGTATGGCTTCTCGATGCCGTAACGACGCATTACTGTTTGTACTGGCTCAGCCAATACTTCCCAGTTTTTGTCTAATTCAGCAAGTAGCGCAGCGCGGTTAACTTCTAGCTTGCTAATACCTTTCAGAGTCGAAGTGTATGCAATGATAGCGTAGCCAACACCAACACCTAGGTTACGAAGAACCGTAGAGTCAGTTAGGTCACGTTGCCAGCGAGATACAGGAAGTTTTTGTGCTAGGTGGCTAAATACTGCGTTAGCTAGACCAAGGTTGCCTTCAGAGTTTTCGAAGTCAATTGGGTTAACTTTATGCGGCATTGTTGAAGAGCCGATTTCGCCAGCAATAGTCTTCTGCTTGAAGTGACCAAGAGCAATGTAGCCCCAAACGTCACGGTCGAAGTCTAGAAGGATAGTGTTGAAACGCGCAACCGCATCAAATAGCTCAGCGATGTAATCGTGAGGTTCGATTTGAGTTGTGTATGGGTTCCAATTTACGCCAAGAGATTCAGTGATGAACTCTTCGCTGAATTCGTGCCAGTTAACTTCTGGGTATGCAGAAAGGTGTGCGTTGTAGTTACCTACAGCACCGTTGATTTTTGCAAGGATCTCAACGTTTTCGATTTGCTTGAATTGACGTTCCATACGGTACGCAACGTTAGCCATCTCTTTACCCATAGTAGAAGGAGAAGCTGGCTGACCGTGTGTACGAGACAGTAGAGGGATATCACGGTACTCGTTCGCAAGTGCCTTGATAGCATCAATTACGTTACGAATTTCTGGAAGAATCACTGTGTCACGAGCTTCTTTAAGCATCAGCGCGTGAGATGTATTGTTGATGTCTTCAGAAGTACATGCAAAGTGAATGAATTCATTTACTGCGTGAAGCTCAGGAACGCCAGCTACTTTCTCTTTTAAGAAGTATTCAACCGCTTTAACGTCGTGGTTTGTCGTGCGTTCGATCTCTTTGATACGCAGAGCGTCTTCTTCGTTGAAGTTAGCTGCTAGTTCATCAAGAAACTGGTTAGCTTCTGCACTGAACGCTGGTACTTCTACGATTGCATCAGTTTGTGCAAGCTTTTGTAACCAACGAATTTCAACGATAGAGCGGTATTTTAGTAGGCCAAATTCACTAAAGATGCTGCGTAGTGCAATAGTCTTACTTCCGTAACGGCCGTCTACTGGTGAAACAGCACTCAATGCTGACAGTTCCATGGTGTTCTCCTGAATTGAGTTTTCTAAATTTTGAGAGGTTTATACCAGTAACAATCTCAATTGTCACGCACATTGCGCAATCGTTTGCGTGAGAGTTGTATTGATACAAAAAACAAGCTCGCGACGAGGCGCGAGCTAATAAATTACATTCGAGCTAATAGGATTTGAGCCTGCTCGATCATCTTCTTACGACCGAAAATAAGGTGGCGGCGTTTGCCGCCAACTTGACGCCATAATACAGCGCTTCGAATCCCTGATAGAAGAAGTGCACGAACTTTATGCTGGCTCGATGTCTGTTGAAGTACTGCTGGCGTACCTGAAACCTGAATACGAGGGCCAATAGGGCTCACTACATCTAAGTAGATGCTCGCAAGATTGCTGATCATTTGCTCGTCAAATAGATCAAAATGCTCAGTTTGACGCTCTGCAGTTTGAATGCGATCACCCAGTTGAGACATCGAATCGTTGCGAGAAGATAGCTTACGTTCAAGCGCCATCAAGCTGATAATGTAGCGAGTAATATCGCTACCAGCTGGAGTACTGTCGATACCTTTTACTAAGCATTCAAGGCCTAGCTTTAGGTTCGCCTCACGGCCAAATACACCCACAGTGTTCGCTGGGTTAGTATTTAAAATGGCATTGAGTGAAGCTTCGAAGGCATCTTTATCACAACGGCCGTCTTTCGCTACTTGTTGAACCAAAGCTACAGCTTGGCAAATTCCAGCGAAAGCAATAGTACGGTCATAAAGTGTATTAGCCACGTAGTAACTCCTAGTTGTTTTCTATCGTTTGTTGTTCGTTCGATTAGATTAGATGCGTTTTTCGATGATACCACCACCAAGACATACCTCATCTTGGTAGAAAACAGCCGACTGGCCTGGCGTTACAGCTATTTGTGGCTCATCGAAGATAACCTTAATGTTATCATCGTCAATTGGGATGATTGTACAAGGAATATCGGTTTGACGGTAACGTGTTTTTACCGTGCATGTCATAACTTCAGTAATTGGTGTGCGATTAACCCAATGAAGCTGAGAAGCAAACAAACCCTCTGATTTAAGAAGCGGGTGATCTTTACCTTGAACCGCGATCAGAACGTTACGCTTAAGATCTTTTTCACCAACAAACCATGGTTCTTCGTTACCGCCGCCACCTTTAGTGCCGCCAATATGAAGACCTTTACGTTGACCCAAAGTGTGGTACATCAAGCCTTGGTGTTGACCAATCACTTGACCGTCTGGCGTCTCGATATTACCTGGTTGAGCCGGTAGGTATTTGCCCAAGAACTCAGTGAACTTACGCTCACCGATAAAGCAGATACCGGTGGAGTCTTTTTTCTTCGCAGTGATCAAGTCTTGCTCTTCAGCAATACGGCGCACTTCAGGCTTCTCTAATTCACCCACAGGGAATAGGCTGCGTGCCACTTGATCTGAACTTAGCGTGTATAGGAAATAGCTTTGGTCTTTATTGCCATCTAGGCCACGTAGCATTTGTGGTTTCACGCCAGCGTCTAGCTCTTTTTGAGTAGGGAAAGTACGACGAACGTAGTGGCCCATTGCGATGTAGTCTGCGTCTAGCACTTCATCAGCAAATTCTAAGAAAGCTTTGAATTTGATTTCTTTGTTACAAAGAATATCTGGGTTTGGTGTACGACCCGCTTTGTATTCTTCAAGGAAGTATTCAAAAACGTTGTCCCAGTATTCAGCAGCAAAGTTGATAGTGTGAAGGTGGATACCTAATTTGTCACATACCGCTTGAGCGTCAGCAAGGTCTTCAGCAGCTGTACAGTATTCTTCGTTATCGTCTTCTTCCCAGTTTTTCATGAAAAGGCCTTCTACCTGATAGCCTTGTTGCTGAAGAAGATACGCCGATACTGACGAATCTACACCGCCGGACATACCGACAATTACTTTCTTTTCGCTGTTTCCAGAGCTGATATCTGACATGTCTAAACACCGTTACTAATACTTGGTCGCAGATTCTAACAGAAAGAGAAACGCCGTGACAGATCCGAGACCGGAATCACAGTTTCATTTGCACAAATAGTGCGCTGACTTTGTTAGATAATTGCATGAGAGCGAGGTGACTCACTAGGATGTCAGAAGTATATGTGGCATAGTCGCTCGAAATCCAAGCCCTGAGATGAAAAAATGTCTGAACAAAATGAATTTATGCAAGAAGCCGAGTTGATCGAAATTATTGAAAATCAACTTGAAGATGGCCAACCAGCTAAAGTGAAGGAAACACTGATGCGTTTGGTAATGACAGGCACGTCTCGTGAAGACGCTGTAGCGGCTATGGCATGTGCACTTGCGCTTGAAGTATTTGATGTAATGAAAAATGGCGCCGAGTTCAATCAAAAGCGTTATGCAGAGCATTTGGGTATGCTGCCTGATTTAAGCTTTATGGACGGCGAATAAAAAAATAGCACAGCAAACGTTTGCTATAGTTTGAAAGATTGCCGCGTTAAATATTGCGCGGTAGAATCCGCCACCTATTTCCCCTTGACTTAGACTAGCCTTATGAAATTCCCTGGACAACGTAAATCAAAGCACTATTTTCCGGTTCACGCTCGTGATCCATTAGTGAGCCAAGCTCAAACAAGCAAAAGAATGTCACGCACTCATATTATAGGTATTGACCAAACGTTGGTGGATATCGAGGCAAAAGTGAATTCTGAGCTGATTGAAAAATATGGCTTAAGTAAGGGACATTCGCTAGTCATCGGCGATGAAGCTGCAGAGTCTTTATATCAAGAATTAAAAGAGCAGTGCTTAATTACCAATGAATATGCTGGTGGCACTATCGGCAACACATTACACAACTACTCAGTATTGGCCGATGACCGTTCAACACTACTAGGTGTAATGAGCCAAGATATTAAGATTGGTAGCTATGGTTACCGTTATTTATGTAATACATCAAGCAGAATGGATCTGAACCATTTACAAGGGGTAGATGGCGCAATTGGTCGCTGTTTTGCATTAATTACTGAAGACGGTGAACGTACTTTCGCTATTAGTGAAGGGCAAATGAACCAACTAAAACCAGAGAGCATTCCTGAAAAAATCTTCAAAAGTGCTTCTGCTTTAGTCTTAACAGCTTATTTAGTGCGTTGTAAACCAGGCGATCCAATGCCTGAAGCAACAATGAAAGCTATCGAATACGCGAAGAAATACGATGTACCCGTTGTATTAACGCTAGGTACTAAGTTCGTTATTCAAGACGATCCTGAGTTTTGGAAACACTTCCTTGAGCAACACGTAACCGTTGTAGCAATGAATGAAGATGAAGCCGAAGCGTTAACTGGTGAGAGCGATCCACTTGCTGCTTCAGACAAAGCACTAGAGTGGGTAGACTTAGTTCTATGTACTTCTGGCCCGGTCGGCCTATTTATGGCTGGTTATACTGAAGACGCCGTGAAGCGTGAAACCTCATTACCGTTGCTACCAGGTTCTATTGCTGAGTTTAACCGTTACGAGTTTAGCCGTCCTGCGCATAAAAACTTATGTGATAACCCAACGAAAATCTATTCGCACATTGCACCTTATATGGGTGGCCCAGAAAAGATTAAGAATACCAATGGTGCAGGTGATGCTGCGTTATCTGCTTTATTGCATGATATGGCTGCAAATAAATATCATAAAGAAAACGTGCCTAACTCAAGTAAGCATCAACATTCCTTCTTGACGTATTCATCTTTCTCGCAAGTTTGTAAATATTCAAACCGCGCAAGTTATGAAGTGTTAGTTCAACACTCTCCACGTTTATCTCGTGGACTTCCTGAAAGAGAAGATAGCCTAGAAGAAGCTTACTGGGAAAGATAAGACGTTGTACTTATCAAATGAACTTCTCTGTTTATTAAGTACGCTGCTGTGTTTATCAAAGCCAGTAACGAATAACAAAATATAAAAAAGGCTCCGAAAGGAGCCTTTTTTGTTTCTGAATATATTGAAGCCGTAAATAATACTTTGGTCGACTTAAATATTAATTCTATTGCTTAGTGTGTTATTGATTATTCACTTAGCAAACTTGATGCCTTAAAGAGCAAACTCTTCTAGAGATTTACCAGCATCTAGTTGTTCTTGGATAGCTGAAGGCGTACGACCTTGACCTGTCCAAGTTTTCTCGTCGCCGTTTGCATCTACATATTTGTATTTAGCTGGGCGAGGAGCGCGTTTAGCTTTTGTTGTTTTAGATTTTGCTTCACCAGAAAGTGCAGCAATAAGATCTGCAACATCAATTCCGTCTTTTGCAATTTGTTCAGCGATAGCAGATAGCTTAGCTTCTTGCTCTGCTTTAGCAGCACGTTCTTCAGCTTCAGACTCTTGACGCTCTTGTACAACAATAGTCAGCTTGTCTAGCGCTTCTTCAAGTTGCTCAAGAGTTAATTCACGTGAGAATGCACGAAGGCTACGGATATTTAATAAAGTTTTTGTTAATTCAGACATGATATTTCCCATCAAGGTAAACTAAATAATCCTCCTAATAATAAACAGAGCCTAGGAATAAAACAAATAGTATTTCTTCTATTAGATACTTAAATAAAGAAGTGAGATGAATAGTTGAAAATCAAAAGGCAAATTTCAGTGAATTTATAATAATTATTAAGAATCTCTTAAAAACTGATATGTGACTGGTGGAGTAATTGCCTTTTATTGGCTATTCTTCTATTGATTACTTCATTAACAAAAAACTATTTTTGTCGGAATGATATGTTGCATTGTTGCTCTTGATGGGTACAATTGCGGCTACCTGATGCGAGGCTTTGGTTGATTTGTTGTTAAACTTTGGTTTCAACGGTTAATAATGTTATCGCACGTAGAGGTGCAATTATAAAGAGTAGTTTTCGTTGGGGTGATGCCAATGAACGGGAATGAAAGGTGTAATTGCCGAAGTAAATTGTATATCTAAGCAATTTGCTGGGGTTGTACTCAATAGGTACAACACTGCCATAGTCTTAATTTTAAACTATGGAGCGCTACTGTAGGGTTGGGTGAAGTGTTCACTTCCCTTTCGCTTAGTTCAACATGGGCTTGGTAATTCGTATCAAGTTTGTCTGCAGTAGATCTCTAGCCAAATAAAAAACTGGTTTTTGAAGATCATGAATTTAATAGATTTTGCAACATCGCCTTTATCTTTACTTCCGCCCCTTGTGGCCTTAAGTCTTGCTATTGTTACCCGCCGTGTATTGGTTTCTTTGGGTGTCGGTATCATCATGGGTGCGATTCTACTTGCTGATTACTCAGTAGGGAGCGCAGCTAGCTACGTGTTTACCAAAGCATCTGGTGTTTTCATCGAAGATGGTGGTATTAACACTTGGAACATGAGCATCGTTGCTTTCCTAATTATCCTTGGAATGACAACGGCATTATTAACACTATCTGGCGGTACTCGCGCATTCGCTGAGTGGGCTCAGTCTCGTGTTAAGAGCAAACGTGGTTCAAAACTACTTGCTGCCTTCTTAGGCGTATTCATCTTTGTTGATGATTACTTCAACAGTTTAGCGGTAGGTGCTATCTCTCGCCCTGTAACAGACCGTTTCTACGTATCTCGCGCTAAGCTTGCTTATATCCTAGATTCTACTGCTGCTCCTATGTGTGTGATCATGCCTGCATCTAGCTGGGGTGCTTACATCATTACTATCATTGGCGGCATCTTAGTGACACACGGCGTGACAGAGTATTCTGCGCTGGGTGCTTACGTTCGCCTTATCCCAATGAACTTCTACGCTGTTTTTGCTCTGTTAATGGTATTTGCCGTTGCATGGTTTGGTCTAGACGTTGGTAAGATGCGTGAGCATGAGATCGAAGCGTCTCAAGGCCGTGGCTTTGACGGTGATAATGACCAAAAGCAAGCTCACGATCTGAACGAAGAGCTAGACATTAAAGAGAGCGAAAACGGTTCAGTTTCTGATCTTGTGATGCCAATTGTGTCGTTAATCGTAGCAACCATTGCTGCAATGCTTTACACCGGTGGTCAAGCGCTCACAGCTGACGGTCAAGCTTTTAACCTTCTTGGTGCATTTGAAAATACAGATGTAGGTAAATCTCTTGTTTACGGTGGTGTTATCGGTTTACTAGTTGCATTAGCGACAGTATTCAAACAGAAGCTGCCTATGGCTGATATCGCAAGAACGATGTGGATCGGTGCAAGCTCTATGTTTGGCGCTATCCTGATTCTTGTATTTGCATGGACGATCGGCTCTGTAATCGGCGACATGAAAACCGGTTCTTACCTATCATCTCTTGCGACAGGCAACATTGATTACCACTGGCTACCCGTTATCTTGTTCCTTCTTGCTGGTCTGATGGCATTCTCGACAGGTACTTCATGGGGTACGTTCGGTATCATGCTTCCTATCGCGGGTGACATGGCTGCAGCCTCTGACATCGCGCTAATTCTGCCTATGTTAAGTGCGGTTCTAGCGGGTTCTGTATTTGGCGACCATTGCTCCCCAATCTCAGACACAACGATTCTATCTTCTACAGGTGCTCGTTGTAACCATATTGACCACGTATCGACTCAGCTTCCTTACGCGTTGTCTGTGGCGTTCGTATCGTGTATCGGCTTCATCACTCTAGGTATGACATCATCAACTGGCATTGCATTCGGCGCGGCGTCTCTAACGTTTGTTGCTGTATGTTTTGCATTAGCTTATTTCTCTCGCTGTAAAATGGCGACGTGCAAAAGCTAATCATCATCTGATTGAATAATGAAAAGGGAGGCTGCGGCTTCCCTTTTTTGTGCCTGTTAAATTAATTTGAACTTTAGTGAAAAAAGTTCGAATAAATGGTTGAAAAAGGATGTCAGCTTAGTTAGTGTGGAGACAAGACAGCAAACAACCTAAGAGCCGATAAGTATGCGTAAATTAGTAATGAACATTCATCACCATCATCACCCTATCTAGTCTTTCGGGGAGATTTACGTATACCCGGGAGCAAGAATTCTCCCGGAGGTTAAGTCAAAGAATTTAGATTTAAACCCTCGGGATGACAGAGTCTTCCGAGGGTTTTTTAGTTTTAGCGCTTTTAAATAATCAATAAATTCAAATATTTGCACAGGGATACAGCAATGCAGACACAACGCCTAAGAATCGCAATTCAAAAGAAAGGTCGCTTAAGTAAAGAGTGCCAAGATTTACTTAAAAAATGTGGTGTTAAATTTAACATCATGGGTGAGCAGCTAGTTGTTCATTCACTAAATATGCCAATCGACTTGTTACTGGTTCGTGATGATGACATCCCAGGTCTTATCATGGACGGTGTAGTTGACCTAGGTTTCATTGGTGAGAATGAACTAGAAGAAGTTCGCTTAGACCGTATCGCTCTAAACGAGCCATCGCAATTCAGCACTCTACGCCGCTTAGATTTCGGTGGTTGCCGCCTTTCTATCGCTATCAACAAAGATGAAGAATACAACGGCCCACAAGATCTTGCGGGTAAACGTATTGCGACAACCTACCCACAACTACTTAAAGCCTACATGGACGAGCAGGGTGTTGAATTCAGCACTTGTATGCTAACAGGTTCGGTTGAAGTTGCTCCTCGTGCAGGTCTAGCTGACGCTATCGCAGATTTGGTTTCTACAGGCGCTACGCTAGAAGCGAACGGCCTGAAAGAAACGGAAGTTATCTTCCAATCTAAAGCAACTCTGATTCAACGCACCGGCGAATTTGATGCAGACAAAATAGCATTGATTGAAAAACTACTGACTCGTATGCAGGGTGTTCAACAAGCGAAAGAGTCTAAGTACATCATGCTTCACGCGCCAACGTCTCAGCTAGAGCAAATCAAAGCGCTATTGCCTGGAGCTGAAGATCCTACTGTTCTTCCTCTATCTACAGACAAAGACAAAGTTGCGGTTCACTTAGTCAGCACTGAGAACTTGTTCTGGGAAACTATGGAACAGCTTAAAGAGTTGGGTGCAAGCTCGATTCTAGTATTACCAATCGAAAAAATGATGGGGTAGTGACGATGAGAACCGTTGTTTGGCAATCTTTAAGTGAATCACAGCAAGACTCGGTATTAGAGCGTCCAGCTATTACTGAAGGTGCAAACATCACAGCGATTGTTTCTGATGTTATTGCAAAAGTAAAAAATGAAGGCGATGCAGCACTTAAAGAACTGACTGAGAAGTTCGACCGTGTGACTCCAGATTCCATTCGAGTGGGTTCGAATGAGATTGAAGAGGCGTGTGCTCGCTTAACACCAGAAATGAAGCAAGCGCTAGAACAAGCTTATAGCAATATAGCTAAGTTCCACGAAGCTCAGAAACCTCAGCCAATCAAGGTTGAAACGCAACCCGGTGTTGTTTGTGAGCAGGTAACGCGTGCGATTAATACTGTTGGACTTTATATCCCAGGTGGCAGTGCGCCACTTCCGTCAACGGTTCTTATGTTAGGTGTACCTGCTCAAATCGCGGGTTGTCGTAAAGTTGTGCTTTGTTCACCACCGCCAATCGCCGATGAAATATTGTATGTCGCTAAGCTTTGTAAAATCGACGAGGTTTACAATGTCGGTGGTGGTCAAGCGGTCGCTGCAATGGCTTACGGTACAGAGAGTGTCTCTAAAGTAGATAAAATTTTCGGGCCTGGTAATGCGTACGTCACTGAAGCTAAACGCCAAGTGAGTAACGACTTCCGTGGTGCTGCGATTGATATGCCGGCAGGCCCATCGGAGGTGATGGTGATTGCCGATGAAACAGCCGATGCTGACTTCATTGCTGCTGATCTACTGAGCCAAGCTGAACACGGCCCTGATTCTCAGGTTGTATTGGTAACACCATCGCCAGTTATTGCCGATCAAGTAACTGATGCGGTACAAAAACAACTGAAAGAATTGTCTCGCGCTAACATCGCTCAGCAAGCATTAGCATCTAGCTTGATTATCATTGCTGAATCGATCACTCAAGCCATCGCTATTTCGAATTTCTACGGCCCTGAGCACTTGATTGTTCAAACCAAGAACCCACGTGAATTACTGCCATTGCTGGATAATGCGGGGTCTATCTTCCTGGGTGACTGGTCTCCTGAATCTGCAGGTGATTATGCATCAGGTACAAACCACGTATTGCCAACTTACGGTTACACCAAAACGTATTCGAGCTTAGGTTTAGCAGATTTCTCTAAACGTATGACAGTACAAGAACTAACAGCCGATGGCTTGAAAGGCCTAGCGCCAACGGTAGTTACAATGGCGGAAGCCGAAGGTTTGGATGCGCACAAACGTGCTGTGACCATCCGAATTGAAAAGTTAAATAAAGCGAAATAAGGGTAGGGCATGGAAAAGTTAGCAAGAAAACAAGTTCAGGCTCTTACACCTTACTTGTCTGCAAGACGCATTGGTGGCAGCGGAGATGTGTGGCTAAACGCTAACGAGTCTCCGTTTGATAACGAGTACAACCTAAACTTGTCTCGTCTAAATCGCTACAGCGAGTGCCAGCCTAAAGAGCTGATCGATGCTTACGCTCAATATGCAGGCGTGAAATCAGAGCAAACGCTGACCACTCGTGGCGCTGACGAAGGTATCGAACTTTTGATTCGAGCTTTCTGCGAGCCGAACGAAGACTCGATTCTGTACTGCCCTCCGACTTACGGTATGTATGCTATCAGTGCCGAGACGATTGGTGTTGAGCGCAAGGTTGTGCCTTTAACGGCTGAATGGCAATTGAATCTTCCTGCTATTGAAGCTCAACTAGATAACGTGAAAGTAGTGTTTGTTTGTAGCCCAAACAACCCAACTGGTAACTTGGTTGATCGCAAAGACATCGTCAAACTGCTTGAAATGACGCAAGACAAAGCGATTGTGGTGATGGATGAAGCGTATATCGATTTCTGTCCAGAAGCGTCAACGGTCGACTTGCTTGAGCAATACCCGAACCTTGCGATTCTGCGTACCTTGTCGAAAGCTTTTGCTCTGGCGGGTTTACGTTGTGGCTTTACGCTGGCGAACAAAGCGCTTATCGATGTACTGTTGAAAGTGATTGCGCCTTACCCAGTTCCAATTCCAGTTGCTGATATTGCTGTTCAAGCGCTTTCTGAACAAGGGCTTGCGCGAGCGAAGTTCCAAGTTTTGGATTTAAGTGCTAACCGAGCGTATTTGCAGGCGGGTCTATTAGGCATGCCTCAAGTGACGGTATTTGATGGTTGGGGTAACTACCTGCTGGTTAAATTCCCGAACGGCGATGAGTTGTTCAAAGCGGCATGGGACACGGGCATCATCTTGCGCAATTCGCCAATTGAAGACTGTGTTCGTATTAGTATTGGTAACCGCGAAGAGTGCGAAAAGACACTTGGATTTATTCGTAACTTTTTTCAGTAACGAAAGGCTTACCATTAATAACATTTGTCAGTCTGAGTTGATTAAAAACAGACTGGCAAATGAAACCAATATTTTGGGTTAGCGTTTGATTTTAGCTAGGCCAGCAGATTTAAAATTAAAAGGAAGTTCAAGTGAGTAAACAACAGAAAATACTTTTTATAGACCGTGATGGCACCTTAATTGTTGAGCCGCCAGTCGACTTTCAAGTAGACCGTTTAGACAAACTAAAATTCGAACCGCTAGTGATCCCTAGCCTACTGGCATTGCAAGATGCGGGTTACCGTTTAGTGATGGTGACTAACCAAGATGGTCTAGGCACAGATAGCTACCCACAAGAAGAGTTCGATGCTCCGCACAATATGATGATGGAGTTCTTTGAGTCTCAAGGCGTTAAGTTTGACGACGTGCTTATTTGCCCTCACTTTGACGAAGACAACTGCTCTTGCCGTAAGCCTAAACTGGGTATGGTTAAAGAATACCTACAAGGCGGCAAAGTCGACTTCCAACACTCTGTTGTCATTGGCGATCGAATGACGGATCTTCAACTTGCAGAAAACATGGCAATCCGCGGCATTCAATACGGCCCGGATGCAGAAACGGAAGGCACACTCAACTGGCCACAGATCGTTAAAGATTTAACGGTTAATGCTCGTGTTGCTGAAGTGGTTCGTACAACGAAAGAAACTGACATTAAGGTAGCCGTAAACCTTGATGAAACCGGTGGTAACAAGATCGATACTGGCATGGGTTTCTTCGATCATATGCTTGATCAAATCGCGACACACGGCGGTTTCCAGATGAACCTGACTGTGAAGGGCGACCTACACATTGATGATCACCACACAATCGAAGACACCGCTCTTGCTTTAGGCCAAGCACTTAAAGATGCATTAGGCGACAAACGTGGTATCGGCCGTTTCGGTTTCAGCTTGCCTATGGATGAGTGTTTAGCTCAGTGTGCTTTAGACCTATCTGGTCGTCCGTACCTAAAATTTGATGCTAAGTTTAGCCGCGAGCAAGTGGGTGACCTTTCTACGGAGATGGTGGTTCACTTCTTCCGTTCTTTAACCGATACACTGGCTTGTACATTGCACCTTTCTTCAGCTGGCAATAATGATCACCACATTATTGAGAGCCTGTTCAAAGCGTTTGGTCGTACTCTTCGTCAAGCAATCAAAGTTGAAGGTAATGAGTTACCAAGCAGCAAAGGCGTTCTGTAAGGCTAACGTTAGCAAGGAAAAACAATGAAAGATCAAAAAGTCGTTATTATTGATACTGGTTGTGCCAACGTTTCCTCAGTGAAGTTTGCTATTGAACGCCTGGGCTATACAGTTGAAATTTCAAAAGAACCAAAAGTTGTTCTTGCTGCCGACAAGCTATTCCTACCAGGAGTGGGTACAGCAAGTGAGGCAATGAAGAACCTACAAGAGCGTGACCTTGTTACCCTTGTGAAGCAAGTAGAGAAGCCTTTGCTTGGTATCTGTTTAGGTATGCAATTGCTTGGCAAACTGTCTCAAGAGAAAGGCCAAAAAGCTGACGAGTTAGTTGAATGCTTAGGATTGTGTGATGGTGAAGTTCGTTTACTTGAAACGGGTGATTTGCCATTACCACACATGGGTTGGAATACAGTAACCGCGACACCTAACCATCCTCTATTCAAAGGCATTGAAGAGGGCGAGTACTTCTACTTTGTACACAGCTTCGCAATGCCAGTGGGTGGCTATACCATCGCACAATGTGATTACGGCAATCCGTTCACTGCCGCAGTGCAAAGTGGCAACTATTACGGTGTTCAGTTCCACCCAGAACGTTCGTCAAAAGCTGGCTCTAAGCTGATTCAGAACTTCTTGGAATTGTAATAAGGATTAGGCAGCGGCTACCGTTGCCATATAAGGAATGTAAATGATTATTCCCGCGTTAGATTTAATTGAAGGCCAAGTTGTTCGCTTATTCCAAGGGGATTACGGGCAAGTAACAGAATATAAAGTCGATCCAGCAGAGCAGTTCAACTTGTACCACCAAGCAGGCGCAGGCTGGCTTCACCTTGTCGACTTAACTGGCGCTAAAGATACGACTGCTCGTCAGTTGGACTTAATCGCTAAGCTGCTTGCAAGCACACCAGCAAATATCCAAATTGGCGGTGGCGTTCGTAACGAGCAAGACGTGGTCGACCTACTTGAAGCTGGCGCGCAGCGCGTTGTTGTTGGTTCAACGGCGGTTAAACAACCTGAACTTGTTAAAGGTTGGATGGAAAAGTACGGCGCTGAAAAAATAGTGCTTGCTCTAGACATCAACATTGACGAAAACGGCACACGTAAAGTAGCGATTTCAGGCTGGCAAGAAGACTCCGGCGTGACTATTGAAGCACTGATTGAAGACTATCTGACCGTTGGTCTAAAACACGTTCTGTGTACTGATATTTCTCGCGATGGCACGTTAGAAGGATCAAACGTGGAACTCTACGTTGACCTTTGTAAGCAGTACCCACAAGTGCAATTCCAATCATCGGGCGGCATTGGCAGCCTAGCTGACATCGAGGCACTAAAAGGCAGCGGCGTTGCTGGTGTGATTGTTGGTCGCGCACTACTAGATGGTAAGTTCACCGCAGAGGAGGCATTTGCATGTTGGCAAAGCGAATAATCCCTTGTTTGGATGTCCGTGACGGACAAGTGGTTAAGGGCGTTCAGTTCCGTAACCATGAAATTATTGGCGACATCGTTCCGCTAGCACAACGCTATGCAGAAGAGGGTGCTGATGAATTAGTATTTTACGATATCACCGCATCAAGCGATGGCCGTGTGGTCGATAAGAGCTGGGTGAAACGCGTAGCAGAAGTGATTGATATTCCTTTCTGTGTGGCTGGTGGTATTAAGTCAGCAGAAGATGCAGCGCGCATTCTTGAATTTGGTGCGGATAAAGTATCCATCAACTCGCCTGCATTGGCTAACCCGCAACTGATTACTGACCTTGCTGATAAATTTGGCGTGCAGTGTATTGTTGTTGGCATCGATTCATACTTCGATAAAGAAACCGGTAAATATCAGGTTTACCAGTTCACTGGCGATGAAGCGCGCACTAAAGCAACCAAGTGGGAAACCAAAGATTGGGTGCAGGAAGTACAAAAGCGTGGTGCAGGTGAAATTGTGTTGAACATGATGAACCAAGATGGCGTTCGCAACGGCTACGACATTGATCAGTTAAACATGGTACGCGAAGTGTGTAATGTACCTTTGATTGCGTCTGGCGGCGCAGGTGCAATGGAGCATTTTGCGGAAGCTTACAAAAAAACAAACGTGGATGGAGCACTAGCGGCATCGGTATTCCACAAACAAGTCATCAATATTGGTGAACTTAAACAATATTTAAAACAACAAGATGTAGAGGTGCGACTATGAGTTTTGAACCAGTCAGTTTGTCAAAAACAGAAGTAGGCGCATTATCAGAGCGTATTGATTGGGATAAAGTAGGTGGTTTAGTGCCTGCTATCGTTCAAGATTACCAATCTAGCCAAGTGTTGATGATGGGATACATGAACCCAGCAGCGCTTGAGAAAACAGGTGAAACAGGCCAAGTGACGTTCTTCTCTCGAACAAAAGAACGTTTATGGACCAAAGGTGAAACGTCGGGCAACGTATTACAACTGCAAAACATGTCGTTGGACTGCGATAACGATACTTTGCTTGTTAAGGTGAATCCCATTGGCCCAACGTGTCATACCGGTACAACAACGTGTTGGGACGCAGACAAGCAAGATGAAACACAGATGGTGTGGCTTCATCAGCTTGAGCAGCTATTGGCTGCCCGCAAGGACGCAGACCCTGAGTCTTCTTACACTGCCAGCTTATATGCCCGCGGCACCAAGCGTATTTCGCAGAAAGTGGGTGAAGAAGGCGTTGAAGTCGCGCTTGCGGCGACGTCGGGCGATAAGGCGGAATTAGTGTGTGAATCAGCAGATTTGATTTACCACTTGATGGTCCTGTTGCAAGACCAAGGTTTGTCTATGAACGATGTGGTGAATAAGCTTAAAGAGCGTCATAAGTAAGCTCTCTTTAGATAAATAGACCATGTAAAAGACAAATAAAAGCCCCGTAAACGCTAACGTTTTCGGGGCTTTTTAATGCTTAAACTTCCTACGTTGCTCTTTGAATTTATGAGTTTTTTATTCCGAAGAGCCTAGGCGAGAGCTAGAATCTCTTTTCTTAATCCGACTTCCGAATCTGCGTCTTAGCCGCAGCACTTCTTATATTTCTTACCGCTACCACAAATACACGGATCATTGCGGCCGATTTTAAAGCTTTCAACCGTTTGGTTTAGACGCGGGTCAATTTCTGGCTCTGATCGTTCTTCTTGTTCATCTTCTTGCTCAGGGAAGGTGCCATCAATGTAATACCAAAAACCGTCTTCACGAACAAAGCGCGAACGTTCTTGCATACAGAACTGCTCAGCACCGTCGTTAAAGTAAGCTTTAAACTCAACAAAGCCTTCGTTCTCATGTGAACCTGCGGCAGTCTCGATGACTTCTAAGCCCGCCCAATCACTATCTATGGATTCGGCAATACCCTCTCTCTGCGCTTCTGCATTACAGCTTGGATGGTAAGTTGCAACCACGTAGTCAACTAACCCCAACACGTGTGCAGAATAACGTGAGCGCATCAATTGCTCCGGTGTTTCAACAGCACGATGATTAAGGTGTCCAGATTTGCAGCACAGTTGGTAAGTGTTTTTGCTACCGCATGGGCATAAAGGCATAGTCAGATCCTGTAAAAATGGCCTCTATTAAGAGGCCATAAATGAATGCGTTGGAGTTTAACAAGAAACAATCGCTCACCAAAGCTTAGTTTCTATTGACGCAGCAATGTGAAGTGAACTATTTCAACGAAGGTGATAACAGCTCTTGAGCCCAAGTAGTCGCTTCATCATAAGCTTGACCGAGTTCCGCTTCACTTAGCTTGAGAAGTTTACGAATGCGTGTTGCTTCGTCCCAGCGAGCTTGTTCATACGCAATGACCATTGCCATAATGGCGCCCAAGACACCTTTTCGTTGAATCAGAGCTTGCTTGATCTCTTCATCGATTGGTACTGAGTCTAAGACCTGCTGTAACGGTTGGTCAAAGAGTGAATCAAGTAGAGAGAACATACCGGTCAAAAAGGCTTGTCCGGGTTCTACTTTTACATTCATCTTTTCTACTAAGAGTTCACACTGACGAGCACGCAGTACCGCTAAACCATAGAGTGAATCGGGTTTATCTTCTTTCGCAGATGCAATCGCTACCAGTGAAACGAACTTACGTAGCTTTTGTTCTCCAAGGTAAATAAGCGCTTGGCGAAATGAACGGATAGTCGTTGCTGAGCCGCCTGCGGAGTTTACATACGCAAGTACTTTATAAGAAAGCGTCACATCGAGTGTGATCAGGCGTTCCACTTCACCAAAATCAATGGGATCGTGAGCTATTTCTTTTAACAGCTGAACGATGGTCAAAAAGGCAGGGTTTAGAGCGCGAGTTTGAATCATTTCCGGCTTGCTGAAGAAATACCCTTGAAAATAGGTGAACCCGGCTTGTTTAGCCTCTTGATATTCGTCATAAGTCTCAACTTTCTCGGCAAGAAACTGGATATTCAACTCTTTCATAGCGCTCATGAACATCGACGCTTTGGTAATTGAGATCAAGCGAATATCAAATTTAATGATAGACACGTACGGCAAGAAACGTTTCCATGCTTTGCTCGGCACAAAGTCGTCCAATGCGATGGTATAACCCGCATCGTAAATAGTTTTGATCGCTTCAAGCAATTCGTCCGTAGGCTCGCAATCTTCAAGAACCTCAACCACGAGGCTTTCTTTCGGAAATAGGGTAGGGACTAAGTTAATCAGGCTTGCATAGGGAAAATTCACGAATCCTAGCTTATCACCAAGAGTATTATAGTGAGTCGATAGGAAGTGATCGGAAAGCAAGCGGCTTGTAGCGAGTTCCGGTTCTACTTCAGGGAAAGTATTCTTAGGACCATCCCTGAATAGCAACTCGTAACCTATGGTTTTCTTGTCAGCATCGAGTATTGGCTGACGCGCTACATATGAATATTTCAACTTGGTACTGTGTTCGGTTTAGTTCTGATAAAGAGATAATAGCTAATTCGAGGGAAATTACCATCTACAATCTCAGAAAGTCTGACCCATCATAATAATCAATGTGAAACTTTAAGAGTGATGCTGAAAGCTATTGCTAAACTCGCGATTCTGTAGTTCAAAACTTTGCGGAGTGAACACCAGCACTGAGCCTTGAGTGTACCAATCGCCCAGTACGATACGGGTTTTAGTGCAATGGTTAGCAGTGAAAGTGTGGATGTTTGGACGATGTGTATGGCCATGGATCATTAAATCGACATTGTTACGTTCCATCACATCTTCGACTTCTTGTTGTGTTACATCCATGATGTCCAAAGACTTAGTTTGCTTGTCATCTTTGATATCAGACTGAACCTTAGAGACGATTTTCTTTTTGATGAAGAAAGGAATTCGATTGAAGACCCATTGCAACCAAGGTTGGTGTACTTTTTCACGGAAGGCGAGATACTTTACATCTTCGGTACACAAGGTATCACCATGTAACACGACCGCTTTTGTTCCGTAGATATCGATAGTTGATACTTCGTCTAAGAGTTGCACGCCAGTTTGTTTTGCAAATTTTTTACCGACTAAAAAGTCACGGTTACCCTGAGTGAAATAGCAAGGCACGCCGGATTTAACTAAATCGATAAAGGTTTGGCGAATAGAAGTGGCGAAATCACTGGTATCGTCATCACCAATCCAGAATTCGAAAAGGTCACCTAATACGTAGAGTGCATCCGCTTCTACCGCTTCGTTCTTCATGAAAGTGAGGAAGCAGTCGGTGATGTCTTGTCGTGACGGTGCAAGGTGCAGATCTGATATAAAATATGTTTTCATAGGTCTAAAAAAAGGGAGCGATTCGCTCCCTATATCCTGATTTTATCGGGTCATCAATTATTAATACTAATCGAAAGCGATGAATTAAGCTTCGATTGTAGTACCAGTGATGATCACTTCTTCTAGAGGTACATCTTGGTGCATACCCATAGAACCAGTGCTAACACCTTTGATCTTGTTTACGATGTCCATGCCTTCAACAACTTCTGCGAATACACAGTAGCCCCAACCGTCTAGGCTTTCGCTACGGAAGTTTAGGAAAGAGTTGTCGTTAACGTTGATGAAGAACTGAGAGCTCGCTGAATGCGGTTCCATAGTACGAGCCATTGCTAACGTACCAACTTTGTTCGCTAGGCCGTTGTTTGCTTCGTTCTTGATAGTCGCACGAGTTGTTTTTTCTTTAAGGCCAGAAGTCATGCCGCCGCCTTGAACCATGAAACCATCGATAACACGGTGAAATAGCGTGTTGTCGTAAAAACCGTCACGGCAATACTGTAGGAAGTTTGCGCTTGTTTCTGGTGCTTTTTCTTCGTTAAGTTGAACTTTGATGTCACCAAAATTTGTGTGAAGGATGATCATGATTGTTACCTTACTGTCTTTTTAATATGAAGTTCGAATTCTAGCGCATGTTGGCGGACTTTCAAATCACCAAATCATTAACTTAACTTGGTTGTTTGAGGTAATTACTGCTTTGGGGGATTACCTAATAACGCATGAATTGATATACTTGCCCTCTTATTTTGATTAATACACAAATATAGATAGAGATCATGCTAAAAATTTATAACACACTCACAAGACAGAAAGAGGAATTCAAACCAATTACAGCTGGCAAAGTCGGCATGTATGTCTGTGGGGTAACCATCTACGATCTCTGTCACATTGGTCATGGCCGTACGTTCGTTTCTTTCGACGTAGTAACTCGTTACCTTCGTTACCTTGGTTACGATTTAAACTTCGTTCGTAACATCACTGATATCGATGACAAGATCATCAAGCGTGCTAATGAAAACGGCGAATCTTGCGATTCTCTAACCGAGCGTCTGATCGGTGAAATGCACGCAGATTTTGATGCATTGAACATGAAGCGCCCAGATGTAGAGCCTCGCGCAACAGAATTCATTACAGAGATCATTGAGTTAGTAGAAAAGCTGATTCAACGTGGCTTTGCTTACGTAGCAAGTAACGGTGATGTGATGTTCGAAGTTAAAAAATTCGACGAATACGGTAAGCTTTCAAAGCAAGACCTAGATCAGCTTCAAGCTGGTGCTCGTGTTGATATCGATTCTGCAAAACGTAGCCCGTTAGACTTTGTTCTTTGGAAGATGTCTAAGCCAGGTGAACCTACGTGGGAATCGCCATGGGGTCCAGGTCGTCCAGGTTGGCACATCGAATGTTCAGCAATGAACTCTTCGATTCTTGGTAATCACTTCGATATCCACGGTGGTGGTTCCGATCTACAGTTCCCACACCACGAAAACGAAATCGCACAGTCTTGCTGTGCACACGGCACTCAGTATGTAAATACTTGGATGCACAGTGGCATGGTGATGGTCGACAGAGAGAAGATGTCTAAATCTCTAGGTAACTTCTTCACTATCCGCGATGTACTGCAGCATTACGATGCAGAAACCGTGCGTTACTTCTTAATGTCTGGTCACTACCGTAGCCAACTGAACTACAGCGAAGATAACCTAAACCAAGCTCGAGCATCGCTAGAGCGTCTGTATACATCACTTCGCGGCTTAGACCTAACAGCAGCTCCGGCTGGTGGTCAAGAGTATGTAACTCGTTTTTCTACAGCGATGAACGATGATTTCAACACACCTGAAGCTTATTCAGTGCTGTTTGAAATGGCTCGTGAAATTAACCGTATCAAGACTGAAAGCATTGAAAAAGCAAGCGCTCTCGGTGCATTGATGCGTGAACTTGCCGACATCATCGGTATTCTTCATCAAGATCCAGAAGCTTTCCTTAAAGGTGATGCTGCTGGTAATGACGATGAAGTAGCAGAAATCGAAGGCTTTATTAAGCTACGTAATGATTCTCGCGCTTCTAAGGATTGGGCTAACGCCGACCTTGCACGTGATAAGCTCAATGAGCTAGGCATTGTTCTGGAAGATGGTCCAGAAGGCACGACTTGGCGTCGTAAGTAAACTTTATAAAAAGGGCTGATTTTCAGCCCTTTTTTCTAGCAAAAATTCTTTAGTTTCACCTTTGCTTTTATCTTCAACTTTTAATTAACAGGAATATTTCTGTGGCTCAGATGTATTTTTATTACTCGGCAATGAATGCGGGTAAATCAACAACGCTTCTTCAATCTTCTTTTAACTATCAAGAGCGTGGTATGACGCCAGTGATCTTTACCGCAGCGTTAGATGACCGCTATGGTATTGGTAAAGTGAGCTCACGAATTGGTCTGCAATCTGAAGCTCAACTGTTTAAAAGCGACACTAATATGTTTGACGCTATCCAAAAACTTAATGAAGAAGAAAAGCGTCATTGTGTTTTGATCGATGAGTGTCAGTTCTTGTCGAAAGAACAGGTGTACCAACTAACAGAAGTGGTTGATAAACTGCATATCCCTGTGCTTTGCTACGGTTTGCGTACTGATTTCTTAGGTGAGTTGTTTGAAGGTAGCCGTTACTTATTATCTTGGGCAGACAAATTGGTTGAGCTTAAAACGATTTGTCACTGTGGCCGTAAAGCTAATATGGTAATCCGTACCGACGAGCATGGTGTAGCGATTGCTGAAGGTGATCAAGTGGCCATCGGTGGTAATGACCAATATGTTTCTGCTTGCCGTCTGCACTACAAAGAAGCGTTAGGTAAATAAACGGCTCTTTGGTTGATTTTGCTTAGAGAGCAAAACAAAGATTAGCAATCTAAAGTAAAAAGCTAAGAATAATAAACGGTGGCCAAGTGCCACCGTTTTTGTTTTCTGAAACGGACTATTACGTTACTTAAAGCTTTATTCGAAACCCAGTTTCTTCAATGCTTGGTAAGCATGGTCTACGTCATCAGGGATTGGCATTTCAATCTGAAACCCTTTGGCTGGGTATGATTTGATTCGTTCAAAATCAGCAATTAGAGCGCCTAGCACCATGTCTAACGGTAACTCTTCATTAAAGTAATCGACCCAGTCTTGCCATTGTGAAGTGACTTGAATCTCGGTCACTTGATCAGGCCACTGTTTACTGAATGTCGCGTAGGTACGTTTTTCCATAAAGGGCTTTTGTACTAAGGTCAGTCGCTTTGGTGACAGTCCACGTTCTGTAAGCAGGTCATAGGTAAAACGTACATTTTCACCGGTATTGGTCGCATGCTTCTCAATAATAATGTCTGAGTTTGGTACGCCACTGTCTCGTGCGATCGCTGCGAATGTTTCGGCCTCTGAACGTTCGAAACTCTCTTCAGTAAAGCGTCCCACACCGCCAGAAAATACGATGTAAGGCGCCACTCCTTGGTGATAGAGCTCGGCTGCGTATTCAGCAACTCGAGTATCGTTACTGCACAATACAAAAATACAGTCTGAAGGCACAATCTTGTGACCCATCGACATGAAGTTCCAAAGGGTGTCGACCGAGCGATGTAGCTTGGTCGTAGAGTTCTTTACAGGTTGCTTAGTGACAGATTGTTTAGTCATAAAGAGCGTCCAATGTAGAATCGAATTTAAACGAGTAACCTAAACCGAGGATCTTTTTAGAAGAGATCAGCTTGTCTGGGGTGTCGACAACCGGAGGGAGTGGCTCGCTGCTATTGGCACTTTTTAGCGCTGCCGCATAGAACTCCGCCTTACTCACTGTATTGGGTGTGGTGACATTAACGATTTCATTGTGTAGTTGATTGATCGCGAAATCGACCGCACCAATCGCATCATCAAGGTGAAGTATGTTGGCTGGTGCTTGAGAGCTGACCTGCTTTAACTTGCTTGCGAACCGAGATGGGTGACGACTAGGGCCTATTAGCCCACTGAAGCGAAGAATGGTGTAATCGATGCCTGAATCCATCACTAATTGTTCAGCTTGAAGCATTACTCGTGCATTGTCCGAAAATGCAGATGCTTGCTCGTTTGCTGAAGTCGAAAGAGTGAGTGATGCATCTTGCTCGCACAGAACTCCGGGCTTGGTTGGGTATACCGTCGTTGAACTGACCATGATGAGCTTTTTCACGTTTGCCTTTTGACAAGCATTAGTGAGTTGCTGCCAATAATCGGCGTACTCCGCACCAGCACCTTTTCTAAAGCCGGGAGGAAAGCTACCAATGACTATTTCAGTGTTGCTTTCTAGTAGGAGTGAATAAAGTTGGCCAATAGAGTGTTCAGGTTGTATTGAATCAAAACTGAATACTTCACAAGGAATGCGTTCATTACCAATAGCGTCAGCGCCAGTTTGGGTGGTTTTCGTCACGACGACTTGGTTACCATGTTTGACGAGATGTTCAGACAAGGGGGCACCAACCCATCCTGCACCAACAATAAATATAGAAGCCATGTGTTCCTCACAACTGCAAATGATGGATTTATGATAATACCAATCGTAGTAACTAACTGGTCATCCTAGCTTGTTAAAAATCTTGATAACTTCGTTAGAATTTTTACTTGTAGAATAACTACTTATCTAACCTACTTGGAGAAAAGAGCTTCCTTGTTCTCGAGCTTTTTTCCTACGCTATTTCTGCTCAGTTACTCACTGTGATTGGTATAAGCCTAACAAACCTTTGGCCAAAAATGAAAAAACTCCACGGCCGAAGCGAGTGGAGTTTTTACTAGAACAATGGAGCTTTAATTTAGTACGCGAAGTAGTTTGTCTGCGCGCTCTGCCATCTGTATACCTTCATCTGTTAGGTAGCCGCCGTCTGGCTGAGTGCAAAGGTTCTTTTCAAATAAGCGCTTAACAGCGTCTTGAGTTTCTTGAGCCGCTTCTTGATGTACTTTAATACCAGTAGCTGCGCTACTTACATCAAATTTAAGAAGAAGATTTAAATCAGCAATATGTTCAGCGTTGTACTTCATAAATTAACCTATATATTCATAACGTTCTCTACCTTCACCTTAGTGTGCATTCACAGCTCAATCAATAGCAAATAAAGAGAATTGATAAGTGATACCAAATTGAATGATTAATCATCGAATGATAAGTTTATTTTGGTTGTGCTGGGTGATTTGTGCCCACTTAAATCATGAATGATGTTTATTGCTAAGAGGTTGTAATATATTGTGTAAAGAGAAATATATTGCATTGAGCGAATATTGACAAAAAAGGATATGCATCAGTGAAAGCGAACAAAGTAGCATTAGTTATTAGTATGCTATTTGCTATCGCAGGGTGTCAGAGCACACCCTCAGAGCAGACAGACGCGAACCAAACAACAAACAACAATAATGAATCTACAACCGAGGTTCGTTCTTTCCAGTCTGTTCAAAGCGTTTATTCCCAATGGGAAATTAAGCTAGAAGATCATGCTAAGTTGTCTCTCTATGCACCTGAGAATTACCACGAGTTGCTAGACGCGTGGGATGATGCTGAAAATATTTATGCAGATTTGTTGAAAGACGAGAGCCGACTGACGAAAAGCTATTCGATCTTTTCGAGCTTAACTTATGCAGAAGCCTTTGATGAAAAAATTGCTTTGATCAAATCAAACTATGATTCGATTTTGGTTTTGAAGAAAAAGGCCGACCGAGTGCTAGCCGATTCTATCGTGCAAATGGATTATCTTAAGTACCTTGGCGCTGACACCATGTTTACATCGAGCTATAAGAGGCTGTATTCAGAATACAGCGAGTTGTTCGAATATGTGCTTGTCGATGAGCTGGAAGATGCCCAAGAAGCTCAGATCGAATTTCTAGATAATGCCCGCTTGTTAGAGGTTAAAGTTGCTCATAAGAAATACATTGAACCTTTGAAGAACGAGCTGGAATTCTTGGAAGACGAAGACTTTGATGATGTGGTTCCATTGACGTTTGCGAAGGCGGCTTCTCAAATAGCATTGGCAGAAAGCCAAGTGAAAGCGAGTCCTCGTAAAAAATCGATTATCGAAGATGCCGTTGATGCTGCAGAATTTGAATTGAACCATGTGCGTAGTGTTGCTCACGAAGTAAGAGTGCTTGCGAGCGTAAAAGGTGATCGATTTGAGCAATCGGTTTTGAATGCCGAGAATCAATTGTTGAGCATTTCGCAAGTGATCAATGATGAAGATTATCGTGACGTTGTCTTGCGCTTACAATCTCAGAAAATTGTGACGAGCGTTAAAGCATTAAAAAGCTCCGATATGACCGCACTATTGAAGTCAGAGATCGAAGCGTTGACTGAACAGTTAGCTAAGTTGGATAACGAGAATCAGAAGCAGGCACAACAGTTGTCTGAGGCGACTAAGCGCGGTGAATTTTTAAATGAGCAGGTTACCAAGAGTGATGCTCATATAAAGAGCTTAGAAGAGCTGGTGGATAGTTTGAAAGGCTTGGGTGGCAAGGTTGCCAGTGAAAGTGATTCCGATCTAACTCCTTCTAGCGTTGAATCTAACCTTGAAGATTCGGCTTTAGAGCAATCATCAGAAGAAGTGATAGAACCTTCGGTTTAGCATAACTAATGTCTTTATTTGTGACTGACTTAAAAGCGCCTGCGGGCGCTTTTTTACGTTCTGTTGATCTATGTCAAAATCTGAAAATAAAAGCTTTCCAAATCCCACTATAGTGTACGCTATTCTTTTGGTTTTAACGTAACTTGTTGATATTTATAGATGTGTTGTTTTTGTTGTTGATAAGTTCTCATTCATCAGAGTTTTCTATTTACTACTAAAGTCGTATGAAATTTGAATATCATTGAAGGTTTGCTGTTTTATGCGTTGTTAGAGAGAATTGGGGCATAAAATAGCCCTTGAATTCAGAAATGAAAGAGAGGATTATCGCGCTCCCGACAACATGTTTCAAAATGTAAACCATCATGAATCTAAACCAATTTGACTCATTATTACCGCCACAAATGGCTGAGCGCGCTGCAGATATCGGCGTAGGTAAAGCAACTAAAGATCCAATCAAATCTCTTCTCCTCGCTATTTCAGCTGGTATACATATCGGCATTGCGTTTGTGTTCTACACCATAGTAACCACTGGTGCCGGTGATTTGCCGTGGGGCATTACTCGCTTATTGGGTGGCCTTGCCTTTAGCTTGGGCTTGATCCTCGTTGTTGTGACTGGTGGCGAACTATTTACAAGTTCGGTTTTAACGTTAGTGGCGAGAGCGAGCGGCAAAATCAGCTGGTATACCCTAATGAAGAACTGGGCAACAGTTTATATAGGTAACTTGATTGGTGCTCTGCTGTTGGTTGCATGCATGCTTCTGACAAAACAGTATATGTTTGATCACGGCCAAGTGGGTTTAAATGCGATGGCTATATCCCAACACAAAATGCACCATGATTTTATCCAAGCCGTCGCGCTAGGCATCATGTGTAATGTTTTGGTTTGTATTGCGGTATGGATGACATTCAGTGGTCGTACACTGACAGACAAAATTGCGGTGATGATTTTACCTGTAGCGATGTTCGTATCGGCTGGTTTTGAGCACTGTATTGCGAATATGTTCCAAGTGCCATTGGCTATCGGCATCAAAACATTTGCTCCAGCTGAATTCTGGACAATGACGGGTGCTAACCCAGCGGATTACGTTGATTTGAACATGATGGACTTTTTGATGAACAATCTGCTACCCGTTACTCTAGGTAACATTATTGGTGGCGGCATCTTTGTTGGAATGTGGTATTGGCTGATCTACTTGCGCGATTAATCCAGTTTATGCGATAGGTTTAGTTCACGCGACAAATTCAATTTACGCAACTAAATCATATTACGTGATTCGTTTAGACTCAGTGATTACGCTGAACTGACTTATTACATTCAAAAGACGGTCTGCATTGCAGGCCGTTTTTTCTTTGTGGAAAACCTCTGCTTTGACGTCTTAATTTATCATGTGAATACTCAATAACACTGGTTTGGCAAGTGTATATATGTCTTTGAAATTGCCCAAAGATCATTGTGAATGATCTTTTGTCGAATCTAAGTGGCCAAAAAAGGATCTATATTGATTTGGTTATCCACAGTTTCTGTGGATAACCTGTTTCAAATTCAGTGAGTAACCAGATCCTAATGAAGGAAAGAGGCTAATTAGATGGCTGTATTCGAGCAAGAACTCGACCTTCTTTTGTCAGGGATGTTTTCAACGCTAAGTGAAGTGAGAGCGCCAAAGAACAACTCATCATCACGAAAATAGCCAGCATGATCATCAGTTGGTATTTGATCGCAATCATCGGTGAGGCGCCCCCGAGAATTTGTCCTGTCATCATGCCAGGTAGCGTCACTAAGCCTGTTGTTGCCATAGAAGCCATAATAGGAGACATCGCCTTTTGTATTGCATTACGTACAAAGGGAGCCGCCGCGTAGTTTGGAGAAGCGCCTAACGCGATTGCTGCTTCGTATTCTGATTTCTGTGTATCAAAAGCCCCAAACAAGTTCTGCAATGCCACAATATTACTGCTCAAGCTATTTCCCAATAGCATTCCTGCAATAGGGATAAGATATTGCGCGTTTAAAATCGGTGTTGGTTTAATAATAAAGAAGCAGATAAACATGACTACGGGTACACACGTCACAGCAAGACTCACCGCTACAGGGGCTAAAAGTAGATTTTTCGGTAGCTTTGATTTTTCAACAATTGAGCTTGCTCCTACGATTATCATCGCGAATAACCACAATAAATTGATCCACAAACTGTTCAGAGTGAACAAATACTCTAGATAAAGTCCGACAAGAAATAGTTGCACAGCCATGCGGAAAATACTGATAAAAGCTTCTTTACCAAGGCCGAGTTTCAGCTTGTGATTTATCCCTACGGGAAGTATGAGAAGTGTACTGAATAACAACAACTGCCACCAAGATATATCAATAACGTCTTGCATAGTGCTTCCTTTTAAGTGGATAGACATCATATCTGAAAGAGCCAAATGATGCATTTCGGCTTCATCGCTGCCTACTCAAAAAGCATTCAATTCTTTAACAAATAAAACACAAAGCATTGGTGGTTTTAGGTCTTTTTAGCTACTACTTAGTAGGTAAAAGGTTAAATTTAGTTACCATATGGTTACTTAAATGTTGGTTTTTAACATTTGTGAAATATACTTAATTTTTCACATTTGTTAATACTTTTTAATAACTTTGTTTAACTGAAAACAAGTTTGGATGACCTCAAAAAAGTATTGATTAGCAAGGGTTATAACGGGGGATTTGATTGAACCTTACTTTGTGTATGGTCTAAAATTTGTTGTTAGATACTCAAGAACTTTAGCCCCTTAGAATGGGTTACTCGAAATTACTAAATACAAAATAGGCAAAATGTATGAGTGATGTTAATAAAATTGAAACTGGCGAAAAACACTCGCTGGAGTGGAAGTCTTTCCTCTTCATTGCGGTGGTTCTCTTTCCAATATTAAGTGTGGCTTTTGTAGGCGGTTACGGCTTCCTAGTTTGGGCACTGCAAGTGTTTGTATTCGGACCTCCTGGTGCTCACGGCGGCATGTAATGCCCTCTAGTAACAACATTTTTTAAAATCAATATTTAAGAGAGCTAAACATGAAATCATTTTTAGTTAAATTATGGCGCACAATGACTCGCCCTGCGGTACACATCAGTCTTGGTGTACTAACTATGGGTGGCTTTATCGCCGGTGTTATTTTCTGGGGTGGTTTTAACACTGCGTTAGAACATACAAATACAGAAGAGTTCTGTGTGAGCTGCCACACTATGCGTGACAATGTTTACGTGGAACTGCAAGAAACGGTTCACTGGAAAAATACCTCTGGTGTACGTGCAACTTGTCCTGACTGTCACGTTCCACATGAATGGACAGCTAAAATTGCTCGTAAGATGCAAGCATCTAAAGAAGTATTCGCTCAAGTCTTTGGTGACCTAGACACACCAGAGAAATTCGAAGCGCGTCGTATCGAACTGGCTAAACATGAATGGGATCGTTTCTCTTCGAACAAATCTCTAGAGTGTAAAAACTGTCACAACTACGACTCAATGGATTTTGACAACATGCGCCCAACAGCGCGTATTCAAATGAAGAATGCAGCAGAGCGTGATCAAAGCTGTGTTGACTGTCATAAAGGTATTGCTCATAACTTACCTCTAGATATGGCATCAGCAAGCGGTATTGTTGGTGAGCTAGAAAATGTTGCGGGTAGCACTTCTTACGCATCAGGCAACAATGTTATTTCAATCCGTCACCTACCTATGTACACGGATGAAACAGCAGAAGTTGAAGCGGGTCTATTAAGCCCTGCAAGCCAAGTTGCCGTGATCGAAGAAAAAGGCGACATGATCAAGATTCAAATCGACGGTTGGCGTAAAGCGAAAGGCTTCGGACGTGTAATCCAAGAAGATTTCGGTATGAACATCTCGACTGCAATCTTGACGAAAGAAGTCTCTCAAAGTGACGTAATCACTATTGGTGATAAGAAAGAAGATGAGCTTACTGGCCTTCCATGGGAAGAAGTTAACCTAGCACTTTGGATGAAGAAAGAGTCTATGGTTGATAACTTCGATCCAATCTGGAACGCAGCGGGTCAAGCATACCAATCTAACTGTTCAACTTGTCACTCACAACCAGATGAAGCTCACTTCAGTGCGAATGGTTGGGTAGGCATGCTAGACGGTATGATTGCATTCGTTAACTTCGACACAGATACAGAAGCTCTTGTTCTTAAGTATCTACAGAAGCACTCGTCAGATTTTTCTGAAGGCCATCACTAATAAGACGTCAATTGGAGTAACACAATGGCAATTACAAGAAGAAGTTTTCTGAAAGGTGTCGCTACAACAAGTGCGGCATCGATTATCGGTCCTAGCTTATTGGCGTCGGCATCGGCTTCAGCAGCAGAAACAGACGGCGCTTGGAAAGTCTCTGGCTCTCACTGGGGTGCATTCAGAGCTCGTGTTTACGCGGGTAAAGTACAAGAGATTAAACCTCTAGAAATCGATCAACACCCAACTGAGATGTTGAAAGGTATCAAAGGTATTATCTACAGCCCATCACGTGTGCGTTACCCTATGGTTCGCCTAGATTGGTTGAAGAAGCACAAATACAGCGCTGATACGCGCGGTAACAACCGCTTTATTCGTGTGACTTGGGATGAGGCACTAGACCTTGTTTACCGCGAACTAGAGCGCGTACAGAAAGATTACGGCCCATGGGCGCTTCACACAGGTCAAACTGGTTGGAGACAAACAGGTCAGTTCCACAGCTGTACAAACCACATGCAACGTGCAATGGCACTTCACGGTTACTCTGTGAAGAAAATCGGTGACTACTCAACAGGTGCTGGTCAAACGATCATGCCTTACGTGTTAGGTTCTACCGAAGTTTATGCACAAGGTACATCTTGGGAACTTATCCTAGAAAACAGTGACAACATTGTTCTTTGGGGTAACGATCCAGTTAAGAACCTTCAAGTAGGTTGGACATGTGAGACTCACGAGTCATTCGCATACCTAGAACAGCTGAAAGAAAAAGTTGCTAAGAAAGAGATCAACGTAGTTTCTGTTGACCCTGTTGAAAACAAAACAGGTCGTTATTTAGAAAACGAGCAAATGTACATCAACCCACAAACTGATGTGGCGTTCATGCTAGGTGTTGCTCACGTTCTTTATAACGAAGACTTGTACGACAAAGAGTTCATCAAGACTTATTGTTTAGGTTTTGAAGACTTCATCAAGTACGTTCAAGGCGAAACGAAAGATAAAGTTGAGAAGACTCCTGAGTGGGCTTCAGCTATCTGTGGCGCAAGCGCGGATTCAATCCGTGACTTCGCTAAGATGCTTGTTAACGGCCGTACGCAGATCCTTGTGGGTTGGAGTATCCAACGTCAAGAGCACGGTGAGCAGCCTTACTGGATGTGTGCAGTTATTGCAGCAATGGTTGGCCAAATTGGTCTTCCAGGCGGTGGTATCTCTTACGGTCACCATTACTCTGGTATCGGTGTATCTTCAACTGGTTTCGCTGCTCCGGGTTCTTTCCCGTTGAACATCGACCAAGGTCAATCGCCTAAACACACCAACACAGATTACAACGGTTACAGCCGTGTAATCCCTGTTGCTCGTTGGGTAGATAGCTTGCTAGAGCCTGGTAAGAAGATCAAAGCGAACGGTTCTACAGTAACATTGCCTGACATCAAGATGATGGTATTCAGTGGTAACAACCCGTGGCACCACCACCAAGATCGCAACAAGATGCGTAAAGCATTCAAGAGCCTACAAACGGTAGTAGCTGTTGATTTCGCTTGGACTGCAACTTGTCGTCACTCTGATATCGTGCTTCCAGCATGTACTCAGTGGGAACGTAACGATATTGATGGTTACGGCGCGTACTCTGGCCGTGGTTTGATCGCAATGCACAAGCTAGTGGATCCTCTGTTCCAGTCTAAGACGGACTTCGAGATCATGTCTAGCCTTACTAAACGTTGGGGTCGTTACGACGATTACACGCGTGGCATGGACGAAATGCAGTGGGTTAAATCTCTGTACGACGACTGTCGTGCTGCTAACGAAGGTAGCTTCGAAATGCCTGAGTTTGCTGAGTTCTGGGAGAAAGGTTTCCTAGACTTCGGTAAAGGTAAGCCATGGACTCGTCACGCTTCATTCCGTGAAGATCCAGAGATCAACGCACTAGGTACACCTTCTGGTTTCATCGAAATCACAAGCCGTACTGTTGGCAACATGGGTTACGAGCACTGTCAAGAACACCCAATGTGGTTCGAGAAATCTGAACGTTCACATGGTGGCCCAGGCTCTGACAAACACCCGTACTGGCTGCAATCTTGTCACCCGGACAAGCGCCTTCACTCTCAGATGTGTGAATCTGAAGAGTGGCGTGCGACTTACGCTGTACAAGGCCGTGAGCCAATCTATATCAACCCAGCAGATGCTAAGAAGAAAGGCATCAAAGATGGCGATGTAGTCCGTGTGTTCAACGACCGTGGTCAACTACTAGCTGGTGCTGTTCTAATGGATAGCTACGCTCCTGGTGTTGTTCGTATCGAAGAAGGTGCTTGGTACGGTCCGATCAACGAGAAAGTGGGCGCGCTAGATACTTACGGCGATCCAAACACACTAACTCAAGACATCGGTACGTCTGAACTTGCTCAAGCGACTTCAGCAAACACATGTTTGGTTAACTTCGAGAAGTTCCAAGGCAAACTGCCTCCAGTAACTTCATTCGGTGGTCCAATCGAAGTTTCTTAAGTTCTTGTTAAGCAGCCTAGCTTCTTAGTTAGGTAACTTAAGTACGAAAGCTTGAATTAGAGCCCCTGTAAGCATTCTTACAGGGGCTTTTTGTTTTTCTAGTGTACGTGTTGGGATTTCTAACTAAGCATTGTAACAGCGCCAAGATGGGCGTTTTTGAGACAGGTTGTAACGTGTTGTTTGAGATAGGCTGTAGAAGCATGAAGGAAATGTAAAAAGAACCTGTTGTAAGGACTTAGGTAGACGGAAACAAAAAGGCCGATACAAAGTACCGACCTAATAGAAACCTATGGAGTAACGCTAAAACCTCGAATATAAACTTAAGTCTCAATTATAAACCTAAGCTTCGAACGTAAGTCTAAAGTTCGAACATAAACCAGTAACCGTATGCACAAATCAAAGCAGGCACACTTGAATATAAGGTAGCAACAAGAGCCGCCTTTGGTGCCATCGCAATTGCAGGGAATAACGCGTCACCATCATTTGAAATTGCGTTACCTACCTGAGCTGAAAGTGGCAGAGCTCCTGAAAGGTAAAGGCTAGTGACCAATAATTGAGGACCACAACCCGGCAGCAGTCCCATCAGCACACCCGCCAGGGGGAGCATGATGCCCCAACTTGAGAATAGTATCGCAAAATCCACGTTTGCTAGCACAGAACCAAATTCAAAAAAAAGAAAGGCAACCACAACCCACGCCGTTACGAAGTTAGTATCTTGAGCCGTCTTTTGTAACGGGTGAGATCCGACACATTTTTCGTCTTCACTTACGGCTGATTTGTAATCTTCAATCTCACGGGTCAACCCCCAAAGAAACATCGAGCTGATCAGCAAAATCGTTCCAATCCACTCCATCGACATTTCAGGCAACGTCAGCAACTCGTTTACATCAACTTGAAAAGAACCAAGTAGGGCAACCGCAGCACCCGGAATAATCAATACTGACCATAAGTAGCCTTGCAGGTTGATTGCTTTTTTAGATACCGCTCCTTTGTCTTCCTCTTCCTCTTGAGATTGAGATGAACAGCTACGCGTTACTTCATTTTTCTCTGACTGCTTTGGGCGTAAAAAATCATCCGCGTGAAACAAATTAATGATTCGACCTGATGCCGTACCGACAATCACACCCATTGCCATCATAGCTAAGCCAGTTTTGGGTTCGCTAGCTATTAATAGAAAGGCTGCATCACCCATGGTTGAGACCAACACCGCAACGACCGCTCCAAATCCCAGCTTGCCGGAAATGAACTGGGTCGTCACTACGATAGCACCACCACAACCGGGAAGCGCTCCCATCAATGCAGCGAACACAACTTGGTTCGAGCGAGACTGATGTACAAGCTTATTGAAGACGTTGTCTTTATTAATATATAGGCTTAACCCGTGGTAAATCGCCAAGGTTAAAGCGACATAACATGACACGGCCCAGAATGCGTCTGACAACGTGGTGACCGTCAATTCTCGCGTGGCAGGAGCCGCAACTAAAGCTGCAAGTGAGATAGGTAAAAGCAGTCGCTTAAATGACAGTGAAAACTGAGTTGTTTTTGAAGCACGACTGCTTGGCAAAAAAGAGATTAGTCGATCCATAGGTGTTACTCAAAATTAGTGGCTTAAGATAAATATATACGAATGATAATAATTATCAATTGCATTTGTTGTTTTTTTATCGATTGTTACCATTGGTGAAACCTACGAAACATGACCAACCTAAAAAAATGAGGTAAAGTATGCCTAATAAAGAGAGGCTCTAAAGGTAGAGTCATAATTGTTAGTGTAATAGGAAGAAACATGATTTTAGTTGTTGGTCACAAAAACCCTGATAGTGACAGTATTTGTAGTGCGTTAGTTGCAACAGAGCTTCTTAAAGCTCGTGGCGAGGAAGCGACACCAATTCGCCAAGGCGAGATCAACCGCGAAACTCAACACATTCTAGAAGTAGCTGGCGCTGAATCTCCAGAACTTCGTACTTCTGTTGCTGGTGAGAAAATTTGGTTAGTAGACTACTCAGATCTAGCACAAGCACCAGACGATGTTGCTGAAGCTGAAATCGTAGGTATTGTCGATCACCACCGCCTAGGCGATGCGATGACAGTTAACCCAATGGAAGCTTGGATCTGGCCTGTTGGCTGTACAAACACTGTACTATTCAACATGTTCAAGATTGAAGGTCACTCTATCTCTCAACAAATCGCTAAGCTGATGATGTCTGCAATTCTTTCAGACACAGTGGGTTTTGCTTCTCCAACATGTACTCAGAAAGATAAAGATGCCGTTGCTGAGCTTGCTGAAATTGCAGGCGTAACAGACATTGATGCATTCATCAAAGCGCTTCTAATCGCTAAGACAAACATTGAAGGCCTATCTGCTGCTCAACTAGTAGAAAAAGACCTTAAAGCCTACCCATTCAACGGTCGTGATGTTGTTGTTGGTCAAGTTGAACTTGCGACTATCGAGCAAGTCGACGGCATGATTGAAGCGCTAGAAGCTGATCTTGAAGAGCGTTGTGAGAAAGATGGTCTAGCATTTGCTGCGGTAATGCTAACGGACATCACTACTGCACAAACTCGTCTTCTTTACAAAGGTGAGTGGGCAGAGAAATTGGTTAAGCACGAACAAAACGGTGTATTGATGATGGAAAATACATTAAGCCGTAAGAAGCAAGGTTGGCCTTGGCTTCAAGGCGAGCTTGTTTAATTAAATCGCCTAATTATAAACGCCTGCTAATTTAGCAGGCGTTTTTCTTTGAAGTAGACTTTCTTCTTATTAGAAATATTTGAAGTTAACACTACTCAGCATAAAATGAACAAAGTTACTGACTAACGTAGGAAATTAAGATGACTACACAGCTAGACGATAAAAAAATCGCTGAAATTAATAAGTATACGGGCGAGCAACGCCTTAAATACTGTGTGAAAGAAATCGTAGCGAACCGTGAAGTATGGATCTTAACCGATGAGCACGGTTGTGTGATGCTGAACACCGAAGACGAAGACTGCGTTCCTGTATGGCCAAATCAAGAGTTCGCAGAATCGTGGGCGACAGGTGATTGGTCTGAGTGTAAAGCTGAGTCTATCTCTTTGAACAAGTGGCATAGCCGTTGGACCAATGGCTTAGAAGACGATGAACTTGCCATTGTTGTGTTCCCGAACGAGCAAGAAGAAGGGGTTGTCTTATTCCCTGATGAATTCGATTTTGAATTGAAAAAGCAGTCGGCTAAGCGATAATCCCTTTCGCGAAATGGATGATTCTTCGCCAAATGATGACTCCTCTCGCTAAATTGTAAGTCAGCGTTGCCCTTTCTTAGGCAGCGCTGTTGTTCTCTTTCTCACACCTTCGTTCATGGCTGCTATCCAAACGGCTAACGTATTTAAGTTAATACCCTTATTTATCTAGTATCCGATCAGTTGATACAAAGGGGCCTGCTGAGCTACCTGTGAAGCTTGTTGAAGTACGCCGGTTTCGCTGTACCTTTTTAATACCTTCCGAACAATCGGCTTTGCTTGTGTTTTAGTCATTCCCACTTTCAACTCCGGTTCATAAAGCAGTTTTAGTAGTACGACATCTAAAGGTGATAGTAAGTCTTCTGGTGTATGGTCATTAAAAATAGAAGGGTAGGCCTTATCTGAATCATTTGGTAACCCTAGCACTTGTGTTATCTCTTCAACGATACACGCGACAAGCTTTCCTCGTGATCTTGCTTGATCTACGGGAATAACAACCCCTGCATAAACAATCTCACCTTTGGAATTTGTTCGATAACCCGCTGTACAGATAGCGTTGTTTAAATGCTCAGTAGATTTAAGTTTGAGGATTGATTTAGCTTCAGATAGCCACTGACTTTGCCTTGTGTATATCCACTTCACATTGGCTTCGGATTCTTTAGTGACGATTTCAATAGAGTGCTGGGTAACCTGAGACAGGTGTTGGACATGAAGTTCCGCAAGTTCTTGGTGCAACTCTTTGTCGCCAACTCGATGGTCGATCCAAATCTTGATGGGTTGTGTCCATTTTGCGAGCGGTTTGTTGCCTTGGGAATATTCGTGTTGAAGCGCCACGTTATAAAAGGCTGTTTCGACAAACGTTTTATCAAGCCAAGTCAGTGGGATGCTTGCAACGTTAAAGGAAAGTAGCGTGGAAAAGAGGAATGGGATGACAACTGAAGTCCGCATAGTTATTCCTCTTGATGATGAGCGGTAAACAACACCTTTTGCTAATCACTATTGGCAAAAGGTGTTTAAAGGTTAGTGGTTTGGCGCTTTAAAGAAGTGGCTTTCAACTAACCTTTGAGTGATTTGATGATTTGGGTTGGTGAGCACTTCGTGGGTTTCCCCGGCTTCCACTACGTTACCTTCATGCATAACAATGATTTTATCGGTGATGTGCTTAACAATACCGATATGCTGGGATACATAAACAAACGATACCCCCATCTCTTCTTGCAGTTCCAAGAAAAGATTGATGATCTGAGATCGCATCGCCATATCCAAACCATTCAACGCTTCGTCCGCCACAATGATTGAGGGCTGAAGTATTAGCGCACGAGCCAAACAAACCCTCTGTTTCTGGCCCGCAGCAAGCATCTGAGGATAGAAGTAAGCATGTTCTGGTAACAGGCCAACACGCAATAGTGTGTCTTTCACACGGCGCATACGGGCTTCTGGTGGCATGTTGGTGTTTCGCTTCAATGGGCCTTCAAGAATGCGGCCAATCTGTATGCGAGGGTTAAGTGAAGTATTGGGATCTTGGAAGATCATGCGAATCAGCTTACAGCGAGTCGAATAGTCTTTGTGTTCTAGCTTTTCACCATTGACACGAATCTCACCCGAAGTGGGTTCAACCATGCCGGCCAGCATTCTTGCCAGTGTCGATTTTCCTGAACCATTCTGACCGATAAAGCCAATAGTCTGTCCTGCTTCCAGTGTAAAGCTTACCGGCTTTACAGCTTGATGATTCTTTTTACGGAAAAGACCAGAGCGTGTCGTAAAGCTTTTAGATAAGTCACTGACTTCTAATAAGGCACTCATGATTTCTTTTTCTTCTCCATATTCAAAGGGAAGTGACAATTGAACTTATGATTTTTGATACGTGTGGTATATGGGATCTCCACACACTGTCTTTGTGCGTATGGGCAACGTGGCCCCAATCGACAACCAATCGGCAAATGCTGCAATGGCGGAATCGACCCCGGCAATGACTGTAATTTTTCTTTATGAGGAATCCAGTCGTTGAAATCGGGCATCGCTTTCAACAAAGCGACTGTATAAGGGTGCTTTGGTGCATCCAATAGTTTATGCGTATCAGCAGATTCTACGGATTGACCGCAGTACATAACGGTAATGCGAGTTGCCCACTGAGTAATGGTGGTTAAGTCATGCCCGATTAGCACAATGGTCGTGTTATTAATCTGATTCATGCGGCTTAACAGGCGCAATATTTGAGACTGAGTTATCGGATCTAAATCGTTAGTTGGTTCATCGGCTATCAGTATTTTAGGCTTGGCGGCAATGGCCATTGCGATCATAACCTTTTGACACTCACCGTCAGTTAACTCGTAGGAGTAGCTGTCCATTAAGCGTGAATGATTTTTGATGCCGACTTTATGTAAGAGCGCGATTGCTTGTTTCTTACGCCATTTAAATCGTTGCCACCAGCGACCGTCAAATGCATACGAAGGAATGGCTTCAATGAGCTGATGTCCCACTTTTTCAGAGGGATCAAGACAACTGGATGGCTCTTGGAAGATCATTGCAATATCACGAGCAATCACGCGACGTCGCTCTTTCGGAGTCAGTTGCAGTAGGTCGATATTGCCAAGGCGCATTCGGTCGGCTGAAACCTTCCAGTTTTCCTTACAGACACCCACGATGGCTTTCGCAACTAAGCTCTTACCAGAGCCCGATTCACCTACGAGGCCACGAATTTCCCCTTCATTGAGGGTAATACTCATTCGATCTACAGCTTTAACCATCCCTTGAGGCGTTTCAATTTCGATGGTCAGATGTCGAATATCAAGTAACGGCATTATTCGATTCCTGCATTTAGCGCTTGGCGAACACCTTCACCGACGAGGTTAATTACAATTACGGCGAACATAATCGCGAGGCCGGGTAGGGTTACTGTCCATGGCGCAAGGTAAATCAGCTCGACGGAGTCACCTAAGATCGAGCCCCATTCAGTACTAGGTGCTTGAGCGCCAAGGCCTAAGAAACCTAAAGCGGTGATATCGAGAATTGCCACTGACAGCGCCAGCGTAATTTCAAGTGCGACGACGGTGAGAATATTGGGAACAATGGAGTTCCATAATAAGTAGAAATCATTAGCACCATCAAGGCGAGAAGCCAAAATGTAGTCTTTCTCTACTTCGGCGTGCACAGCAATGTATACCGAGCGAATAAACCGTGGTATCAGCGCCAAACATATCGCCAGTAAGATGTTAAATTCACCGAAGCCTAAAAATGCCACAAATATAATCGCAAGTAGCAGAGACGGAATCGACATAACGGTATCGAGCAAGTGGTTGAGCGTGCTTGATAGCAGTCCGCGTGTCATACCAGCAAGTACGCCAATCAAACAGCCAACCACAGCGGCAATGAAAGTGATGATAACAGCGGCGCCGAAGGTCAACTGAGAACCAATAATGAGGCGAGAAAGAATGTCTCTCCCTAAGTCATCGGTGCCTAGGAAATATTCAACTGTACCTGCTGGGTCCCAAGAGGGTGGGATTAATAGGTGCCCTGTTTGTTCTTGAGAATCGTGTGGTGCTAACCACGGTGAAGTAACAGTGACTAGTATGATAAATGCTAAGCACCACAACCCAAACATGGCCAGGTTATTGGCACGGAAGCTGCGCCAGAAACGCTCAAACTGGGTGGGAACGTGTTCTTCTTGGTAGACGTTATTTGTTAGCATACCATTCCTTCCTTACCAGTGGGTTGACCATTGCGCCAAGTAGATCGGACAGAATGTTTGCGGTTAAAACCAGTGTTGCTACCACGATCACGCCTGCCTGAATCGACACGTAATCTTGATTCGAAAGAGCATCCAGTAACCAACGGCCAATACCCGGCCAGTTAAAGATAGATTCGGTGATGATAGCGAGCGTTAACATACTCGATAGCTGAACACCGACTTTCGGAATGATTGGTGGAATTGCGTTTCTTAATACGTGTTGCATCACGATCTCTCTGGTAGATAGACCTTTAATTCGCGCCGCGCGGATGTAGTTTTGCGTCATCACTTCAGCAACGGATGCTCTCATCAACCGGATAACTTGAGTCGTTGGGGCCAGTGCCAAAACTAGACAAGGCAACGCCATATGCTCGATGACACTTTGCAGTGCGTGTGCTCGGTATTTACCTTCAGCGAAAAAGGCATCAATGATGGCGAAACCAGTCACGTGTTCAATTTCGTAAAGTAGATCGTATCGGCCGCCCACTGGAAACATTTCAAAGTGTAAAGAGAACACCATGATCATTAGCAAAGCGACCCAAAATATCGGCGCAGAGTAACCCGCCATTGAGGTAAATGAGATCGTCGTATCAACAAATTTTCCTTGTCTCATGCCAGCGATAGTACCGAAAGGGATACCGATAAACAGTGCAAGAACGAAAGCAAAGAAACACAGTTCTAAAGTTGCTGGGAATACGATGACGAGTTCATCGATGATAGGCACACCATGTTTGCTCAAGCCGAAGTTAAGCGTCGATAACTCCGTGATATAGCTAATCCAACCGGGCCAGAAGTCTTGAATTGCCCAAGGAGAGGTTTGGTCTAGTCGCAATAAACAGAAGCCAACTAAAGTCAGGATCGCAAGTGTAATAACGAATAAGTTTACACGTCTTAATGTATACCAAAACATCAGTTCACCTCCCTTCTGACTTGATCAAAAGGTTGAGCATTGAACGGGCTAGGTTTGAAGCCGGTCAGTGAACGATCGTGTACGCGAAATTGCACACCGTGAGCAAGAGGGATTACGGGAACCTCTTCGTTCAGTATGTTTTGGGCTTGTCGATAAAGATTCACACGGTGCCTTTGTTGATTGATTTCCAAGGCCAAATCCAGAAGGAAATCAAAATCTGAATTACACCACATCGAGACGTTTAATCCTGCGCGTTCAGAACTACAAGAGAGTAGAGGACGCAAGAAGTTATCAGGGTCACCAGTGTTGCCTATCCAGCCGGTAAGAAGCAGGTCAGTTGAAGCTATGGATGAAAGCTGAGTACGATCGAAGCGGTCGTCGGTATAGAGTTTTAAAGTGATACCAATATCAGCTAAGTTCGCTTGGATTAGCTCTGCCGTTTTTCTCGGGCTTGGGTTGTATGCTCTTGGCTCTAGTGGCACCCACATTGAAAGCTCAAGCCCCGGTTCGACACCGGCTTCTTTAAGAAGAGCCACTGCGTAGTTTCGGTCATAGCGTACTTGAACGATGTCTTTTTGATGGGCCCAAGAGGTGGGAGGCAATAATGTGTAGGCTTTTGTTCCCGTACCATAGTAAACAGAGTCGAGAATGTTTTGACGGTTGATTGCCAAATTTAATGCTTTACGGACTCGTGAGTCACGCAGTGCCGGGTGTTCAGTGTTAAGCGCGATGAAAGAGACATTGACCGCAGGGGTAGCGTCGATCTTCAACTCTTCATGGGCTTGAATAATAGGGATCTGACTAGAAATCGGAGAGTTCAATACATCACACTCATTACGAAGAAGCTTAGCGAGTGTGCCTGTTCCTCGTTGTGAAGTGTCGAACACGACTTGATCCATCTGCACGTCACTTTTCCAGTAATGCTTATTCTTTTTAAGGCGCACTAGGTCGTTGATTTGGTATTCATCTAGATAGAATGGACCGGTGCCAACCGGTTTGGAATCGATTTCATTTTTCTCGTCGGCCGCAATAAGCTTATTAGCATATTCTTTGGAATGAATGACAGCGTAGCTGGTGGCGATATTATTGAGAAATGAATTATCTGGGTGGCTTAATCGGAATCTTACGGTGAGATCATCAACCGCGGTAATATCGACAATCAGGTTTTGGAAGTCGATGCCTGCAAACCAAGGATATAAGCCACCACCCACATAATGGAATGGATTCGAACTATCAATGATGCGTTCAAAACTAAAGACTACGTCTTGCGCGTTCATGCTGCGAGTTGGGGTAAACCAGTCTGTGGTTTGAAACGCAACATTAGGGCGAAGAGTGAAAGTGTACTCAGTACCTGATTTATCGACAGACCAACTTGTTGCCAAGTTTTCTTTAGGTCGATACGTCATTGGATCAAGTGTTAGCAGCGTGTCGAAGATTTGAGGGCTCAACGATTCTGAAGTAATGCCACTATCAACGAGTTGAGGGTTGAAGGTGCTAGGATTACCTTGGCCGCAATAAATGAAGCCTTTTTCACGGATTTGCTCGTGATCCACACTCTCACCACATCCAGCTAAAAAGCTCAGCGTGCAGATGCTCAGTGATAGTCTTATTAGTGCTTTCATAAAAAGAAATACTTTTCGAAACGAGGCGTTAGAGGAGCCTCAAGATCCGGATAATTTAACATTTTATTTATTCGGCTCCAAATAATAATCAAGTGTGAACAGCTATTTATCGTTGGCTTGTCCGACAATCGCGTACTTCCTCACCATTCCACGTAATTGGTTGTAGGTTAACCCTAGTAATTCTGCTGCTTGTTTCTGATTATACTTGCTCTGTTTTAAGGCTTGGTTGAGAAGCTTAATGTCTTGTTGTTCTTGCCATGCTTTGTAGTCAAGCGGCAAAGAAAATGAGCTTTCAGATGAAGTATGGCTGTTGGCTGGATCATTGCCAATTTCTAGTGTGGAATTTTGCTCAGTTTGCCATGCTGGCTTGAATGGGTTAAATACCAAAGATTCAATAGGATATGGATTCTTACCATGCTGATAGATAGCACGTTCGATGACGTTTTTGAGTTCTCTCACATTTCCCGGCCAAGAGTAATCTAACAATGATTCAACGGCGGAAGGGGCGAAGCCAACAAATAACTCAAGTTCCAATTCTCGACACATTTTAATGGCGTAGTATTCGGCGAGTAGTGTGATGTCTTCTTTACGCTCACGAAGAGGCGGGATAGTAATCACGTCAAACGCCAGTCTATCTAATAGGTCGGCTCTGAATTCGCCTTTTAGCGCCATATCTGGCAAGTCGGCATTGGTCGCGCACACCAGTCTTACATTCGCACTTAGCGCTTTTTGGCCGCCGACACGTTCGTACTGACCGTACTCAATAACACGCAATAGCTTCTCTTGAACAGCAAGAGGAGTCGTAGCGAGTTCATCTAGAAAAAGAGTGCCACCTTCAGCTCTTTCAAAGCGACCTTGATGACGCCCTTTTGAACCAGTGAAAGACCCAGATTCATGGCCAAATAGTTCCGAATCAATAAGTCCTTCGCTCAGTGTTGAACAGTTCAGTGAGATCAAGGGTTGATCCCAGCGTCTTGAAAGGTAATGCAGCCTTTGAGCGATCAGCTCTTTACCTGTACCACGCTCCCCGATGATCAGAATGGGTCTTTCAATGGGTGCTAACTGAGAAACTTTATCTAAAACAGAGAGAAAGCTAGGTGATTCACCAATAAGATTCTGCTGCATAGCGGGTCCTTGTGTGGTTTGAGCGCTGGTTGATGTTATTAGAGAGCTCTATTTAAATAGCTTAAGCAAGAGAGTAGTGGTGAAAAATACCAATACTTGGCTAAATTCATCATAGCATGTATGAACTTAATCACCATTTTATTGTAAGCGATTGATAATAAACGACTTAAAAGTTGGCACGCTACTTGGATTACTTATGGTAGGTTTAACAACAAACGTAAATTTTTGAGCAGGTGGATTGAGAAGTCGAACCACGATTTAAAACACATTTGCCATCATTGTAATTAAGGAGTTCCTCATGGGTATTTTTTCTCGCTTTGCAGACATTGTAAATTCAAACATCAGTGCACTATTAGATAAGGCTGAAGATCCTGAAAAGATGATTCGTCTTATTATCCAAGAAATGGAAGACACCTTAGTTGAGGTTCGCACTAACTCGGCAAAAGCAATCGCTGATAAGAAAGAACTGGCACGTAAAGTAGAAGCCATCGAAAATCAGATTTTAGATTGGCAAAACAAAGCGACATTAGCTCTAACCAAACAACGTGAAGATCTTGCTAGGGCAGCGCTGATTGAAAAGCAAAAACTGGAAGATATTATTAAGAGCCTTCATACCGAGCAAACTTTGGTTCATGAAACGATCGAAAAATTAACCGGCGAAATTGGCAAGCTTGAAACAAAAATCGCTGAAACTCGCGCAAAGCAGCAAGCATTAATGATTCGTAATAATGCCGCTAGCAATCGCCGTGATGTTCAAAAACATCTTCATTCAAGTAAAACCCATGAAGCAATGGCGAAGTTTGAGCAATTCTCGCGTAAAGTGGATGAATTAGAAGCTGAAGCGGACGTTTACGCTAAAACAGGTAATGCAAAATCTTTAGACCAAGAATTTGCAGAGCTACAAGCTCAAGATGAAATTGAAAAAGAGCTGGCGAAACTGAAGCAACAAATTGAAAATCGCGATAAATAATTTAGGAGTTGTCTATGTCAACATTTCTAATTGCGGGCCCACTGATTGTCTTTTTAATTTTCGTGGCGCCGCTATGGTTATTCTTACATTACCGCAGCAAGAAGAAATCCAGTAATGGTCTTTCAGAAACCGATCTTCAGCGTCTTCATAAGCTTTCTGAGCAAGCGGAATCTATGCAAGATCGTGTAAAAACACTGGAAAAGATACTGGATGCGGAGTCACCTAACTGGAGACGAAACTATGAGTAGAGAACTGTATCGCGATCCGATCAACGGTAAATTGTCTGGCGTGTGTGCCGGGTTAGCGAACTATTTTGGCCTTGAAGTTTGGTTGGTTCGTATCTTGGTTATCTCTGCTGCACTACTTGGTGGCAGCTTCTTGGTCTTGTTAGCGTATTTAGCTTTAACGTTTATGCTTGAAAAACAACCACCTCAGTATGTCGATGAGATGAAAGCCAAGCAAGAGCACACGTTGAAGCAAAAACCTTGGGAAAAAGGGCAAACGGCAGAATCGTTATTGGGCACTTTAGAGGGTGATTTCCAGACGTTAGAGACCAGTGTACGCAACATGGAAGCTTATGTTACTTCTGACACATTTAAAGTCGATCGCGCATTTAAGAACATGTAATTTGTGACCCTAAAAATAATAGAGAACGGTTTAGGAAAATTTATCCCAAGCCGTTATTTTTTTTAATAATTTTGTCTAAATAAATATTACGATAACTGGTAACTTACATGTGATTAATCTATGTTAATAAGATACTTATAGATATGGAAGATCACCATGTACAAAGCCTCCCTAGTCCTATTGGTAACTCTGTCTGGGTTATCTGGGTGCGGTAAGGAGCTACCTCCGGTTCCAGAGCCCGAATCAAGACCTGCCAAGCTTTTCACTGTCTCCGTTGGTAATAATGCCTTTGAACGAAATTTCCCCGCCACCACCGAAGCGGGCGATAAAGCCGTGTTGGCCTTTCGTGTTCCCGGTTTGCTACAAACGCTCGATGTTACTTCTGGACAACAAGTATCAAAAGGCGAAAAACTCGCTATGCTCAACCCTGATGAATATCAGCTGCTAGAAAAACAAGCCAAAGCTAATTTCAAACTTACCGATGTACAGTACCAACGTGCGATTAAACTGCGTAAAGACAGAGTTGTCTCAGAGCAAGACTTTGATCAAGCGAAAGCCAATCACAACTCTGCTCGAGCAGTACTTAATCAAGCCAAAGCAAACTTACGCTACACCACGTTAGTTGCGCCTTATGACGGCACCATTTCTATTATCCCTGCTGAAAATCATGAGTATATTGCAGCAAAGCAAGGGGTAATGAATATACAAACCAACCAAATCCTCAAAGTCGTCTTCTTATTACCTGACCAGTTAATTACTCGCTTTTCAGCAGGCTTTGAAACAGACGCAACTATGGTATTCGATGCTTTTCCTGAACATTTTTACGAACTGACCTTTCAAGAGGTCGATACCGAAGCGGATCCAAAAACAGGTTCTTATAAAGTTACCATGATAATGGAGAGACCGACTGATATTGGGATACTGCCGGGTATGTCTGGCAATGTTAACCTTGTTTCTGCACAAGCTGCCGCAACCAAAATTCCGACTTCAGCCATGATGATGGATGGAGACGATGTCTCGGTATGGCGTGTTAACAACGATGGTATCGTTGAAGAAGTTGCGATTGTTATCGATGAAAAACGTCATATTGTGTCGGGTTTAAATGACGGAGACCGCGTCGTGACTTCTGGTGTTAATGGACTCGAATCTGGCGTTAAGGTTCGTGAGTGGATCAAGGAAAGGGGGCTATAATATGAAGACAATTCAAATGGCCGTTGGTCTATCCTGTCTGGCTTTACTTACTGCTTGTAAAGACAAGGACACCACTGAAGTTGCAAAGCTTCCTCTCGTCAAAGCGATTGAAATTTCTGTTCTCGACTTTAATGACAAACTTTATTTTCCAGCGGTCGCAAACGCTGCGGAAAAAGCGCACCTTAGTTTTCGAGTTGCAGGTGAGATATTTCAGCTGGATGTTAAAGAAGGCGAGCGAGTTAAAGCTGGCGACATCATTGCGGAATTAGACCCTACCGATTACCAATTAGATGTCGACAACGCTCAAGCGCGATACACAGTAATTGATAGCCAATATAGGCGTTCGAGCCCGTTGGTCAAAAAAGGCTTATTGGCTAAGTCTCAATTTGATGAAATTGCCGCTCAACGCCAAATCGCGTATGCCGAACTTGAATTGGCAAAACTGCGTTTGTCGTTTACTAAACTGCGCGCCCCTGTCGATGGGATTATCTCCCGAGTCAGTGTTGACCAATATGAAAATATTCAAGTCGGTCAGCAAATCGTGAATATTCACAGCGTTGAAGATGTCGAGGTGATTATTCAACTTCCGGATCAAATGTACGTAAATCAACCCAGTGAGACGATCTTGGCAAACATTGAAGCTCTAGTGAGGGTGCCAAGTGGTAACGAATACTCAGCTGGGATAAAAGAGTTTACGACTGAACCCGATCCAAGCACTGGAACATTTACCGTAACGTTAGCACTGCCTATGCCCAAAGATGACTTGATTCTTGATGGTATGGCGGTTGAGGTCACTTCGCATGGCAGAGATATCGGCCTCGAATTGAAAGCTGGCGTTCTTATCCCAATTGAAGCGGTGTTTAATGCCGATGGGGATGATCTCACTCGTACAAATTCTTACGTTTGGGTTCTCAATGATGACGACACGGTCTCTAAGCAACAAGTCGTGTTAGGCAAAGCAAATCAGAAAACATTACAAATTATCAAAGGATTAGAAATGGGGCAGCATGTCGTTGTTGCGGGCGTATCGCGATTGCGTGATGGGATGACAGTGGAAGTATTGTCTCAGGAGACGAACAATGAGTGAAGTGAATAACAAGCCTCAAAATGACGCTCCACAAGGTGATGACCAGATCACAGGTGTTGCGTCGTACTTTATACGTAACAAAGTCATCAGTTGGATGCTCTCGCTGATCTTTCTGATTGGTGGCGTTTCTGCGTTCTTTGGCTTAGGTCGTTTAGAAGACCCAGCCTTCACCATTAAAGATGCAATGGTTGTCACCTCGTATCCTGGTGCTACGCCACAACAAGTGGAAGAGGAAGTGACCTACCCACTAGAGAAGGCGATACAACAGCTGACTTATGTGGACGAAGTTAACTCTATTTCAAGTCGTGGCCTATCACAGGTTACGGTCACCATGAAAAACAACTACGGCCCCGACGATCTTCCGCAAATTTGGGATGAATTGCGTCGTAAGGTGAACGATCTTAAGGTGGAATTACCGCCCGGGGTGAATGATCCTCAGGTCATTGATGACTTCGGTGACGTTTACGGTATTTTGCTTGCCGTGACAGGTGATGGTTACAGTTATAAAGAACTTCTCGATTATATTGATTACCTAAGGCGAGAATTAGAATTGGTCGACGGAGTCAGTAAAGTCTCTGTTTCTGGCCAGCAACAAGAGCAAGTATTCATTGAGATTTCGATGAAACGAATAAGCTCTTTGGGTTTGTCTCCAAGCACTGTTTTTAATCTTCTTTCGACTCAAAACATTGTTTCAAGTGCTGGTGCCGTACGAATTGGCGACGAATATATTCGTATCCATCCAACGGGTGAGTTTCAAAATGTTGAACAACTCGGTGATTTGATTCTGACTGAAGGTGGTGCTCAAGGGCTTATTTATTTAAAAGATGTTGCTGATGTGACGCGCGGTTATGTTGAAGTACCCACTAATATTATCAGTTACAACGGAAAGCTGGCCCTTAACCTCGGGGTGTCTTTTGCTCAAGGCGTGAATGTGGTTGCGGTAGGTGAAGCCTTTGACCGACGCTTGGCGGAGCTCAAGTATCAACAGCCCGTAGGAATAGACATTTCTGAGGTTTATAACCAACCAAAAGAAGTAGATAAGTCGGTCAGTGGTTTTGTTGTCAGCCTCGGACAAGCGGTTGCCATCGTAATTATCGTATTACTTTTCTTCATGGGTATTCGCTCCGGTTTGTTGATTGGTTTGATACTGTTGTTGACTGTTTTTGGCACCTTTATTTTCATGCAGTACTTCAAAATCGATCTACAGCGTATCTCACTGGGCGCGTTGGTTATCGCCTTGGGGATGCTGGTGGATAACGCCATTGTGGTGGTGGAAGGGATATTGATCGGCACGCAAAAGGGACGATCCCGGATGCAGGCCGCCACAGATATCGTCACTCAAACAAAATGGCCACTGCTTGGTGCTACCGTTATTGCTGTAACTGCTTTTGCTCCAATAGGTCTATCTGAGGACTCGACGGGCGAATACTGTGGCACCTTGTTTACGGTTCTACTCATCTCGTTGATGTTGAGCTGGTTTACGGCAATTTCGATTACCCCGTTTTTCGCGGACATTTTCTTCAAAGGCCAGAAGGTTGATCCTGAGAACGAAGGTAAAGATCCATACAACGGGATGGTTTTCGTTATCTACAAAAACTTCCTAGAGTTTTGTATGAAACGAGCTTGGTTAACCATGTTTGTTCTGGTTATCGGTTTGGGTGCGAGCGTATACGGTTTTGGCTTTGTGAAACAAGCTTTCTTCCCATCTTCTACAACACCAATGTTCCAAGTCGATGTATGGATGCCGGAAGGGACGGATATCCGAGCGACCAACACGAAACTTAAAGTGTTGGAAAACTGGTTATCGGATCAAGATGAAGCCGAGCACATCACAACCACTGCGGGTAAAGGTTTACAGCGTTTCATGTTGACCTATTCACCGGAGAAAAGTTATAGCGCGTACGGCGAAATAACCGTTCGTGTGAAGAGCTATGAAGTACTTGAAGCACTTATGCTTCGTTTCCGTGAACATGTTGATACACAATTCCCTGAGATCGATTACAAGCTTAAACAGATTGAATTAGGTCCAGGCGGTGGTGCGAAGATTGAAGCTCGTATTGTCGGCTCCGATCCAACGATTCTTCGTTCTATTGCCTCTCAGGTGATGGATGTGATGCGTGCGGATTCAGGTGCTTATAACGTTCGTCATGACTGGCGTGAAAGAACGAAGGTGTTAGAGCCTCAGTTCAATGAAAGCCAAGCTCGTCGTTACGGTATCACTAAGTCAGATGTTGATGATTTCCTTGCGATGTCATTCTCAGGTAAGTCGATTGGTGTGTACCGTGATGGTACTACGCTGATGCCTATCGTGGCGCGATTGCCGGAAGATGAGCGTATCGACATTCGTAACATTGAAGGAATGAAGATTTGGAGCCCAGCATTAAGTGAGTACATTCCCCTGCAGCAAGTGACGTTAGGTTACGAGCTAGAATGGGAAGATCCGTTGATCATCCGTAAGAACCGTAAGCGTATGCTAACTGTTATGGCGGACCCGGACTTGTTGGGTGAAGAAACAGCATCAACGCTTCAAAAACGTTTGCAGCCACAAATCGAAGCGATCGAAATGCCGCCGGGTTATTCACTCGAGTGGGGTGGTGAATATGAATCGTCGGCAGATGCGCAAGCATCATTGTTTACGACCATGCCTTTGGGTTACCTGTTCATGTTCTTGATCACTGTGTTCTTGTTTAATTCAGTGAAAGAACCATTGATTGTTTGGCTAACGGTACCACTCGCCTTGATAGGGGTGACGACGGGACTATTAGCCTTGAACACGCCTTTTGGCTTCATGGCGCTGTTAGGCTTCTTGAGTCTATCGGGAATGCTACTCAAGAACGGTATTGTATTACTCGATCAAATCGGGATTGAAATGAAATCAGGTAAAGATCCGTATGTAGCGGTAGTGGATGCGGCATTGAGTCGTGTTCGTCCGGTATGTATGGCGGCGATCACCACGATTCTTGGTATGATCCCACTACTGCCTGATATTTTCTTCAAACCAATGGCGGTGACCATCATGTTTGGTTTGGGCTTTGCTACAGTACTGACACTAATTGTTGTTCCTGTGCTTTACCGTTTATTTCATAAAATTGAAGTAAGGTAATATCAGCAACCCTAAGAATGAATGCCCCTTCATGGGGCATTATTTTTTGCTAATTGCTAATTGCTAATTGCTAATAACTAATTGCTAAAGGTCAAAAGACCCTAAATAAAAGAGGCTTAAAATGGAAATGAATGCATCGGATCGAACGTGTGCATGGGCACTCAAGCATGAACTTGAAAGGGAATATCACGATAAGGAATGGGGCGTACCTGTTTACGATGACCAAGTCCTTTTTGAGTTCATTACCTTAGAAGGTGCGCAAGCGGGTCTTAGTTGGATTACGATACTTAAGAAGCGCGAAGGGTATCGCGCCGCATTTGATAACTATGACCTCAATAAGTTAGCGGCAATGAACGAAGACAATGTGCCACACATTATTGAAAGCTTCGATGTGGTAAAGCACAAAGGCAAGATAGCTTCGGTATATAGCAATGCTCGTGCAACGCTTGAACTTCAGAAAGAGTTTGGGTCTCTATCAAATGCTTTATGGCAGTTTGTAGATAACAAGGTGATCGAAAATCAATGGACAGAGATGTCGCAAGTCCCTGCTTCTACAGAGCAGTCTAAAGCGATGAGCAAATTTTTGAAGAAGAAAGGCTTTAAGTTTATCGGAGAAACAATCTGTTACGCGTTTATGCAAGCAACAGGTATGGTGAATGATCACGTACAAGGTTGTCCACATAAATAAAAATGTTATTTCACGATGAAAAATAATTGTTCAAAAATTGGAAAATTCACTAGCCATTTAGAAACTATTCAATATTATATGCGACCGAATTTAAATGTAGAAAGCGATAGTGAAACAACAAAACTACTCAATATGTGATGCTACTTATGATCCTTTACTTAGGCAGTTTGTGCGTGAAGATGGCCATGTAGAAACTATCGCGCCACTGGAAGGGAAGGTGTTCTTATACCTTCTAGAAAATGTCGGCGAATGCATTGAAAGAGGCCTGATATTTAACCAATGTTGGGGCAATGTGATTGTCTCAGAGCAAGCCCTCACTAATGTGATCTCTAAGTTGAGAAAGACTCTGAATAGAGTGACTTGTGGTTGTGCGACGATTCGTACCGTAAGTAAGACTGGTTACTCGCTGGAAATCGATGAGTCGATAAAGTCCGCGACAATTGACGCTTCATTTTCTAAGGTGAGGGCAAAGGAATTTGAAGTCAACTCTCTGTCTGAAGACTTAAATTCTCCGTCTGAAGCGTTAAACTCTAGGTCACAAACTTCTGTGTCCCAAGATGTGTCAGTGACAAAAGAAATCTCTACCGAAGTAAACTCGTCCAAGATAATTGAGCCAAAGCCAAAGCTAAACACGACCTCAAACCAAGAATCAAACTCCGCTGAGTTAGATCTTTCAAAAACAAAAAGTAATGCGTATTTCGTTAAAGCAGGTTGTCTGCTTGCGTTACTCTGTTTAGCTGTAACGGCGTTCAACCTTTACAACACTTACTATCAGCCATCGCCTTATTTCGTTGATAAAGCGGAATATAAAGATAGCTACACAGACAATACTAATCACTACTTCTTCCATATTGTTCGCAATGAAGCCTATTCGTTACCTGCAATTACTCAAAAACTCACCGATGCTATCCCTAGCCACTGTAATGTGGATGTCTTTGTTCGTATTTACCCATCGGTCGACCAGCCTGAGAATGACGCGTTATACATGTTGGTTCAAAGGAAGGATGGTGAGGCTTTCAATTATGGCGCGACGATTTTCAATGTAGAGACGTCTTTTGAGTCATTTGCAAAGCATATGGATAAGAGGAGTAATTTTTGCGATTAATTGGTTTACTCATTCTATTGGCAATTGCTGCGGCGAGTTTTTTGTTAGAACAAAACTCATTGGCGGGCACTCGATGGCATTGTAAAACGCTCAAAACGGACTTCTTATCTCAGGCATTCCAACCGTATCAATCGCTTTATGAGCGCATGAGTATTACTTTTCAGTCGGATCAAACATTTAGTATGAGAGAGTTTGTGACGATCATAGAGAAAGACGGAAACGAAGGTACAATGGAAAATCTTTATTCCGGATATTACGGTCTTGATGGGAATCATTTATCGATGAGCATTATTGATATGAGAACCGCGACACCTTTCCATGACCCAATCATTAATCAGGAATACAGCGAGTACAAAGGGGTGACTATTGATTACTCTATCTTGGCCAAGGATCAGTCCCTGTATTTGTTCAATGAGCACCGTTCTGAAATCTTCAACTGGGCATGCTTTAAGGTTCAGAAATAGTATTGCTGATGACGCTTTATATAAAAAGCCAAATAAATGAAAGGCAGGATATACCTGCCTTTTGCGTTTCTAGATGAATTGTCAACGTAGATTAAACTAGAGCGTTGTAACGTTCCAGTCCGGCCTCTAGATCAGCAATTAGATCATCGACGTCTTCCAAGCCGATATGAACGCGAATCAAGGTTCCTTCGAAGTTAGGGTTTGCTACCGTTCTTAAGCTATCAAAGCTGCTCGGTTCGTTAGCCAGAATCAAGCTCTCAAATCCACCCCATGAGTAACCCATGCTGAAATGTGTCATACCATCAAGTAATGCTGTTGTGGCCTTAGTATTTGAGTTTTTTAAAACAAAAGAAAACAAACCATTACCACCCGTGAAATCTCTTTTAAAGAATTCATGGCCAGGGCAAGACTCAAGCGCAGGGTGACGAACATGGTCGACTTCAGGGCGGGTTTCTAACCACTTCGCGACTTTCAAGCTGCTTTCAGCATGTTGACGTAGTCGAACGTCAAGAGTACGGATACCACGAAGGGCAAGGTAAGCGTCATCTGGTGATACACATTGCCCCATCAAATAGCTCTGTTCTCTTAGTTGATCCCAGCATTTCTCGTTGGCAACAGCAGTACCTAGCATCACATCAGAGTGACCAACAATGTATTTGGTTGCAGCTTGTATCGAAATATCAACACCAAAATCAAAAGGTGAGAAGTTAACACCAGCCGCCCAAGTGTTATCTAACATAACGATGATGTCATGTTCATGAGCAATACGCGCTAGGGTTGGGATGTCTTGAACTTCCATAGTGACTGAACCTGGAGATTCGGTAAACAACACTTTCGTGTTTGGTTTGATAAGGTCTTGAATACCTTCGCCAATGGTTGGCGCGTAATAAGTGGTTTCTACGCCCATCTTTTTCATGATGGTGTCACAGAAATCACGAGTTGGTTCATAACAGGTGTCGACCATTAAGATGTGATCACCTGTTTCAACAAACGATAAGATTGCGTTTGAGATTGCTGCTGTCCCGCAAGGGTATAGTGCACAGCCTGTCCCCCCTTCAACTTCAACCATTGCATCTTGAAAAGCGAAATGAGTGTTGGTTCCACGACGTCCGTAAAAAAGCGTTTTGTTAGCGCGATTAATTGTAGCTTTGCGTTTTTCTTCTACTGAGTTGAACACGACAGTTGAAGCGCGTTGTACTGGTGGGTTAACGACACCATTAGTCCACTTCTTATCACGACCTGCAGTGATGAGCTTAGTGGTTTTGTTCTCGGACATGCTGTGAATTCCTTATCAATCGGTTATGTCCTATTTAAAACATGCGAGTAGCCATCAAAGCAAGAGGAGAGAGGGAGTTTTTACGGTTTTCTTTCGCTTTTTAACATTTCGTGTATTGGTGGTGAAAGGTTAAAAAGCGAAGGTATGACGTTATCCGTAACCACCAGTGGTCGGTGAACTTGAGCGGATTAAAGCAATGGGTTGAATAAATAGAACAATCTCTCAAAGAAGCGGTTGCGTAAGTTTCTTTGTTCCCATTGTTCTAATTCCACGGGATGAGAAGACTCAATATAGGATTGCTGTAAGTCAAACAACTGCTTGGTGAAGTGCACATCATCAACAGCAAGGGTGACTTCAAAATTGAGCCACAAACTACGCATGTCGATATTGACGGTTCCGATCAAGCAAAACTCTTCATCAATTACTACCGATTTGGTGTGAAGAAGCCCACCGTAAAACTCGTAGATTTTCACTCCAGCTTCAAGCAGTTCAGTATAGAAGGCACGAGAAGCCCATTTAACCATTAATGAATCGTTGTTATGTGGAATGATCAGTTCTACGTTCACACCACGTTGTGCGGTCATTTTAAGTGTTTCGAGTAAATCGGCACTTGGGACAAAATAAGGCGTTGTTATACGCACTGAACGATTCGCTTGATTAATGGCGATGGTCAGAACTTGTAAGATCAAATATTCCGGCATACCAGGGCCAGACGGAACCACTTGAACCGGGTGATGTGTCATGATTTCTTCAACTGGGCACTCAGGTATATCAGGGAGAATGCGTTCACCAGTCTCAACTTCCCAATCCCAACCGTGAATCGCGGATAACACGTTAACGGTTGGCCCAGTCACTCGGACCATCACATCAATCCATTGACCAACGCCTGAACTCTGTTTGAAGTGAGCAGGGTCGACCATGTTCATTGACCCGGTATAGGCGATGGACTCATCAATAACGATGATTTTACGGTGTTGTCTTAAATCTAGGCGACGTAAGAAAATACGCCATGGACTCACTTCTAACGCTTGTATTACTTGAACGCCCGCATCCCTCATCATTGAACGCCAGTGGCTTTTGAAAAAGCGTGGACTACCTGCTGAATCAAGTAAAACCTTAACATCAACCCCACGTTTTGCTGCGCGAATAAGTGCAGAAGCGACTGAATCCGTCAGGCCGCCAGGGTGCCAAATATAGAAAACCATCTTAATACTGGTTTGTGCATTTTCTATATCTTCGATAATTGAGTGCAGGATCTCATTAGGTGACGCTTGAAGTGAAAGTGTATTACCACTGAGCGCAGGGATACCCATCCTATTGTTACAAAGCTCATCAATTTTGTGGATAGGGGAGCCGACTTTGCCGGGAAGATGAAGCTGGCAATCATTTAATTGGCGGAACCAATCACCAAAGGGAGTAAACATACGGTGCGCGCGTTCAGCTCTTTTTCGGCCTAGGTTTAGCTCGCCAAAAAGGAAGTAACAAGCCACGCCAACAATTGGGATAATGTAGATAACCATTAGCCACGCGAGAGAAACGCTGACAGAGCGTCGTTTTAGTACGACACGAAAAGTCACACCGGCTACAAGAACCCAGTACAAAGCAACAGAGGCTAAAGTCAAAAAATGGTAGAGCTTTTCCACATTGAATACTCGAAAAAAGAGACACTTAGATAGTAATGCTATTTTACGGATATGGGAATTTACGGAATCAACTATTTACAAAATAGAGCAAAAGCTGTAAACAGGTTAAAGTTGTTAAGTTTTGGTTAACTTAAGAAGAAAACGATTGTTTTGTATGAAAAGTCGGCATTTAACCATAAAAATTTACATTGGTAACGAAATATGTACGGTTCGGACTTCCAATTTTATTCTTAAACTGGTTTACTTGCCATACAACGAGCGTCAATCAAATCTTTTAGGTGTGTAAATTTATTTGTACACCTTATCTTTTAAAGACGCCACCCAAAGCAAAACACAACATCACATAACACAAAAGTTTGGAGTACACGTGGCTACTAGTAATACAACCACAACACCCCGCGATACCTGGGGTTCGAAGTTAGGATTCGTAATGGCTGCAGCAGGTTCTGCTGTTGGCTTAGGTAACATTTGGAAATTCCCTTACACAGCAGGCGAAAGCGGCGGCGGTGCATTCGTTGCAATTTACCTGTTTTTTGTAATCTTTATTGGTTTCAGTGTCATGCTGACTGAATTTGCGATTGGCCGTCATACGCAAAAATCAGCAGTAGGTGCATTTAAATCGACTGACCGTCGTTGGACGTTCGCTGGTGTTATCGGCGTAGTGAGTGGTCTACTGATCATGGGTTTCTACCCTGTAGTTGGTGGCTGGTCTATCGCATACATCGGTAAAATTGCTGGTGGTCTACTAGACGCACCTGAAGCAATTGGCGACAGCTTCGGTGGCTTTATCTCAAACCCAGTTCAACCACTTATGTGGATGGGCCTATACCTACTACTTAACGTTGTAATCGTTATGAAGGGTATTTCTGGCGGTATTGAGAAAGCGGGCAAGATCCTGATGCCACTTCTTTTCATCATCCTTATCGTGGTATCAATCAAAGGCCTAATGCTTCCGGGCGCGATGGCTGGTCTTGAATTCCTATTCAGCCCTGACTTCTCTAAAGTAGACAGCGGTGTAATCCTAGCTGCACTTGGTCAAGCATTCTTCTCACTAAGTCTGGGTATGGGTTGTATGTTGACATACGGTTCTTACCTTAAGAAGAAAGAGAATCTAGTTCAAACTACAGCAATGGTTACGGCGATGGATACAGGCGTTGCTATCCTAGCGGGTGTTGCAATGTTCCCTGCAATGTTCGCATTCGGTATGGAACCTGCAGCTGGCCCTGGTCTAGTATTCGTTGTTGTTCCTCAGCTATTCGCTGAAATGGGCGGTGTAATTGGTCTTCTATTTGCTCTTATGTTCTTCGTTGGTCTAAGTGTTGCGGCACTTACTTCTTCAGTATCGTTACTTGAAGTTGTGGTTTCTTACCTAATCGATGAAAAAGGCATGAAGCGTGTAACAGCGGTACTGTCTGCAAGTGTTGTAATGGCGATTCTATGTATCTTCGCTTCTCTATCACTTGGCGGCTTTGGTCCAACATTGTTTGGTACTGGTGCATTCGATATCTTCGACTTACTAACGGATAAAATCTTCCTAGCAGTTGGCGGTATGTTGGTATGTATCTTCGCAGGCTGGAGACTAAACCGTGCTGACCTAGAGAAAGAAATCACTAACGACGGTGAAGTCTCTTTCCCACTGTTCGGCCTATGGTACACGCTCGTTAAGTACATTATCCCTGTAGCTATCGCAATCGTTGCGTTCATGGGTATCTCTTCTGGCTTCGACAGCGGTAAAGGTGCAATCATGCTACTAGGTATTGGTATCATTGCTGGCTCTGCGATAATTTCTAAGAAATTCTAATCGTAAGCTAAAATGAATTGATAAACGGGAGCCATTGGCTCCCGTTTTTTTATGCTACTAACTTAATTATCAAAGAAAAATAAATACTTAAAGTTATTGGTCTGGTAGCCGATATAATCAAAAGTGATAGCTGATTGAGCTGTTTTATTAGGTAGGTTTAGTGTGAAATTGTCAGTGAGAAAGAAACTTTATTTAGGCTTTGGCTCTATATTAGCTGTACTCATAATGTTGGTTGGTATCGTATGGGTTGAGGTTATCAATGCGCATAAGAGTGCCGATGAAATCAGGTTGGACGACGTACCTGGTACGGTGACCTATCTCGTGTTAATTGATGAGGCTGGAGATGTATATCGAGATGCACTGGGTTCGATTGTGCGGGTCGATAATGCACTTAATGATTATCGAACCAATAAAAACGAGTTTGCTCAAGCGATCGCTGAAGCAAAACGTTTAGAGAGCAGAGGGTCTGAAGATCATCGCCGTATTCAGCGTATTGAAGATTTGATGGGACGCTTTACTCAAGAGTTTGAATCGAAACTCGTGCCTAAGATCAGTGATGATGGAGCGCTACTGTCCAACATACAGCAGCTTCGATCTTTGTATGAACAAAATTTAATACCAATTGAAAACTTGCTTGATCAAGCGTCTGCAAATGAGCGAGCCGATACGGAACAATCGCTGCTTACTTTAACGGATTCGTTTACCACGATTGAACAAACCATCATGGTTTTGTCTGCCATTGCGATTGCCTTCGGCGGTGTTATTGCCCTTATCTTATCGAGCTCTATTACTAACCGTTTAACTCGTCTCGAACAAGTTGCACGACGCGTGGCAAATGGCGATCTGACGGCTGGAGACATTGTTGATGATTCTGGTGATGAGTTAGCGGATCTGGCTAAGTCGATTAATCAGATGCAGAAGTCGCTTGTCGATCTTTTAGGTTCAATATCTTCCGTTACTCACCAAGTTCAATCGGTGACTGGCGAGTTGTCATCAATCAGTCAAGACATCGTTTCTGGCGCTTCTGCTCAAGCGGACAAAGCAAACTTGATTGCGACTGCTGCAGAAGAGCTAAGCTTAACCATCTCTGAAGTAGCACAGCAGGGCACTTCTACCTATGAAGAAGCTCGTCGCTCAGAAACCTCCGCAGAAGATGGCCGCAATGTGATTGTTGAAATGGTAGCGAGCATCGAACAGGTGTCGGCTCAAATGAGTGATATGTCGGTGCAAATGAACACGCTCGGTTCACATGGTGAGCAGATTGGTAGCGTGATCAAAGTGATTGAAGATATTGCTGGGCAAACCAACTTATTAGCCCTGAATGCTGCTATTGAAGCCGCACGTGCAGGCGAATTTGGACGTGGATTTGCCGTGGTTGCTGATGAAGTGAGAGCGCTAGCAGAAAGAACGACGAAAGCGACACAAGAAGTGTCTGGCATTATTCAGTCGATTCAATCGGGTACTCAAGAAGCGGTTACTTACACTCAAGATAACTGTCGTTTAGTTGAGATTGGTGTAGAGCAAAGCTCAGGGGCGGTATCTGCACTTGAAGCGATTGTAAGTGGCGCAGCTAACGTACAAAGCATGGTGAATTCCATTGCTACAGCGGCAGAAGAGCAGACCGCTGTAACTAAAGAAATTGCAGCGGATATCACGGCGATCAGTGATATCTCTGAACAATCTTTGCAGCTAGCGACTCGCAGTTCTGAAAATACTTCAGGTCTGAACGCTAAGGTCGCTGAACTAGAAGCATTAGTCGGCAAGTTTAAACTGGCTTAGCGCTTAATGCGTGTTGGTTAAGGATTAAATACCCAGCACAGAAAGCAGATAGATAAAAGATAAGCCCAATGATTCAATGTTTATTGAGTCGATTGGGCTTTTTCGTAGCTGGAATCTGGGTTCAGACACGGTATACTCCCCGTTCTACAATGGAGCTAGCTTTTACATGTTCGATATCCTTCTGAACCATTCTGATTTTTTACTTATTAACAAGCACCCTGGCGTCAGCGTCCACAAAGACGATGGCGATACCATGTTGCTTCAAGAAGTTGCTAACGCGATTAATGAGCCTAAGTTATATCTCGTGCATCGCCTTGATAAAATGACTTCAGGTATTCTACTGCTAGCAAAGAATGCCTCGGCAGCAAGCGAACTTTCGCAACTGTTCGCAAAGCGTGAAGTGGAAAAATACTACCTTGCGATTGGTTCTAAGAAACCAAAGAAAAAGCAGGGCTTGATTTCGGGTGATATGGAACGTTCAAGACGTTCTAGTTGGAAGCTACTTGCCACCAAAGTGAACCCGGCGATTACCCAGTTTTTATCCGCAACGGCAGAACCCGGTGAGCGTTTACTGTTATGTAAGCCCTATACAGGAAGGACTCATCAGATCCGTGTCGCGATGAAATCGATTGGTTCGGCCATTGTGGGTGACCCTATTTATAATCCATCGAATGAAGCTGACAGAGGCTATCTGCATGCTTTCGCGATTCGGTTTACCTATCAATCACAAGCCTATGAATATGTCTGCGATCCAAGGAGCCTTGATTCCTTGGGTGAGAAGTGGCATCAAGGAACCGTGTCTAATGGTTTAGACAGTTGGCTTGAACCTTGGTCATTAACTTGGCCAAAGCTAAATACTAAGTGAGTGAAATAATGGAAGCATCAGCTTTACCTCTGTTTTTTGGTCATATTGAACAGCAACTTAATGAAGTGCAGAATGAACTGCGTCGTATTTTTCATGGTCGAGGTAAGTTTTGGCCAGGTCTAGAGCAACTGACATGTGATTGGGTTGATGGACAGCTATTGGTGAACGTATTTAAAGAGGTTGACGACGAATTCTTGTTACCTCTTAAAGCCGGTCTTGTCGATTTAACCAATAAAGATATTTGGCAAACTAAACAAGGTACTAGCATTGTATTGCAACACCGTTATGCAGACGGCGCGCCTTCAGAAGTACTTTGGGGAGAGCTAAACGACTCACCAGTTGTGGTTGAACACGGGCTGAAATACCAATTAGACATTGGTCGTAACCAAAATTTCGGTCTGTTTCTAGATATGCGTAATGGCCGTCAGTGGGTACAAGACAATGCTGAGGGTAAGAACGTTCTTAACTTATTCGCATACACTTGTGGCTTCTCTGTCGCGGCTATTGCTGGTGGTGCTCGTCAATGCATGAATGTTGATATGTCACGTGGCTCGCTGAATAAAGGCCGAGATAACCACCGTTTGAATGCTCACGATATGCGCTCGGTAAGCTTTCTTGGCTACGACATCTTTAAGTCATGGGGAAAAATCAAGAAGGGTGGTCCATACGAATTGGTTATCATCGATCCGCCATCTTTCCAAAAAGGCAGTTTTGCTCTAACCAAAGACTACAAAAAGATCCTACGCCGTTTGCCTGAACTTCTAACGGAAGGTGGTGAAGTGATTGCTTGTGTTAACTCACCCGTTGTATCACCAAACTTCCTTATTGAAACGATGGCAGAAGAAGCGCCAAGCGTTGAATTTATCGAACGTCTAGACAACCCACCTGAGTTTGTTGACGTTGACCTTGATTCAAGCCTGAAGGTGTTGAGATTTAAAATCGTGGCTTCTGCTGAAGCTTGATTCCATAATCTAATGGGTATTATCCGATACCAATATAGAAAGCGCCGCTCACAATGAGCGGCGTTTTTATACAAACAATAAACCAAATTACTTATCAGCTATCTTGAGTTTTTAATGTCTGAAACCCAAAATAAATACGCATAAACGTAGTCAGCCAACACGCAGCGCCAAAGATATACGCGATAACCGAAAAATGCTGAGGCCAAATACAGAAAGCAATAAAACAAGCGATGGTTTCTGTGCCCTCGGTTAATCCCGACATGTAATAAAGGGACTTATGTTTGTAGACGGGATTCTCGATACCACGTTTACCTGCCATCACTGCAAACGCTAAAAAGCTGCTGCCTGTGCCGATAAATGAAAAGATCAAAAACGCCCCTGCAATCGCGTTGTGTTCTGGGTTGGCAATGACAAAACCAAAAGGGATGAGTGAATAGAATAAAAAATCCAAGCTGATATCGAGAAAGCCGCCAGCATCACTGATTCCTTGAATTCGAGCCAAAGCCCCATCAAGCCCATCGCACACTCTGTTAAATACAATGAAGCCTAAAGCCCAATCATATTGTTGTAATGCCAGCGCAGGAAAAGCTAAGCAACCAACTAAAAAGCCAAATAGAGTCGTTTGGTTTGCCGTGATGCCTGCTTGATTCAATAGCTTAGCTGATTGGTTTAGTGGCCACTTGATGACCTTGATGGAATACTTATCTAGCATGATGACTTCTCCACGGCCAAGAAAGCACTTGGGCTCCTTCTGGAACATCGGTTTCGTCGTGCGTTACCATTAGTGTAGGGATATTTGCTTTACTGAGCTGATCGAATACCCAATCGCGAAACTGCGTTCTTAACTCTTGGTCTAGCTTACTGAACGGTTCATCAAGCAGGGCCAGTTTGGGTTTGGCTAGCAGCATACGAGCTAAGCTTATTCTTGCTCTTTGGCCTCCCGATACTTGGTCTGGGAATGATTCGGCCAAGTGTGTTAACTCAATGTTTTTGAGTGCCTCCATCGCTTGATGTTGGCGAGCCGAGCCTTTAATTGAATTCGGAAGTGAGAACGCTAAGTTTTCCCATACTTTTAGGTGTGGAAACAACAGATCGTCTTGAAACAGAATACCGACCTTACGTTGATGTGAGGGAAGCTCATCAAGTTGAATGTCGTTTAAAACCACGCTTCCTGTATAAGAAAACTCTTCATTCAAGTGCCCGGCAATAGCATCCAATAAGGTTGATTTTCCGCAACCACTTGGTCCCATTAAAGCCAACACTTGGCCTGATTCTAAAGTTACGTTTAGCGCTGAAAACAGCGAATCGCCCCCATTTTTATGAATGGCGAGGTCGTTGAGGTACAGACTCATTGGTTAGAAAACCTTTAAAAGTAAGACGGCGATATCTAAGTTGAAGTCGGCTGACTACTATCGCTAAAGAGAAAAAGAACAAAGGCAATAAAGCCTGCCAGATGGCGTAAATAGCGGTTACCCTGCGGTCGAAACCGCTAGTTAGGGCGACGGCTTCTGTGGTGATGGTGCTAATTCTGCCTGCGCCTAGCATTAAGGTTGGTAAGTACTGAGCCAAACTCACACTGATTCCGACTGCCCACGCAAAAGTGATGGCAGGGAGCAGGATTGGAAGTTTGATGGAATACCAACTTTGCAATGGTGACTTCCCTAGGCTAAGTGAAGCTTTTATCAACCCATCATTGAAGCTTTTCCATGGGCCATCCAAAGACAAGTAAACAAACGGGAAGGCAAAGAAAACATGAGCCCAAATTACCCACAATTCATACGCACTGCTACCGATATAAAGTGTCGTAACCTGTAATCCGAACAAGACAGAAAGCTGAGGGATTAACATTGGAATCGCGATAATAAAGCCAGGCACTTGCCATCTATGTTTGATGCGATATTCATGAGCAACCAGCGCCAACAGTAAAGCAATAGACGCGGAAGCAAGAGCAATCCATAAGCTTTGGCCAACGGTACTTAAGATGCTGTCCCATTCATATTCCCAAAATTTCAGGCTGTAGCGACTCGGCAATAAGTCAGGGAAACGCCAGCGTTGAGCAATGCTCCAAATCATCATCAAAGGAATAATGAACAATGACAATGCAGCAAGAATCGTAAATACCGTTTTTCCTGGTAGGTTCATTCCTGTTCTGCCGGAATACTGCCAAGATCTAAAGTGTTTGAGTAATGACCATTCAATCAGTCTTGCTGCAGCAATGATAAGCGATGCCAAAACAAATAACACAATCGCTCCCGCAGCAGCTCGCGGTAAAAGGTTGAGGTCAGGATCGCTAAACCATTGCCATACTAAGACTGCAAAAGTAGGAGGATTGGTTGGGCCAAGAATTAGCGCAATGTCGACAACGGATAAGCTGTAGGCGAGCACTGCCAACATTGGGAATCGTAGCTTAGTAAACCATTGTGGGAAAATTACCTTCCACCAAATCTGAGAACGGTTATAGCCCAATGAAGCACTGACTTTAGTAATACGTTCTACATCGATTTGTTGAAGTATCGATAGGCTCATCAGCAACAAAAACGGGATCTCTTTGAGCGCGAGCATAATGATCAACCCCAACGCGTAGGGGTCTTTAACCAATAACGCGAGTTCAGAACTGTTGCCAGCTTCTCCGACCAATTGATGTATAGCTCTGGCACCAAGGCCGGTAGGGCTAAACAAAAAAGCAAACCCAATAGCAAAAGCAACATGTGGAATGGCGAGCATTGGGGATAATGTTAGCTCAATTTTTTTCCAAAAAGGCTTTCCCCAAGTCGCTTGAATAATACAAAAGGTCAGAAAGCAGGCGATGTAACTGCTCGCAAAAGCAGAAGACAAACTCAAACCAATAGAATGCCAAACGCCTTCCCATTGAAAGACTTGTTCAAAACCGTTGAGCGAAGGTTCCACTAAGCCTAGGGGCGGGATAAAGCTCAGTGACGAAGCCACCACTCCCGCAACCCCAGGAATCGTTGGGATTATGCACACTGCTATAACAACAAAATATAGGGCGTGTAGCATGAAATTTAGTTACCGTATCGCTTAAGCCACTCTTTCTCGAGTGCGGCTTGCCAGCTTGGGTGAGGTTCATCAACCGATTTAAATTGCTGAGTGTTTTTAGCGCTGCCGGTTAAGTATTTACTACTTAACACTGAAGGGTCACCCCAAATATTCAGGTCACCTTTACGTGATTGTGCTTCTGGGCTAAGCAAGAAATTGATCGCCACTTGTGCACCCGCTGAAGAGTTGGCATTCCAAGGAATTGCTAAGAAGTGAATGTTAGAGAGTGCGCCACTTTCAAGAGCATAAGCCTTGGTGCTTTCTGCCAATTTGCCGCTAGATTGTGCAGAGAAAACAGCATTTGGATTGAACGTAATCGCAAGGTCGATTTGTCCGTCATCAAGAAGTTGAATGCTCTCTGATGTACCTGCTGGGAACTGTTTGCCACCACGCCAAGCGACTTTGTGGAATTTATCTAAATATTCCCATAATGGAGCGGTCACCGTTTGGAAGTCATCTTCTGAGACAGGCTTAGATAGCGCAGGGTTATTGTTGGTTAGTTCTATGAGTAGAGACTTAATGAAGCTCGTGCCATGAAACTCTGGTGGGCGAGGATAGCTTAAGCGATTAGGGAACGCCTGAGCATAGCTCAACATTTCTGAAAACGATTGTGGCGGGTTGTGTAGCGTTTCTTGGTCGTGGATGAACACAAGTTGTCCCACTCCCCAAGGTGCTTCTAAGCCTTCTGTAGGCTCCGAGAAATCGACATCAATTGGCAAGGACTTATCGACATACTGCCAGTTTGGAAGTGATTGAGTAAAAGGTCCAAAGAGTAGCTCGTTGTCTTTCATTGAGCGGAAGTTCTCACCGTTGATCCACACAATATCAACGCTGCCTTCACTGTTTTTGCCTGCTGCTTTTTCAGCAATCAAACGTGTGGTTGTTTCTGCGATATCGGTTACTTTTACGTGTTTTAAAGTAACACCATATTCACTTTGTAACTGCTTGCCTGCCCACTGTATGTAACGGTTAATCTCTTGGCTACCGCCCCAAGCATGAAAATAGACAGTTTGTCCCTCTGCCTGTTGTTCAGTTTGGTTCCAGCTATCTGTTGATGTTGCTTCATCAGCATAAATGGTTGCACTGTATGCAACGGTTGCCATGATTCCTAACGTACTTACTATCTTGTTCATAAACTTTTCCATTTGGTAGTGAACGGGCAAGAGCATTGTATTTTTGAACTCCCTAACAGTTATTCTATCTGTTTCTGAAATAATTTCTAATTCAATAGTAAATTCAATCAATTACTAAGGGGGAGTTGGGCGTTCATGGTTAAGTTTTTTTCGATATGAAATCATCTCGAAAGCTCAACAGATTCTAGGCTCTTGCCATCCTAACAACAGACCGTTAAACCCGTGAATTAATTGCATCTAAATGAGAGATTTTTGATGTTTATTGGAGGTTGGTATGGAAAATTGGTGATAAGCGCGATTTTGAGGAGAGTCGAAGACTATTAAGTAATTAAGTCAGCAATAAAAAAGGAGCCATGAAGGCTCCTTTAATCAATTTCTGGTATCAACAGTGGTGTTGATAGCTAGACTAGTTTACCCAATCACGAATTGTGTACGTTAGCGTGTGTACATCGTTTTTCAGTACTAGAGTATCTTTCGTTAGCGTTACGTCGCTCCACTCACTAAGAGTAGCAGAAACCGACTGTTCGATTTCCATTGCTGAACCGTGACACATCTTCATTGTCATGCCCATTTGCTTGATTCGGAATTGTCCGTCTTTCAGCTCGCCTTGACCAAAGAAGTTGTTACAACCCGCGATGCCGTTAGCTGTCATCTTTTCGCCGATTTCTAAACGAGGAGTCGCTTGATTTTCGCTTTTCTCAATGTCCTTGCCATCAATTTGCGCAAGTTCCCAGTTATGGTGCTGTAGATCGGTTGGTGTTACTTGCGTCGCGTTATCACCTGTTGTTGTGCATGCTGCTAGCATCATAGGTAAAGCGGCTACTGCTAGTAATTTTTTTGAACTAAACTTCATATTAAAAGGCTCCAAAGGGAAAACGAAGTTACTGAATAAGCGTAACTTGATGGTTCAAAGTATAGTTTACAAAACACTATATGTGTCAGTATAAGGTCATAGTTTAGTATGAATTATATGAGCTCTGCGACAAATTAATCGCTTATTTATTAATTAGTAAGCTTGATTTTTAATAGGTAAGGAAGTGAGGAGGCATGGTGGAGCAGTTAGAGTTTTTCCAAGTTCCAAGCCCTTGCGTTGGGGTGTGCTCAAGCGATGAAAAAGGCTATTGCAATGGTTGTATGCGTAAAAGAGAGGAGCGCTTTAACTGGATGTCGATGACGTCCTCTGAGCAATTGCATGTCATTAAGCTATGTCGTCAACGTTATAGAAGAAAAATAACGAAGAAAAATAACTTAGTTGATGAGAAAAGTCATTTAGTTGGTAAGCCAATTGAAGAAGAGGGAAGTACCAGTCCCCAAAGAGATCTTTTCGGCTAAGGTTGAAGTATTAAGATTTTATTTAACTCCGAAGTAACTATTACTTTACATAATGGTTGGTGTGTAATATTAAGATAGGTACCTTTGTACCAGAAGGAGTGATGTCGGTATGAATAAAAAGCACGCGAAACTCAAAAAGAAACCAATCAAAGCATTGGATAGAAAACCCATCGGGGCGAAAGATGACCCTGAACAAAGTGCGCGTGATTGGCATTCGATGACAGAAGAAGAGCGAATGGAAATTCTTTCACACCTTTCAGACATGCCTTTTCAATAACATCACAGATTCTTCAGAGCCTCTTCGACAGATTAAACTTGTCTAAAGCTACTTATACAAACATGTGATTCGCTTTCGTTACACCACGATGGTAGGTACAGAATGTATCTTCTGCTTCGATGGTTTTACTGTGAATTTTAATGTTTGTAATCACTTCAACAGCGCCTGCGTCGTAACAAGCTTGCTCAGCGTTTTGAATGATTTCGAGTAGCTGATTGAGCTCACCTTTCATCGTGGTTTCCATCGCGCCAACTTGGAAAGGAACATCGGCTGCTTTTACCACTTCAATCGCTTTATCAACGACTTCGAAGTTGTTGCCTTCTTTGACACGAGGTATTACTTGGAAGGCAACCATCACTTCTTTTTCTCTTTTTAACTCAGACACTTTCTGCTTACTCAATGATGGGGAATTGTTGCAGATGATAGGTTAATGCGGAGATAAATTCTACAGCGGCTACTCTGATTCATTTCTAAGCTAGTTAACTTGCTAGGTTGGTTTGTGTGAAACCCCTAGTTTACTCGCTAACCTTAGCTTACCCGCTAACATCAGTTTGCCTTCTAACATCAGACACATTTACCGATGCTAATACTGGCTTACTTACTGCCCCAATGGTCGCTAACCCAACCACCGATATGTTCATCAAAATGGCTGCCACTGAATCTGTGATTACGTTCCATAGAAGTATCACACTCATCTTTGTTATCTATTAAGTTTTGTATGTGGTTTGCCATCGGGTCATTCGAACGTTGACGATCTCGGCGAACAGCCACTTCTTTAATTAGTTGTAATCGGTATGTAGAGCTTGCACGTTTCATTTCGATGACCTCCCGGTTTTTAGACACTAATAGAAAAATTTAGTTGCCAGATATAGGGGCGTCAACGTGATCTGAAAGTATTTTTTTTGAGTAACCAAGAATCAATACCTTGGCATCATAATTCATAAAAATGTCATTTAGATTGGCGTGTAGGGGGCTTTTCGTCGATGAAATTGACGTGGTGTTTCATCTTAAAATGCATTTTAGGACGGGATAGAGAAAAGATAGAAAAAGCCCAGAAAGATCTGGGCGTTTTTATGGGGATAATCAGTTTAGAGCAAGAAACTATTTGGTGTGGTTGGGCTTGCTCTTAAATTGTTTAGCGCTCTTCTTCTTTGCTGTTCTTCGATTAGCCATTTTGTCTTTAGGCGAGCGCTTACGCTCTGTTGCTTCTGAAGCGGGCTTATCTGTGACAGGGAAACCTTCCAGTGATTGTAACGGCAGCGGTTTATTCGTAAGAGAACGAATCGCGTTTAAATATTCATTCTCACTGTGGCTGACCAGAGATATTGCGACTCCGGCATTTCCCGCTCTTGCAGTTCGTCCAACGCGATGAACATAAGTTGCCGAGTGTGCTGGTAATTCGAAGTTGACCACGATTGGTAGTTGATCGATATGAATCCCTCTAGCCATCACGTCGGTTGCGATGAGAACGCGGGTTTCGCCATTCTTGAAGCTATCTAATGCTAAGGTACGTTCTTCTTGGTTCTTGTTTCCATGCAGTGCGCTAACACTGATTTTGGCTTTATTTAACCGTTTAGTTAGTGCGTCGGCATTATCTTTTGCTCCGATGAACACTAAAACCTGCGACCAATCGTTCTGATTAAGCAGAGCAATGAGCGCTTGAGCTTTACTGCCTTTGTTTACGAGATAGAGCGTTTCATCAATGGTAGAGACAACGCTGTTCTCTTGGTGCGCCGCAATCTTTACTGGTTCAGTGAGAAGCGCTTCCGCTTGGCTAACCAGATCTTTAGGAAGCGTTGCTGAAAAAAGTAGTGACTGTCGTTTTGCTGGAAGGGTATCGATAATGCTTTGAATATCAGGCCAGAAACCCATATCGAGCAGACGGTCTGCTTCATCAAGTACCAAAGATACGCAATGAGCTAACTCTAACTCCCCACTTTGAATCACAGCAAGTAAGCGGCCTGGCGTGGCAATAGCAAGCCGGGGCTTTTCTGATAACAGTTGTTGCTGATTATCTGTGTTTACACCACCGGTTAATGTAATTGTTTTAATAGAGAGCGCTGTTGCAATGGGTTCGAGAGCCTCGGCCACTTGTGATGCGAGTTCACGCGTTGGAACGATGATGACAGCTTGCAGTTCATTCAAGTCGCTATTGATGTTGTTCAATAAAGGTAAGCCGAACGCCAATGTTTTCCCGCTACCCGTCTGCGCTAGCGCAAGAACATCCTGGCCCGCATTAATCTCCGATATGGCCGCTTGCTGTATCTCAGTCGGTGTATCGAATTGAGAGGGAATGGCTGCGACAGTTTTTGCGTTAAGGGTTAGGTTATCAAATGACATAAATGAACCAAGTATCAAAATGGATGTGGAGTCTAACAGGGCTACAAAAGTTAGAGAATGAATTTTGCCAATTTCCGCGGTGAGTGCATCGGGGAGTAAGCTTTACAATCAGTTCTTCAAAGGGTTGCTCACTAATCTTCTGAACCCTAAAATTGTGTTGTTTTATCTCTCTATATTCCCTCAGTTTGTTTCAATGGATAAAATTGTGTCAGACAGTCTAGTACTCGGTGGAATTCAGGCGGCGGTTGTATCGACATGGTTTTTGGTTGTTATCTTAATGGCCGATACGTTCAAACGCTTGTTGACTCAAAAACGCACATCGCAATGGATGAATGTCGTGTGTGGGGCATTATTCGTTGGTTTCAGCATTCAGTTAGCCTTGTTCTCTTTGTAGTTTGATCTCAATGAGATCTAATTCTCAATTTGAAATGAATGATGGTCGATGAGTGTTTCATTTGACATATAACTAAAGTATCAAAATATGATGCCGATATAATTACTATCTATATATCTGACCTACTTTAGGCAAGGAGACGCCGTAATGAATGGTGAATCGTTCACCCAGAAACGCCAATATTATCGTTTAAAGTACCCTAAAAGGGCACGTCCGGTGATGCGAATTAAGGATGAGCTTTTTCATGTCAGTGAAGTTTCTGAAAAAGGTGTGCGTTTAATGATGCACAACGTGATTCCTGTTTATCGCGGCTTTTCAATGGCAGGAACATTAAGACTGCATGACAACAACAGCATTGATATTGACGGTGCCGTGTTACGACAAGAAGGTGATGAAGTGATCGTTCAGTTATCTCAAGGCCCAAGCTTCAAAGATATGGTGTCTGAGCAGAGACACATTCGTCAGCGTTACCCGGTCTTCTTTGCTAATCTAAGAGTTGCTTAAGGTATTCAATAATCCAGTTTGTTGGCGTTATTATTTTTAGGTGGGCTGGTCATACTAAGTAGATAAGTAGATAAGTAGATAAGTAGATAAGTAGATAAGTAGATAAGTAAACAGATAAACAGATCAAAAAAAGCCCGGTGCATTCTAATTTGAATGCACCGGGCTTTGTCACTTCTGGATAGCTGTATCTTTAAATAACGGTTCTAACCAATGAGCTGAACAAACATGCCCTTGGTTCGCGTAGTGCTACGCGAATTACAGTTTACCTGCTGTCGCCCAAACTGCCGCTAGCATGTCGTGACCAAACGCAACGCTACGCTCTGGAGACCAACCGTAAAGTTCGTCAGCGTGGCTGATGTGATCTTTAAATGGCATCTCTACTGTGTAAGCCAAACATTTGAACTGCTCGCTTATCCAGTTTGTGCCGACGGTCATATTCGCTTTGCCTGGTTCGTCTTTATCGTAACCAAATTCATCTTGGAATTCGGGAGTGATAGTCAGAAGGGCTTGCTTGAAGTGGTTCTCTAGTTTTTCAATGCGCTCATTGTATGACGGCGTGCCTTCGCTACCTGCAACGAAGTTATATGGGATTGCTTCGTCGCCGTGAATGTCTAGACACATGTCAACGCCAGTTTCTAGCATACGCTCACGCACAAGGAAAACTTCAGGACTACGTTCTAGAGATGGCGATTGCCATTCACGGTTAAGGTTAACGCCAATCGCGTTGGTACGCAGGTGACCACGGATGCTGCCATCTGGGTTCATGTTCGGTACAACGTGGAAAACAACGCTATCTAGAAGAGATCGACCTACTGTGTCTGTTTCATCAAGTAAACGTTGCAGCAAGCCTTCGATCAACCATTCAGCCATGGTCTCGCCAGGGTGTTGGCGACCAATAACCCAGATGTTTTTCTTCTCTTCACTTGGCTCACCAATGGTTAGCAAAGTGATGTCATTGTTGTCTAGCGTGTGACCCAGAGTTTCTAGCTTACAAGTAGGGTGCGTTTGAGCACTGTGCAGGAGATCTTGGTGACGATCATATGAGTAAGGCGCGAAGTAGGCGAAGTACATTGAGTCGTGTTCAGGAATGATATCAAAGCTTAGTGTGTCGCCATCAAACTGAGATGGAATACGGAACCACTCTTCACGGTCATAAGATGCAACCACATCGTAATCTTTCCAGCCTTCAGGGTAGGCAGAGGTTGCTAGTTGACCTATTTCAAAGTGGTGAGCTTGTTGAGCGTCACTTTCTAAGCGGAAGTGGAACCATTGAGAGATTTCAGTTTGGTTGTCTGCTGGGATAGTCAGTTGAATGTTTTGTGGTGAATCTGCTGAAACGACGTGAATGTTGCCGCTTTCGAAATTGCTGAAAATTTTCATTGTAGTTTTTATCTCGAGTTTGAGTTGCCGTAAGACTAGCACATTTATTTTCGAGCAAACCACTAACTAAATCGTAATGAGATGTTATTTCAACTATCAATTGTGTCGCTATCTATTTGGCTAACTATCTCTTTTGGGAACTGACTATTTTTGAGTTGTGATTTTCAAACGGTCTGTTTGAGAACTGTCGGTTGGTGGGCAGTCAATTTGTGAACTAGCGGCGCTGACAGCTTGTACAGCCGCGACACGCGGATCGTGTATAGCGATCCAACTTACTCCGCTGTACCTTGCAGTATGCATTTTTCAGTGCTCTTCGCCCAGAGAACCAATCATCTGGTTTTGACAGAATCAGATAACCATTAAAGCGTTTCACCAGTTCGATTCTGTTTTGGCTAATGAACTTGCTATCAAACCCAATTTCAAAGTAATCAAGCGCTTGTTCGATAGAAGTGAAAGTAGCGATCTTCTCTAGCGTAGTTGGTTGGGACATATTTATTTCAGCACTATTAATTTGCAAACATTATAAGTGCACTCGTTACATTTTATCTTGATTCTAGTGCGCTTTTTAACCTGAAAATTCATGGTGTTTTTCGTGTCTATTTTATAAATGATCCCACCTTTATTTCCTCTGTGAATATTAATCTAATTGATTGCGTAGTCATGGTTATAAGAAGGCCGTATTTTGTTCTCATTGTTAGTAATCCTTACTATCAATAAGGGTAAAGTATGATAAGAATCAATAAAGACTACCCCTAAAGTATTAATGTAATCACAATTGTTACTAAATGTTGAAGATGATTTCTAAATATGTCTATTAAAAAGCGATATGTCGCTCTTATTGCTGCTGTGGGTATTGGTATCGGGTGGTTAACACTTGGTGGGACTGCCGCGGTCATGCATTACACCTCAAGTACTGAGTTCTGTGTTTCTTGTCATACGATGCAAATTCCTTATGAAGAGTATCAAGGTTCGATTCACTTCAGTAACGCAAAAGGCATTCGAGCTGAATGCTCGGATTGTCATATTCCTTCTGATTCAATTGACTACGTAATCACGAAAATTCGTGCATCTAAAGATATTTATCATGAGTTTGTAACCGGCAAAATTGATACAGAAGACAAGTACGAAGAACATCGTATGGCGATGGCAGAAACGGTGTGGGCGCAATTGCGTGAAAGTGACTCTGCTACTTGTCGTTCTTGTCATACTTTCGATGCAATGGATAGCTACGAGCAATCGGAAGACGCAGCCAAAATGCACGAGTACGGACAAGAGAATAATCAAACTTGTATCGACTGCCACAAAGGTGTTGCTCACTTTGCTCCAGAGCAAGAAATGGACAGCGAAGCTTTTGATAATTTGATGGCATTCACTGAGAAAACAGATCCGAATGCGAAAGTCGTTTACTCAGCTGAAACGCTAAGCATTGGCGACCTTGGAACTATCAATCCAACGGCACGCTTGGATGTGAAAAAAGTTGAAGGTACAGAGCGCACCGTTGAGTTACATGCTTACCAAATGAAAGGCGCTGAGCAAGTGCTTTACTACGGCGAAGGTCAACGTTCAATTGTCGCGATGTTGACCGAGCAAGGACAGCAGAACCTTGAAGTTGGCAGCTTTAAAGCGGATGCGTACGGCAATGAATGGCGAACGGCAGTGCTAACAGCGCAAGTTGATGCTCCGGTATTGGGTTCACTAGAGCCAATCTGGGACTACGCAGAGGAACTCGATAACGTTTACTGCTCAACATGTCACGCGAAAATTGGTTCGAACCACTTCACAGTGAATGCTTGGGGCCCGGTGGCTAAAGGCATGGGCGAGCGTACTGATATATCAGACCAAGACCTCGAACTGTTAACTAAATACTTCCAGAACCACGCGAAAGATGTGGCTGGCCACTAAGAAACAAAGGGAAATAATTATGACAGATATTACTCGTCGCGGATTCCTCAAAGGATCGGGCATGGCTGCCGGTGCGCTGGCATTTACATCATTGACGCCAATGACAGCATCAGCTGCGAATAAGCGTGGTAAAGGTGTATTAACTGCAGGCCGCATGGGGCCGATGTTGTGTGAAGTAAAAGATGGCAAGTTGGTTTCAACGACTAATGCTTTAGCACAAACGGTTCCAAACAGCCTACAAACGACTGGTCCAGACCAGGTTCATACAAAAGCACGTATCAAGTACCCAATGGTACGTAAAGGCTTCTTAGACAACCCATCGGCGCCAACTGGTTCTCGTGGTGGCGACGAATACGTTCGTGTGTCTTGGGATGATGCTTATAAATTGATTCACGAACAGCATATGCGTATCCGTCAAGAAAACGGTCCTGAATCTGTATTCGCAGGTTCTTATGGCTGGCGTTCAAGTGGCGTGCTGCATAAAGCACAAACGCTACTTCAGCGTTACATGAGCTTGTCTGGCGGCTATTCGGGTCACCTTGGTGATTACTCAACAGGTGCTGCACAAGTCATCATGCCCCACGTAATGGGTTCTATTGAAGTTTACGAACAACAAACCACTCACCCAGTGATACTTGAAAGTTCAGACGTTGTTGTATTGTGGGGTATGAACCCTATGAACACGCTTAAGATTGCATGGAGTTCAACAGATTGTTCTGGCCTCGAGTTTTTCCACAAACTTAAAAAATCTGGCAAGACAATTATTGCTATCGATCCAATGCGCTCAGAATCGGTCGATTTCTTTGGCGATGCAATTCAGTGGATTGCCCCTCGTCCTATGACAGACGTAGCGATGATGATGGGTATCGCGCACTCTTTGGTTAAGAAAGGTAAGCACGACGTAGAATTCTTAAACAAATACACGGCTGGCTACGATAAGTTTGAAGCTTATCTAATGGGTAAAGAAGATGGAGTAGAGAAGACTCCTGCGTGGGCTGAAGAGATCACAGGCGTTCCTGCGAAACAGCTTGAGTTATTAGCTGATATCTTTAGTCAAAACCGTACCATGCTAATGGCGGGTTGGGGTATTCAGCGCCAACAATACGGTGAGCAACGTCACTGGATGGTGGTGACACTAGCGGCAATGCTTGGTCAGATTGGTCTTCCTGGCGGTGGTTTCGGTCTTTCTTACCACTACTCGAACGGTGGTAACCCAACACGTGATGCCGGTGTATTACCAGCAATCTCTGCGTCAATTGGCGGTGGTTCTTCAGCAGGTAATGACTGGGCTGTATCAGGCGCTGTGAACAGCTTCCCTGTTGCTCGTATTACAGAAGCGCTGGAAAATCCGGGTAAAACGTACATGCATAACGGTCATGAGTTGACGTTCCCTGATCTGAAAATGATCTGGTGGGCGGGCGGTGGTAACTTTACTCATCACCAAGATACAAACCGTTTGATCAAAGCGTGGCAAAAGCCTGAGCTAGTGGTTATCTCTGAGATCTATTGGACCGCTGCGGCTAAGCACGCTGATATTGTATTGCCGATCACAACGTCATTTGAGCGTAACGACATGACGATGACGGGTGACTACAGTAACCAACACCTAGTGCCAATGAAAAAAGCGGTTGAACCTCAAGGTGAAGCACGTAATGACTTCGATGTATTTGCAGATATGTCTGAGATGATTAAAGCGGGCGGTCGTGATGTCTTCACTGAAGGCAAAGATGAAATGGCTTGGCTGAAAGGTTTCTACGATGCAGCACAGAAAGCGGGTAAATCTGCACGTGTACGTATGCCTAAGTTTGGCAAGTTCTGGGACGATAACCAGTTTATTGAAATGAAATATAATAAGAAGGCGGCACAGTTTGTTCGTCATGCTGATTTCCGTAAGGATCCTGTGATGAACCCGCTAGGTACGCCAAGTGGTAAGATTGAGATCTTCTCAAAAACCATTGAAGGCTACAAGCTTGCGGATTGTCCTGCTCATCCTACATGGATTGAGCCTACAGAGTTCTTTGGTAAAGCGAAAAGTGATGAGCTTCAATTGATGACGGCGCACGCAGCACATCGTCTACACAGCCAATTTAACTATGCGAAATTACGTGAAGAGTATGCGATTGGTAACCGTGAACCTATCTCTATTAACGTAGAAGATGCGAAAGCTCGCGGAATCAAAACCGGTGACTTGGTTCGTGCTTACAACGACCGTGGTCAAGTGTTGGTTGGTGCTTTGGTAACAGATGGCATCAAACAAGGCGCTGTATGTGTCCATGAGGGTGGTTGGCCTGACTTAGATAAAGATACAGGCTTATGTAAAAATGGCGGCTGTAACGTTCTTACATTGGATATCCCGACTTCTCGTTTGGCAAATGGTTGCGCTGCAAACTCGGCGCTTGTGAAAATTGAAAAATACACAGGTCCTGCATTAGAGCTGACAGCATTTGATCCACCCAAAAATGGTTAATCTTTAACGAAATACGACCAATTGAACCAAGCCAGCTTATTTGCTGGCTTTTTTTATGATCTTTTTTGCGTGAAGGAGACTATTAGTTTGTGTCTAGCCTAAGTCGAGTAGACAACTCATGATAATTAACGACATCACAGCGAGAGATATCCATGAATCGGATCAACCCAAAGAAATTATTTCGTAGTAAATGGACTGCAGTCAGCCCGGTAAAGAAAGAAAAACACTTTATGATCACAGAGGTAGAGTTTGAAGAAGGAGAGGTGATTCGTTGCTTAATTGAGGCGGTGATGACCAAACGACAGGAAGCCATCAATTGGCGAGATCTCACCGACAATCAACATTGGCTCCCTGGTTGGAAGTAGGAAGAAGAGAGATAGGTCAGAAGCATTCTTCTTTCTCGTTAGTTTTTGTTTCATTTTCTCGCGAACTAGAAGGTACTCGTTTGAGAAGATCGTTTTTGCCAGAACTTGAGCCCTTCTAACACTCCCTCTGCGTGTGATGCTGTGCTGGTGTATACATTATCTCTTTCGGACAAGTGAGCAACCTCTGGGTAATGGTTAGCCACTAATATCGAGTTTACGCCCTCTATCGTCAGCATAGAGGTGTCGTTAGCTGAGTCACCGGCAACGCACACTTCCTCAACACTTAAATCATGTTGTTTGAGTAGATGATGAATCGCAGTGGCCTTATTGACTCCCTTTGGCGTGATGTCTAAGTACCAGTCGTGAGAATAAGTGAGATGAACGTCTAGGCCATGCGACTCTAAGCTCGATTCAATCAGCTCGTGTTGAGGCTCAGACAGTTTCCCTTCAAAAGTAATCTTGTAGTTGCCCTGATGGCTTTCCAAGCGTTCACCCATGAAATCGAGTGGCGCCAGTGCCAACTCTACTTTCGATTTGTTCCAAGATGCTTCTAATTGGTTATGCCACATATGGTCAGGTTTTTGGGAGTGATCGTGATGAATTCTTGTTCCCACATCACTGATAATACTGTGTGGTTTCGGGTAGTTGTTTGAAGCCAATCCCACCCTAATGGAAGGTAAAGTTCTGCCTGTTGCAATGATAAAACGGATATCAGGTTGCTCAGTTAAGTAGTCAAATAACTGATTTACTCCGTGAGATGATCCTCCATCAAGCGTCCCGTCAAAGTCACACACCAGCATTTTTATCATCAGAGTTCCCTGTTGTTTTCTTAAAGTGATTGGTAGAAATAAGCCCATGTCCTGCTTAAAGAATGGCTCAGCAGGGAGCACTCTACAAGTGGTCTGTTGCTTCGAGCTGACGTTATTTAATAGTTTGCAGCAAGTCTCACAGTCGGCGCTATTTAAGTCATAAAGTTAAAGTTCAACCCTTATGGTACTTTGCCTCGTTACCTGAAAGTAGGTGAAATTAAGAGTGCTATTTTCAGTTAAATTAGCCATCTCTCATGTTGCGAGGTTGACTACGAATATCTTGAAACACGTAAAATTAGTTTGTATTCAAATTATTTGTACACGAACTATTGGTGGGTAATTTTAGTTTGTTTAGCCTATTAATTGTTCTAATGTGAAATAAATATTCAATAATCTATCAGTAAGTAATATATAATTTTGCTTACATTTTGTGCGGGTTAATTTTGATTATTATCAATGATTTGTTTGTTTTATGCTTGATTTTTAGTCTTGTTTTTATGGTGTTGGCTGGTGGTTTTAAAAATGTTTTACAGTATGTAGCCCCTTGATTTACATCTTCATATTGCTTAGAGTGCTAATTGTTTTCCGGGTTTAAATAACCGTTTTTAAGTTTAAACGACCGTTTTTACGTTTAAATAACTATTAGTTTAAACAACTAAGAAAGGATTAGATTACATGGATCCCATACTGGAAGTTAAGGGACTGTACAAGGTGTTTGGTGACGATACCGACCGTGCTTTTACAATGATCAATGAAGGCGCGAATAAAGATAAAGTTTTTGAAGAAACAGGTCTAACGATCGGCGTTAACGATGTTTCTCTTAGTATTCAGGAAGGCGAGATTTTCGTAATAATGGGACTGTCAGGATCTGGCAAATCAACCCTAGTACGCCTTCTTAACCGCTTGATCGAACCTACCAAAGGCAGCGTGCTTCTAAGAGGCAAAGACATTGCCCACATCTCAGAAGATGAACTTCGTGAAGTTCGCCGCAACAACATCTCGATGGTTTTTCAAAATTTCGCACTGATGCCACACATGACTGTTATCGAAAATGCGGCATTTGGCCTTGAATTGGCAGGTGTTGAGCTAAGTAAACGGAAACAATCTGCATTTGAAGCGTTGGAACGAGTCGGTCTCGGGCCGTATTCAGAATCTTACCCAGATGAATTGTCTGGTGGTATGAAGCAACGTGTTGGCTTGGCTCGTGCCCTAGCTTGTGATCCTGACATTTTGTTAATGGACGAAGCGTTTTCTGCACTCGACCCTTTGATTCGTACTGAAATGCAAGACGAATTAATTCGCCTTCAAAACGATGACAAACGTACGATTGTGTTTATTTCACATGATTTGGATGAAGCAATGCGAATCGGTGATCGAATTGCGATTATGCAAAATGGTGAAGTGGTTCAAGTTGGTACTCCAGACGAAATCTTAAATAACCCAGCGAACGATTACGTTGAAGCCTTCTTCCGAGGCGTGAATGTAGCAAGTGTTCTTACTGTGAAAGATATCGCACGTAAGAAACCTGCCGCTGTATTTAAGAAATCAGAACATGATGGCCCAGCTTCTGCTCTGCAAATTCTGATGGATAACGACCGTGAATACGGCATCGTTGTTGAGAAGAGCAGCCATTATTCAGGCATCGTTTCTGTTGAGTCTCTTCGTAAAGCTCACAAAGAGAACAGATCATTAGTGAGTGCTCAACTTGATGATGGTTTAACTCTCAACCCAGATTTACCAATCAATGATGTACTTGGCCTTGTTGGCGGTGTGCCTTATTCAGTTCCTGTTGTGGACGATAAAGGCAATTACTTTGGCGTGGTGACTAAATCACGACTGTTACAAACCTTAGATAAGGGGTAGATCATGTCATCAGAACAAACGAATAATGACCCATGGTCGCAATCTACTGTTTCAGAACAATCTACCCAACCATCAAGTGATCCTTGGGGTCAAGCGGCAGACACTTCACCATCAGCGGATTGGTTAAGCAGTGAAACGGTAGAAACCATACCTTTTGATCCACTCAACCCTTTTGCTGAAGCAGTATTGCCAGTGGATACTTGGGTTGAATCTGGATTGAATTGGCTAGTTGAGCACGGTCGTCCGTTATTTCAGGCAATCCGCGTTCCTATCGATTTCATTCTAAGTTCATTTGAAACGGCATTGGTTTCTACACCAGCTCCGTTCATGTTGATCATCTTGTTCCTAGTTGCATGGCAGTTTTCAAACCTGAAACTGGGTGTTGCAACTGCGGTATCTCTGACTCTTATTGGTTTGATTGGTGCTTGGTCTGAAGCAATGACCACGCTTTCATTGGTTATGACATCGGTATTCTTCTGTTTATTGATTGGCTTACCCATGGGGATATGGCTTGCTCGAAGTAATACTGCCGCAAAATTTGTGCGTCCGATTCTCGATGCCATGCAAACCACGCCAGCCTTTGTTTACTTGGTACCCATCGTAATGTTGTTTGGTATCGGTAACGTACCCGGCGTAGTGGTAACCATCATCTTTGCATTACCACCGGTGGTACGCTTAACTATTTTGGGTATTCAACAGGTGCCTGAAGAACTAATCGAAGCGGGTCACTCCTTCGGGGCTAGCAAAAAGCAGATGCTCTATAGAATTCAACTGCCGTTGGCATTGCCAACCATCATGGCGGGTGTAAACCAAACACTAATGTTGTCACTATCTATGGTGGTTATCGCATCAATGATCGCGGTAGGTGGTTTAGGCCAAATGGTACTGAGAGGTATTGGCCGTCTAGATATGGGACTGGCCGCTGTCGGCGGCCTAGGCATCGTTATTCTCGCCATCCTACTTGATCGAATTACTCAAGTTTTAGGGGCGAATGCCGGTAATACAAAATTACGTTGGTACCACATGGGACCTGTTTCCATTGTACTTAATGCTTTAAATCGCGGTAACAAATCAGAACTACAATTAAGGAAAAACACCAATGAATAATTCATGGAAGAGCAAACTCGCTGTTAGTATCGTTTCTACAATAGCCGTATCTACTAACGTGTGGGCTGCAAGCTTGCCGGGTGAAGGTGTATCAGTTCAGCCAGTTCAATCTTCTGTCGCTGAAGAAACGTTTCAAACGTTGATCGTTAACCGCGCTTTAGAAGAACTTGGCTATGACGTAAAAGCAACACAAGAAGTGGACTACAACGTAGCTTACACCTCTATCGCAAAAGGTGACGCAACGTTCTTAACGGTAGGTTGGTTCCCGCTTCATGCTGATAAATACAAAATGGCTGGTGGTGATGAAAAATTCTACCGTGAAGGTCAATATGTAAGTGGTGCTGCGCAAGGTTACCTGATTGATAAGAAAACGGCAGAAAAGTACAACATCACCAACATTGGTCAGCTAACCGATCCAAAAATTGCGAAACTGTTCGACGCAAACGGCGATGGTAAAGCAGATCTAACGGGTTGTAACCCTGGCTGGGGTTGTGAGATGGTGATTGAACACCAACTTTCAGCATTCAAACTGGACAATACAGTTACTCATAACCAAGGTAACTATGCTGCCATTATTGCTGACACTATTTCACGCTACAAAAAGGGTGAATCAATCCTTTACTACACTTGGACTCCATACTGGGTGAGTGGCGTGTTGGTTCCAAATGAAGATGTAGTTTGGTTAGAAGTACCATTCTCATCTCTTCCTGGCGATCGTGCGAATGTTGATACAACGTTGTCTAATGGCAAAAACTATGGTTTCCAAATGAACTCAATGCGCATTATTGCGAACAAAGAGTTTGCTAAAAACAACCCAGCTGCGGCGAAGCTTTTCGAAATCATCAAACTTAACATCAACGATGTAAGTGCTCAGAACATGATGATGAGCAAAGGTAAAAACAGCTCTGCTGATATCGAAGCGCACGTAAACGGTTGGATCAAAGCGAACCAAAATACGTTTGATGCTTGGATTGCAGAATCGAAGAAAGCAGCACTTTAATAGCACCTATTTGTATTCGTCCAGGTAAGATCTGCACTTTAATTTGATATTATGAGCGTGTTCAGCGCCTGTGTAGAGTCGCTGAATCACTATCAAATTAAGTGAAGTGACGATAAGTGTTAATCACTAAAAAAAGCCAGCAGTCTTATTTGGACTGCTGGCTTTTTGTTTTCTGTTTTTATGCTTGAGCTTCTATCTTCTATCTTCTAGCTTCTAGCTTCTAGCTTCTAGCTTCTAGCTTCTAGCTTCTAGCTTCTAGCTTCTAGCTTCTAGCTTCTAGCTTCTAGCTTCTAATTATAGCTTCTAATTATAGATCTAGCGTTCGCCTTGAACTTCGAAGTCGTCGCTAACTAGGCGAGCGCAGCCATCAGCTTCTAATGCCCAATGTTCACGGTGTACAACACCAAACGCTTTGTTCATTGTCCAGCTAGCCGTAAGAATGTAGCCATCTTCTGGGTGTTCTTCCCACTTAACATCGGTGTAATCAACGTCTTTGAAGCCTTGGTCGATGATGTTTTGCCAAAATGCTTGAATTGCTTCACGACCTTCAAAGGTACCAAATGGACGAGCTTCCATCACACATGCTTCAGTGTACTGATCTGCACAACCTTTCGCATCTTGGCTGTTGAATGCTTTCTGCCATGCGTTAATGCCTTGCTTACATGCTTCTAATACTTGGTTGTTTAACATTGTTTTTCTCCATAGCAGTCTTCTTTCAAACACTGTGTTTTTGATTTGGGTGTCTCGATAAGTTGGATTCAGTTTAGTCTTGGAAATTAATTTTAAAAACAGGGATAATAGAAAATACTGTATGTAAAAAGAGAACAATAGAATGAGCAAGCTAAAGCAGATGTCGATTTTCGCTCACATCGTAGAGCAGGGTTCAGTATCAGCTGCGGCTGAAAAGCTTGAGTTGTCTAAATCTGTCATCAGTCAGCACCTCAAAATTCTAGAACAAGAGTTAGGCGCTTCTCTTCTTAAGCGCACAACACGCAGGCAATCTCTTACCAGTATGGGGGAGCGTTTTTATTTGAGTTGCAAAGACATTAACGTGATTGCCGAATCGGCTTGGGATATGGCCAAAGCTGAGCTAGAAGAGCCACAAGGTCGGATTCGTATCACGGCTCCGAACGCGTTGATGGATTTATTGGTCGCGCCCGTTGTTGCGGAACTGATGAAGCAATACCCCAAGCTAAAGCCAGAACTGATCAGCGATGATCAGCACTTAGATTTCATGGAACACGATATTGATCTCGCGGTGCGTGTGGGAAGCTCGCGTGATAGTAATCTTAAGCAGAAACGCTTAGGTGAGTTTAAAGACGTGTTGTGTGGTGTTGAAAGCATGCGAGATAGAGAGCTTGAATCTATTCCTTATATTGCAAACTCTTGGCAGGGAAAACAGGTGACTCATCATTTTAGTTCTCAAAATGAGCAAGACTTTGTTTATCAACAACAAGCAAGCTGCACCACGAACTCTTTTCACAGTTGTCTTGCTTTGATCAAATCTGGCGTTGGTATCGGTGTGATTCCAGATTTTTGTCTTCCTCAGTTATCCAATGAAATTGTCGACGTGATGCCAACTTACCAATTACCGACCAATACGGTTTATGCGTTGAACCCATTCGCTTCAAATACACCCATCGCCATCAAACTTTGTGTTCAAGCGTTGGAAGATAAGCTGAAACAGAGCTTCATTTAGTTGATGTGAGGCTTTTAACAAAAGAACCCGTCAACTAAGGCAATTAAGGCAACTAAGGTGAGATGGTCAATCGGCAATTACATCTTCTATCTCCCCACCTCTCATTTCTACCTTGTTGTGTTCGTTTAATTGTGTGGATATTGGCGAAAAATCAAACCCTTACTTATAGTTAGTCTTAGTGTCTAGTTGCTTATCAAACGCTAAGAGGTTTAGTTATTGTCTGATCTTTGTACCAAATCATGCATCGAGTGTGGGTTAGTCAGCCAGTTCCGTGAATTAGCTCCGGGAAGTGAGGCATCGTGCCCTCGCTGTAAACATACTTTATGCAGTATTGGAGCGAGCAAAGGGCAGGGTGTGATGGCTTACGCATCGGCCAGTTTGATAACGCTGGTGATGAGCTTGATCTTCCCCTATATGTCTTTTAGCGTGCAAGGTATCAGTCAACAAATAACCCTGTATCAAGCTGTCGAAATGATGAATCGACTCGATAACACTTCGATTGCCGCGCTATTGTTTCTCGCTGTTATTTTCCTACCTGCTTATTTTCTTATAAGTGTGTTCTGGTTTTATGCATTAACAGAAAGGAAATCAAAGCACTCAAACGCGCCAAGCCGTTTAGCTATCTTTGTATTAAAAACATTGAGCTGGGTTAAACCATGGTTGATGGTCGATGTATTTTTGATTGGTGTACTTGTTAGTTTGATTAAAATTTCTGCTCTTGCCGATGTCTCGATGGGCATCTCTTTTTGGGCATTTGGCATCTACGCCATGTTAGTGGTTAAGACGATGTCATTAGTCGATTTTGATTGGATTTGGGATCAGTTAATACCACTAAAACCGTTTAATGGAACCGTCACTGGTAGCCTTTTTCAAAAACATGATCATTTGGTCTGCCATGTCTGTGGGCAAGTCCATCTCTATGATGACAATCTGACTCAATGTTCTCGTTGTCATGTTCATCTGCATCGATTTAATCCAACCAAAAACCTTCAGATAGTGTGGGCTCTATTATTCACATCCATCATTTTCTATATCCCGGCAAACCTATACCCAATGATGTATACGTCTGCGTTCGGGACGAGTGAAGGCTCAACCATCATAGAGGGGGTGATCATATTGTGGGATATGGGCTCATACCCTGTAGCTATGGTTATTCTTCTTGCAAGTGTGTGTATCCCAATGGCCAAAATGGTCGCCCTGGCTTATTTGTATTGGAACGCTAAAAGGGTTGAAGGGCTTCCACCGCATGAGGCAAATCGTTTCCTCAAAATATATCGTATCACTGAGTTCATTGGCCGTTGGTCGATGATAGATATTTTCGTTGTCGCTATTTTGGTTGCGTTGGTTCAACTCGACGGGATCATGGCCATTTACCCTGGCCCAGCTGCGTTGTCTTTCGCGTCGGTCGTCATCTTCACTATGTTGTCAGCGATGATTTTCGATTCTCGAATTATATGGAAGTAATCTCCCCTAAGAGGTGTGGGACATATGGATAAACAAAACGTTTCAGATGCGGAAGTATCGATAAAGAGTGAGATTTCACCTGTTTGGATAGTGCCGATTATCGCAGTATTGGTTGGGTGTTGGATGTTGTTTCAGTACTTCAATAATCGTGGCCCGGAGATAACCTTGATCTTACCTGATGCCTCGGGCATTGAAGCGGGAAAAACAGCGATTAAGTCTAAAAATGTCCATGTCGGAACCATCACCGATGTGGCGCTAAGTGAAAACTATCAATACATCATAGCGAAAGCTCAGATAGATAAAAAAGCCTCTCGCATGATCAATACGGAAACTCAATTCTGGGTGGTTGAGCCCCATATTGGTACCGATGGTATTAGCGGGTTAGAAACCATTTTGTCGGGTTCGTATATCGAATTAAAGCCGGGTAAATCGAGTGAGTCTAAATTGAAGTTCGATGTGCTAGAAACGCCTCCGGTTGCAGGGCCAGACACCAAAGGAATACGGGTGGTTGTTTCACACAACAAGGCGAATCAACTCAATGTTGGCGAGCCTGTGTTGCACCATGGTTTTGTTGTAGGTCGTGTTGAAAAAACGAGTTTCGATTATCAAAAGAAAGAGGGCAAATACCAACTGTTTATATTTGCGCCTTACGATGGGCTGATTTTCGAAAAGACTCAGTTCTGGTTATCTTCTGGAATTGATGTGAGGTTTGGTGCGAATGGCTTAGACGTTAACTTCGCATCGATAGAGAGCATATTGACTGGCGGTGTGAGTTTTGATGTCGCGGAGAGCATTAAACCGGGGCTACAGATCAAAGAAAACTTGCACGAGTACACGCTTTACGACAACTACGATGCGGTAGTACAAGGCAAATACACCACTTCAATTGACTACGTGTTGCTGTTCGAAGAATCGGTTCGAGGTTTAAAGAAAGGTGCACCTGTCGAATATCGTGGTGTCCGGATAGGTACGGTGGATACGGTGCCGCTTAAGATTCGTATGGATAAAGATGGCAAAGTATCGAATCGTATTCCAATCCTAATTAAACTAGAAATAGAGCGTGTTTCCGAAGTGTTTAAAGGATTGAACGAGGATAGCTTTGCCAAACGAGTCGATCTTCAAATGGGAGAGGGGCTCAGAGCGACTTTGAAGACGGGTAACTTGCTCACGGGCGCATTGTTTGTCGATATTAACTTCTATGAAGACGAAGACCCTTACGAGCCGAGAGAGTTTGATGGTTATCCTGTATTCCCCGTCGTGCCAGGTGGCTTCACCGAGACTCAGAAGCAGATCACTGATTTCCTAACCAAGATTAATGAGCTTCCGTTGGATGCGACTGTTACTAACTTAAATGGCTCACTTGCCTCTTTAGACACTACCTTAAAGAGTATGGATGAATTACTGGACAGCGAAGGCGCAAAAGCGTTGCCTCAAGATCTGAGCGAAACCATGAAGCAACTTGAAGCGACCTTAGAAAGCTACGACGATGATTCCGACGCCTACAAGCAATTGATCAGTGCATCTGAAGAGTTAGAACATGTGCTTAAAGAGCTTCGCCCGTTGATCAAAGTATTGAATGACAAACCGAATGCGTTGGTGTTTGGCAGCGATGTGGAAGAAGATCCGATTCCAGTTAAGGGAGTGGAATAATGAGAAAGCTATTGATATCACTGGTTATGTCGGTCGGGCTTTTAGGGTGCGCAACTCCCACTGATGGTACTAATGCGTATCTCTTGCCTGAAAGCACACTGGATAAGCCCGTCTTTAAGGTAAAAACGAGGGTAGAACTGCCTGATTACCTCGACACGATAGGCATCGCGTATCGAAAGTCTGAAAATGAATTGGTGTCTGCACGTAAACACGTCTGGGCCGAGAATCTTGAGGGATTACTTGAAGAGCGGGTCAATACTTCTGATACATTAGGAGAGCCCGAAAGAGAGTTGACGATCATCTTTGAGCAGTTCAATGGCTCTTATACCGGAAACGCAGAAGTGAAAGGAACTTGGATATTGAGCGATCAAGGCTCAGAGCTAGCGCGTGCCGAATTCGAATCAAAGATACCTTTGAAACAAGCAGGTTATGAAGCGCTTGTTGAGGCCTTAGGCGAGGGGCTTGATGAGGTTTTGTCTGATATTCAGTCACAGCTGCCTTAATGAACCATGCTTGCTTAAGGTGCGTAGGAAAAACATGAACCTTACTGATTCCCTCGCATTGATTTATAGCGGGACCCGTAAAATATGGGCTTGATTATCAATAAGCCCATATTAAGTGGGATTACGCAGAAGGCAGATTCTGTTTCAGTTCTAACAACATTTGATACGCACTTTCCCCAGACATTTCATATGGATTAAATTGATCAGAGGTTGAAAACTGTAAATTCAATAATGCGGTCAAACTAGATTGTGGAATGTCACCCATTGACCAATCACCAAACTGTCGGCTATCAATTTCTTTGTAATAAAGAATCGTCACGTTGCTGTGGCGTGGGTCATTGAGAATGTGATTATAGGTATTATTGACCGCATCTCTTGAACCTTCAATACACTGAAGAAAGTGCTTTTGATTATGGCTCAGGAGCCCCGTTAGATGGCTTTGCTTATTGTGGTCACGGGAAATATCCAAAATATCGTCCAAAGCTTTAGAATCGCAACTTTCACAAAGTGTGCTGACATAAATCAACCGAGTTAGGAACATAAACACCACTTCACTTTTTGTTTAAAGGTTACTTACAAATATAAGCCAAGTTGATGGAATTGCTAATCTAGCCCAAAACATTGAGCGTTCTGATGATCGATTAGTCAGACGATATTCGAATTTGTTTGATACGTTATTGCGGTATTTAGTGAACAAGATGCCTCTTAGCAATGCTACTTGTTCACTTATAATGACGTTTACTCTGCTTTTATTGCAATAGGAATACGTACATTAATATTGGTCAGGAAATGTTGGGCTAAATACAGGATAGAGTGCTCGTAACTCATCTTGGCTAAGGTAGCCTCGTTGAGTATTGATAACTTCTCCATTTTTTCGGTATACAGCCATGGCATTAGAGTAGGTGCCTGTTTCTAACCAAGATGTCTTGAGTTGGGCACAGTATGCGTCTACACAATCTCGTGGATTTTGAGTAGCCCAGCTACCGAACCCAGTTTTCCAACCTAGTAATGTAGAGCCTTCACTTACTATTTTATCGTCGCTTACATAACTAAAAGTTGATGAGGTGTGCTCAACTTCGATATCGGTACTTCCAATTAAATCACTGTAAAATACGTAAGTAGGCCACAAATCAGCGTTGTTATGAGAAAGTGTGAAGGTTACTTTAGCTGAGCCTTCTAATAATTGCGTTTCACGCTCTATAGTAAATGTGATTCTTTCCTGTATTTCTGCAAGGTTGCAGGTCCAAAGTTGACATGCATTATACATTTCGTCATAAGTTGTGCCCCAACGTTGGGCTGCTTCAATGATTAAAGGATCTTTTGAAGGATTGAAGTCAGTATCCTCATCAGGGTCTGTTTGATCACCTGTTGAACCATCACCATCCCCAGGTGGCAATATTGGGGTGCCCGGATTATGAGGCGCTGTCCCACCGGTCGAATCTGAACTATCTGAACTGTTGCATCCGGTAAGCAATACTGCGATTAAGGCGACAAATAAGGCTGATTTTTTCATTCTGAATTTACTCTCTACTTTAGAAAAAAGTATCCTAACTATGTGACAAGCTTTATTTTTCAATGATGGCTTATCGATAACTTTCCGTTGATAGAGGCATAGTATTTGTGATGTGGGTAACTGACTAACTAGTGGTTCGAATATCAATAATAAGTATTGCTTATCATTAGAGGAGGAGGTCAATCGCGGAGTATTTACTGCTCGATTTAATAAGTAAACGGTGAGTCATATTGTTATAGCTCACCATTTAAGTAACTGAATCTAATATCTAGTTTTTTACTACCGAGATTGACTCAACATTTGAAGATAAGTCGAAGTGAACATTAACGAGTACATCTTCACGTTTAAAAGTCACATCATCAAAATCAGTTGTCGCTATTTTGAATCCGTTTCTTGCGAATAAACTCGTCACAATTGTGCGTTGTTTTTGTTCCATTGCGTTTGTTAGTAGCTTGTCCATTGTTATTTCCCATAAGTGACCGTGTGCATACCTTAAAGATACAGACTCCAGTTTATGAGATCAATTGCTTAATCGATAGTCATGGCTAATGTGTTCCTCGGTCATTATTTATGGATACATAATGGTGATAGAAAGGCATGTTGCTCTCGAGTTTGTTTATCAAACCTCAAACATTTTGTGATGTGGCTTCAAGGGGATTTGTGAACTTGAATAATCAATGCACTTCTTCGCGAAACACATACTTACAAAGTCGCAGGTTTTGTAGGCTAACTTTGGTTGTTTATTGGACTGGTTGCTATCGGAGACTCGGGTAAGTATTGAAGTGAGAGGCATTAATACTGGAGGCTCTCCCTAATAATGATAAATGTTATTAACCCTAGAAACTTGATTTTAACATAGGCTTGATTTATAAGTTCACCATTCATTAATAACTTCATGATTATATTAGTTTTTACTAACCTTGAAATAATATGGAGAAAAGGCGATGAATAAGAACCAAACACGCAACAGGTTAGCGAATTTAATGCGATTTCGTAAACCATATAAGGCAACGGACTTCCTTGTCAGTTCTAATGAACTACGAGTTAAGAAAGATGTTTATAGCTTGCGTAAAATTAAACAGTTAGAAATTCGTCAATTGGGCTTCAAAGAAAACGCTATCAATATCGTTTCATTGGCTTTGGTACTCTCCGCTGCGACTTGGGCGTTTGTTCCTCAGTTTGGCCTGCCTATGCTTGCGCTGACTTTCATTTTGGCTTTTGTATCATGGCGAAAATACGAGTTGCGTGCAGAATTTAAAGGGGTAGACGAAACGGGTGATCATTGGGTGTCTGTAGCTCGTGGCTGTACTTTAGATGAGTTCAAAACCATGAAAAACGTCGAATTGACGTTACGAGACCAAGTTTCTTAGTAAGCGGGGTGTCGTAATAAGTTAGGTTCAATAATAAACAAGGCTCGTCACTCGTTGGCGAGCTTTTTATTTTCTGAATAGCATGAATAAAGCATTCCATTATGTAACAACGATTGTTAATCACATGATTCTTGAGTTGTGGCATTTATGATGTGGTTTTTGTTCTTAGATGTAGTAATTATTAAAACGTCAAAGGAATTATATTCAATTTCTAGGCTGGGATTTGAACTGCACGGTTTACATTGGCTCCTAATGATAGTTATCGTTGAGATTGATAACCCTTTTAATCAGGTTTGGAGAGTATATGAAAGTCACGATTAGGCCTGCCATGCCAAACGAATTGGCAATTATTTATGCTTTGGTTGTCTCAAACGATGAGTGGACGAAGTTTAACGGCCCTTATTTTCCATACTCACCTCCATCACTAGAAGAGTTTGGAAGTTGTTCGTTTCAACGGTTACTCAATGGATCCGACTTACAGTTAGTGGTTGTAGACGGTGTGCCTGTTGGAAGTGTGAGTAGTTACTGGGAATGTGAGGAAACTCGTTGGCTAGAAGCCGGTGTTGTTATTTATGATTCTAAATATTGGGGTAAAGGTATTGCTGCGCTGGCTCTTCCGCTTTGGGTTTCTCACCTATTCGAAAACAAGCAAATAGAGCGTGTAGGATTGACCACTTGGTCGGGTAATCCGCGGATGATGTCACTGGCGTTGAAGTTGGGTTTTCAACAAGAAGCGAGACTGAGAAAAGTACGATTTTACCAAGACGAGTATTATGATTCCGTTAAGTATGGCCTGTTGCGTTGTGAGTGGTTGGAAAGCAATTCACTTATTATTTGAGATAACCGATAACTCTTTGATCTAAAAATTGAGAACGCGCGTATTTCTATCCAGTTTATCTAGGATGAGTGTGCAATGAAGTTATCGAAAGAGAGTGAATCAAGAATTATTGAAATGGCGTGGGAAGACAGAACGCCATTTGAAGCCATAGAACTGCAATTTGGTTTGAATGAATCTGAGGTGATTCGCTTTATGCGTGGCAGATTAAAGCTGGGAAGTTTCAAGTTATGGCGTTCACGTGTTTCTGGGCGATCAACAAAGCATTTAAAGCTTCGTAGCTCGGATGTTTCGAGAGGCTATTGCCCGACTCAGTATAAGCAGCGTTAATTGCGTGGGCAGATCTTGGGATTGCTTTCACTGTGTCCTGATCCACTTAATAGGTGATGATATCACCACCCATTAAGTGACCGAACTTTGGTATAGGTCCGGCTTGCTGTGCACGTCACCATCTTTGTTTAAGATTTTTCAAAGAAAATTGAACAAGTCACTTCTCTCGAGTTGTATTTCCTTAGCACTAACTAAGATAAATCACGAACAGCACGAACGTAGTTTTCAATACGAATGACATCACCTTGGGGCCCGTGCCCATTCGGATAATCTTTCGCATTGCCTGTTTTAGGCTCGGCTCGTTGAGCGCCTGCGCCATGTACATCAAGTAGGGTGCGAGCCTTTGAGTTTGGTCTCTTCATATATCCTAAGCATTCGCCGAAACAGAAGTAGGCCGCTTGTGATTGAGACTTCGGTCCAACACGGAGATGAGTGGTGTTACTCCAAAATGCAGGATAGTTCAGGTCTCCCTGCTCATCTTTGATTGAGGATACAGAAAATACAGGGCTAATTGCGGCAGAATCTGTTGCTTGAGGCGAGCGGGTATAATCGACAATCGTTTGAAGTTCCTTAATATTAGGTAAACGCCAATCGCTATGACCCAAGTATTCCTCAGTGTTGAGTTGGCCTATCCACTCTTTAGCCTCTGACCAATCCATAGCTTTTTTGCTGTCTTGCTTTGCCCACATGAGTTGTGTTGCAAAATCAGTGACTGTTTGGTCGTTGTTCTCTTGAAAGTTGTTTTTGCCGTAATCGGTATTTCCACGAACTAAACGCACCGTAAACTTGTTATCTTGCTTGGTGCGCGGGTGAACAAGTGGATACCCTTTGATTCGTCCATCTGCAAAGTTAACGCCAAAGACCGCTTTGTCTTTGCCCATAACTTTACCGGTATAAACAGATGTGGTTAGGTACTGTGAATCAATTACTCGCTTTCCATTCGTACCGTAAGCAAAATCAAAGGAATCGATATCAATGAAAGGCTTTGCGCCATCAGGAACCTTATACATATCTCGATTACTTGCATCGATGCCTGTAAACAATATTAGTGAATACAATTCCTTAATATTGGGGACTCGCCAATCGTTATAACCACCAACATTCGCCGATTCTGCATATTCAATGGCTTCTTTAAAGCTCAACACTTTATAGTCTTTCTGCCACATTAAGCCTGTAATCTTATCGGTGACAGTGTTGTCGTTGTTATTCTTATATTGAGCGCTGTCTATCGAAACGACAGGGTAACTTACTCGATCATTTGACGTTGTTGTTGTTGGCGTTGTTTGGGCAAAAGGAGCAGTCACTGTACAGCAAGCTGCCGTGATAAGAAATTTTCGGATTAAAGTAAACATAAATATCCTTATAAGTGGGGAATTGTGATGGCGTTTATTGTTTAGCCTTTGTGTTTCCGCAATCTAACGACATAAGGTCAGATCCGAAGATCACTTCGCCCTTATATTGCTTCTCGATAATTCCCATGCTCGCAGGTTTATCAATTTCACCACGTACAAAATGGGTATAAACAAGTTTGTTAATATGGGCATCTGCTGCTATTTGACTGGATTCTTTTATATTTAAATGAGCATGTTTTTTCTTGCCTGTTTTATCACGTTGTTTTTTTCCACTGTTATTCATGACCATGCCACCTGAATCGATGATCAAACAGTTGGCTCCTTTGGCAAAATCTGCCACGCCAGGACCAGAACTCAAGTCTCCCGTTACGACAACCGATTGATCGCGATAATCAAATCGATATGCGATTGATTCGATGGTATGTGGCACGGAAAGGGTCGATACTTTTATCTCATCAATATTAAAACTGTCACCGCTTTTTAGCTCACGGACAGTGAGGTGATTCATCCTTTCGTCTAGGGAACGTTGAGTCTTACCAAGGCGGTAATCTAAATCTTGATCATATAAGCTAATGTTATTGCTAACAAATTCTTTTGTTTGTTTAGGGCCGGCAACAAGAAAGTCACCACGACCAAGTAATGCAGTCGTGAATACAGAAGAAAAGTCGGCGTTGTGATCCAAATGATGGTGAGTGAAAAGAATAGCGTCCATCTTACGTCCGTCGGTACCCTGTTTTTCTAAATTACGTTTAACGCCGTCCCCCATATCAATCAAGATTTGAGTATCCCCTTGAGTGATCAACACACCAGCACTAACTCGTTTCGGATTATAATCCGGAGAGCCTGAACCTATAATTGTGGTATTCATTTGGGGAGATTGCGCATACGCTATATTGGCTAAGCCACATGCGGCAACGAGAATTATATTTCGCTTCAGTTCATCCATGAGAGCCTCTAATTTTGGGTTAGTAAACTCATTACACTTTAGGGTTTGCTATAAGGAAATAACACACTCTTTACTGAACATTACGTATCACTTACTCGCCTTTACAGAAGCCATTATTTTTTAATAAACAATGATGAGTATATTTGTTCGGCTTTAATTTAAATGATGGACGAATCTTGGGAAAGGGAAGAGCGTTTAAAGTGACATTAATAGGTTGGTTACCCCAATACATTGAACTTATGTTGAACGGTCGTTAGTAACCCAATGAAGCAATATTCATACCTTTGAAATATTAGACTATTGTTAAATTAAAGCGATATTCAGTCGAGGGTTAGGAAATGACAAGGTTTGTATTGGTAATATTGTTTGTGCTTATTTCTACTGGTTGCGGAACCAGTGACAGTGCTTTGATGAAGAGTGGCCATAACGAATCTTACATACAAGGTTTCCATGAGGGTAGACACAGCGGAATGCAAGAAACCGGTAATGACTTCGAAGACTATATAAAAGATGAAAAGCGTTTCAATTCAGATACCGACTACAAACAAGGTTGGCTTGCGGGTGAGTCTGAGGGGAAAAAACTGCAAGATGAAGCAACTTCGATTGGGACAGGTTTAGCAGGTAGTTATCCACAAAAGACTAAATCGACAAGCTCTGATGATGCAGCAAAAGAAGCATTGAAAGGTATCGATACATCAGGGTTGGAGAGCTTGGAATAGGGGGCATAACAAAACACGTAAGTCTTCAATCCTTCTTACTATAAATATCTCGTTAGAAAGGTAGGTACAAATAGGCAGTGATTGTTTCAGTGTATTGCGCGAGATTTACGACGTTTTTGAGGGCTCAAAAACGGTGAAACCCCGATGTTGGTAGCATCGGGGTTTCGAATTTCTAGATTTTTCGACTGGTAAGATCGATTATCTTTTCTATGCAGAAGGCTTGGAATTATCCAATCTTATTCCTTGGTAGGGAATTAGATACGGATGAAGTCCATGTGCTCAACTTTAGGCTTGAACGCGTGACGTTGAACGTCTTGCGGCTTAACCTTAACTTCTGCGCCGTCAATCAGTAGAGTGATTGCTTCGTAGAATTCAGGCTTATCCATTTGGTTGATCACTTCAGTGTGAACAAGTTCGATAGCTACAGCTGCTGCTTCGCCACCGTAGATTACTGCTGGGAATTTACCAGTGTGACGTAGGCGGCGGCTCGCACCTTTACCTAGTTCAGTACGTACGACTGCTTCAAATTTCATAGTTTTACTCTCAAATTAGTAAAAATTAACTTCACACCTCAATGCGACCTTGAGTATGTGGTAAAGCTTATGCATAAACGAGTTCATGCTTAAGCGAGCGCGGATACTAACATCACATTCAAATCTGAGCAAGTCAGAAGCCTACCACAAAGGGAATTTACTTAGATAATGGGTTCGTTTGTAGATAAAACACTCACTGACCTTTATTTGTCCCTTTCTATACCCTTTGCATCGTTGCTCTCGTCTATTTATACCACCAAGAAATCATCAAGTTAATGAACGGAAAATGAATGTTCAACTAAGGCTTGGTTAAGACTCAGTTAGTTAATCTTAGTGTTAATTAAACAGCAGAATAAATAGGTGAACATATGGAACCGGTTAGCATTATCGTTATTACTTTAAACGAAGAGAAACGCATTGGACGCTTGATGGAAGAGTTGAGCGTGCAAACCCATCAGGAATTTGAAGTTATCGTTGTCGATTCAAACAGTGAAGATAACACAAGAGAAGTGGCGCAAGCCTATGAAAGCGCACTGCCAAACTTAACCGTTCACCACATGGAAACGCGTGGTGTGAGCTTGGGCAGAAATACAGGTGCTTCTTTGGCTCAGTACAACAGAATCCTTTTCTTGGATGCTGATGTGAGCTTACCTCGAAACTTCCTTGCGAAAGCACTTTATGAGTTGGACGAGAAGAAACTTGAAGTTGCAGGCGTATACATGAGCTCGAAAGGTTTGCCACTCGTGCACAAGTTTGGCTACGGGTTGTTTAACGCAGGGCTATTTGCTACTCAGTTCTTTTTCCCGACCGCGATTGGCGCGTGTATTTTTTCGACCAAGCGTGCACATGATGAAATCGGCGGCTTTGATGAAGAGATCGTACTGTGTGAAGACTGTGACTACGTAAAACGTGCGAGTAAAACATGGCGATTCAGATTCCTAAATATGACCTTCGGTTTTGACCCACGCCGCTTAGACCAAGATGGCGTTGTGAAGACAGGCTCAACTTACCTTAAAGCTAATGTAAGACGTTTCTTTAAGGGCGAAATGCGCAACAACGAGATGAACTACAAGTTTGGTCACTACAAAGAACAGTAAGTATTGAGGTTGTTATGTTTGATGGACTAGGGCTGTTTCTGGGGGCATTGGGTGATGCTCTTATTGGCCCAAACCTATTTGTACCGGGAGAGCCCTTCTTTATCGCTGCGGGCTTTCAACTGTATTCAGGTACATGGATGGCGTTGGTTTTGGTGATGCTAGGTGGTTTCATCGGCGATCAACTGAGTTACTTTATTGGTTCTAAATGGGGCGCAACAGCACAAAAGAAACTCATAAAATTTCGCCCTAAAACCAGAAGGTTAATTGCACGGTGTCGTTACTTAATCGCCAAGAAAGGCAGTTACATTATTGTGGTTGCACGCCTTCTTGGGCCTATTGCCTGGGTAGTGCCTTTTATTGCGGGCTCTCATCGCGTTAAGTGGGGCAGTTTTACGCTGTTTTCATCGATAGGTTTGTTGCTTGGTGGTGGGCAATTTATCGCTTGGGGTATGTTGCTGGCTCATGGTGTTGAACAGTTTCCATTATTGAGTTCGGTAAAGATATTTCTTACTGAGCATCAAAGCCTAGTAGTTGGCTTAGTTGTTGTTATTGCTTTTGTCGCCATCGGATATAAGCTCAAGTGGCGTAGACTCACGCTAAAAACCAGTACACTTTTGGTCGCTTGGTTATGCTACGCAAATTACGCGCATTTTTTCTGGAAAGCCGATGATTTTAAAACTCAACAAGCTTCAGCTGAAATGGTCTCTATTAATTTAGAAGAAGTGACTTATAAAGCGTTCCCTGGCTTATCTCCGGTTTACGATGCACAAGCGATCAATGTTGTGTATGTCGGGGAATCCCCCCGTGAATTGATGCATCAGCTTGGCTGGATAGAGAATCAAACTTTTTCTCGAAATGAGATTGAATGGACACATTATTTAGCTTTGTTAAAGGCGAATACTCCACCGGTTTCTGACTTGTATTGGCGAAATCAGCCTCAAGACATGGCATTTCAATTGCCTGGGAATCTGATGAAAAGAAGCCACATACGTTGGTGGAACGCAGGGCTAGACAGTAATAGCAATCAACTTAAGTGGTTAGGGGCAATCAGCTACGATGATGGGCTTAAAGTGACGCCGTACTCAGGTATTGTCACCATACTTCATAAAATTGACCCTAATGTTGATGAAGAACGGGATAGGTTTGCTGAACAGATAAAGTCGACCTACCCAAATATTGGAGTAGTAAACCTGCCACTCGCCAATGCGGAAGCTCTGAATGATAATCACGATTACTATACTGATGGTCAAATCTTGATGATTGGGGCGACGACATATGGCGCTGAATCTCCAGCTTTAAATGTGGCAGTGAACGACATATAGGTGAGTGGTACAAAGTTGATTGAACGAAACCTATCGCTTTGGTTTTGGCTCATTATCCATAGTTCTAGTGAGATGACTTCAATAAAGTCGTTACCTATCTATTTACTTACCTATCTTTTTTTCTCTTCTTTCTGGTCTGCTCATCCTATAACAGCCAATGAATAGGAGCCTTGTTTGATGTTTAAATCGAACAAGGCTTTGCTACTTTTCGGCGCTCACTTTTACTCCAAGTAAACTCCTTCTTAAGTCACTTCCAGAGATAACTCGTTTTTCTTTGTCTATGCTAATTAAGGGCGAGTAAGCGGCGAAAGCTAAGGACAACGTTATGCAAATGAATCCGATTGGTTGGTTTGAAATCTATGTTGATGATATGGCGAGAGCGAAAGCTTTTTACGAGGCTGTATTTAAAGTGACGCTTGAAAAGTTGGATAATGAAACTGGAATCGACATTGAAATGTGGGTATTTCCTTGTGAGATGGACAGTTACGGCGCAACAGGGGCGCTGTGCTCTATGTCTGGTGTCAAAGCGGGTGGCAACAGTACTATGGTTTACTTCTCTTGCGAGGACTGTGCGACTGAAGCAAGCTTAGCTGCGGAGAATGGTGGTGTCTTACAGGTGCCGAAAATGGCCATTGGTCAACATGGTTTTATTAGTGTTGTCAGTGATACTGAAGGCAACACGATAGGGCTGCATTCGATGAGTTAATGTTGAGCTCTAGGTGATTCAGAGAAAAAAGCAGGAGTTTGCACATGATAGGCAAACTCCTGTTTTTCTTTAGATGCTTTAGATGCTCTAGAGGTTTTCTTTAGCCTAAGAAGCTTGAGAAACCTTCAGAATGAGAGATGCCTTCAAGCCACCCATTGAGCTCTTGCCGAGTGTTAAACTGCCTCGGTAACTGTGGGCCATTTCGTTCACGATATTGAGCCCTAAACCTGTACCTGGCGTTGTCTCGTCAAGTCGAACGCCTCGTTTGGTGACTTGCGCGAGTTTCTCTTCTGGAATGCCTTTTCCGTCATCTTCAATGACCAATTCAATATTACCGTCTGCAAGCTCGTTAGCGTGTACCCGAATAATACTGCTCGCCCATTTGTAGCTGTTTTCAAGCAGGTTTCCGACCATCTCATCGAGGTCGGTTTTTTCTACGGCAACTTCAAGCTCAGAGTCCAGCTCATTGATCATGGTGACGTCGTTAGCGGCGTAGACTTTATCAAAAGCCATCGCGATAGCTTCGACACGTTCACAAGGCGATGACTTCACCGAAAGGATGTTCATTGCGCCAGCCATACGAGCACGGCCAAGATGATAGTCTATTTGGCTTTGAATCTGATGAATGGGTTGTTGTAGGAGTTTTTTCTCGTTGTCGGGAAGCATCTCTATTTCATTTTTCAGAACAGATAACGGTGTTTTTAATGCGTGAGAAAGGTTACCTGCGTGGTTACGAGCTCGTTCCAACAATTCTTGATAATGGAAGAGTAGGGCATTAAGGTCAGAGACTAATGGCGAAACCTCTTTCGGGTAATTGTCGCTTAACCCTTGTTGTTCGCCTTTTCTTAACATAGCTAATTCACGCTGCATTTTACTCAGCGGCAGTAGTGACCAACTGACTTGAATACCGATGAGCAGAAGAACACCCACAAACAACAACATCAAAATAAGCCAAACTTGGCTTGTTAGTTGATGAAGTGTCGATTCGAGTGGATCTTCATCAAGACCAATGGTGATGGTAACGGGCTCATTTAGTTCAGGTAAGTAGATGTCTTGCTCAATGTAAATCAGCTTCTCATCTTGTGGCCCTTTGACCGATGTGTGGATAGGTGATCGCTTGATGGTGAGATCTTTATCCCATAGAGAACGAGAACGAATGGTTTGATCTTGAGTGGCGGCACGCCAATAGATCCCACTATAGGGCTGGTTGAATCTTGGATCTGAAAGTCGCTCGGACATGATGAGGTTGCCACTATCACTGGTTTCAATATTGGCGGTGAGCTCGTCCATGGTAAGGCTTAATTGCTGTTTGACGTCATCGACCAAATAATCGTTAACCAATTTTGGAATTCCGATACCGGCAGCGAGTATCATTGCACCTAGCCAAAAAGCCGCAGCGAGGAGCAAGCGGCTTTTAAGGCTGATGTTTTTAAGTGTTCTTTTTTTTAGATTCATACATTTCTAGCCTGCCTTTGCTCGTCGCGATTTATCAGCATTACGATGATCAGAACAGGCTATCCACTTAATTGATGTGTGTATTTGGTTGAGATGCGCTTGATTGATGATTGCACTTACTATTTGTGATGGCGCTAAAGCTATTCAGCATTCAGTTGGTAGCCGAGGCCACGAACGGTTTTGATGATCTTTGGTGCGATTTTTTTACGGATACGTCCGATAAACACTTCTACGGTATTTGAGTCGCGATCGAAATCTTGTTTGTAAATGTGCTCAACCAACTCCGTGCGTGAGATAACTTTGTTTTGGTTATGCATGAAATACGCAACCACTTTATATTCTAGAGCAGTTAGGCTAACGGCTTGACCTTGCCACAGTACTTTTGAACTGCGCGTGTCTAGGCTTAGGTCGCCAATTTGTTGAATAGGAGCGGCACTGCCAGATGCACGGCGCAACTGAGCGCGGATTCGAGCAATCAGTTCTACCATCTCAAATGGCTTAGTTAGGTAATCGTCAGCGCCTGCATTCAAACCTTCTACACGCTGAGTCAGCGTATCTCTAGCGCTCAAAATTACGACCGGTGTATTGATGTTTTCGTCTCGAATACCTTTCAATACGGTTAAGCCGTCTAACTTTGGTAAGCCTAGGTCGAGAACAATCACGTCCCATTCTTCTGATGTTGCACGGTAGAGTGCGTCAATACCATCTTGAGAAAGCTCTGGTACCCAGTCTGCTCCCTCAAGTGTTTCAATAATTTGTTGGCCTAAACGAGGTTCGTCTTCAACGACTAAAATTTTCATGTTTTACTCTTCTTATTGTTATGAATTATTAGTTGGTGTTTTTTATGGCGTCTTTAAAGTTTCGGCCTTTTATCATCAACATTTCTAGCGTTTCAGCGTTGTATTCGACTTTAATAATGTTGTTCTGATGATTAATTTTGAGCTCGTAAACCCAAATGTCGTCATCTTCTTCAAGCTCTACTTTAATGATTCGACCATGCAGATCGTTTTCAACTGCCGCATACATTTCTGAGAAAGGGCGAATATAGCCTTCTTGTACTGCTTCGTAGACTTCGTCTTGATCTTCTTCAAATTCGATACGAGTTCCTGCTTTATGAACATCTTGTACAAGGTCATGACCGTTATGATCTGAGTCAGCCCAGACATTGGCAGAAACCAATAAGCCTAAGCTTATAGAAAACAAAGAAATCATAGCTTTACTAAACATAGCGAATCCTAGAGAAGGTTGATAGCGTTCAGTATAAAAAAGTGATTCTGAACAGAAAGTGAACCTGATTAATAATGAGATTTAGGTTCTCGAAAAGTGAGACGTTAGCGCTGTTGAAGCTCGTCTTCGAATATTTTATCTCTCATTTTCCAAAAGCGTCCGACTTTACGTGCAATCACGAATTGAGGCGGCCGGAATCGATGTTGGTGAGCGACCACTTTCGTTGGTGAAGCCTCTTCAAAAGGGCGATGCCTGTCTGCAAGATGAGGACGAACAAATTGATCTTTGAAGTTTTGTTTTTGCTTCTTGGTGGTTAATGACCAAAATTCATGCACTTGCGCTTGGTTTTCGCCACGATAGGTGACTTTAAGTTGTGATTTACCTTTATCGTCTTTGAGAACGTTAAGGTCCATCTCTAAGCATTCAAACACTAAGGCATCTTTCAGGTTCAGCGCTTCTTTAAGTTTTTTGTCTGGATCGACTAAGGTGGCATCACACTCATGACAAATACGCGCGGCGATGTCGTTGTCAGCGCCACATTCACCGCAATACTTCGCGCGGAAACGATAGTTGCAGTGTTCACGTTCGCCTGTGTCTTCATCGGTAAAGTAGCCTTGGCATTTACGGCCAAAGTGCTCAAGTAAAAATCCGTTGCTGTCTAGCTTGCCCCAAAAGTTATTATTGAAGCCGCAAGCAGGGCAGGGAATGGTGATGATTTCACTGTCGGAATCGGGTTTTGGGTCGCCCACTTCAGGTTGATAAAGGTCGTAACTGTTACCTGCATAGTCGAGCACTAAACACTCTTTTTTGCCCGGAGACAAGCGTAAGCCACGGCCAACGATTTGTTGGTACAAACTGATGGACTCTGTCGGGCGTAAAATCGCGATTAAATCGACATGAGGGGCATCAAAGCCTGTAGTTAATACTGATACGTTGACCAAGAATTTGATTTTACGCTCTTTGAAATCACTGATGATTTGGTCGCGTTCGAGTGTTGGTGTATCTCCAATAACGATGGATGATTCACCTTCCGGCAATAAGCCAAGGATCTCTTGTGCGTGTCTAACGGTCGCAGCGAACACCATGATGCCGAGCTTGTCTTTGGCCAGTTCAATGATCTGGTCGACAATTTGCGGCGTGGCGCGTTTCGATTGCTCGATCACCATATCGAGTTCTGCTTCTTTATAGCGACCAGTGCTTGCTGGTTTTAACTGCGAGAAGTCATAGCTCAGAACTGGAGCATCAATCATGCGTGCTGGTGTGAGGAAACCTTCGTCGAGCAGGTAGCGAATCGGTAATTCAAAAATACAGTCTCTGAAAAAACGCGGCTCTTCAGAACGCACTTGGCCACGGGTGTGATATTGGTAAAGCCAACCCATACCAAGGCGATATGGTGTTGCAGTAAGCCCAAGCACCTTAATACCCGAATTATTCTCACGTAAGTGTGTGATCACTTTTTGATAGCTACTGGTCTTTTCATCGGGAACGCGGTGGCATTCATCGATAACCAGTAATGAAAACTGATTAGAGAATGAGTCGAGATTTCTAACCACAGATTGAACCGATGCAAACACCACTTGTTGGTCGGTTTCTTTGCGGCCTAAACCGGCGGAAAAAATCGAACCTTTCAAGCCATAACCTTCATATTTTTCATGGTTTTGCTCTACCAGTTCTTTAACGTGAGCAAGCACTAAAACACGACCTTTAGCAAGCCTTGCCAGTTCAGCAATCACAAGGCTTTTTCCTGCGCCTGTGGGCAGTACCAAAACCGCAGGAGTTTGGTGTTTTCTGAAGTAATGAATCACTGATTTTACGGAGTCGGCTTGGTACGGGCGGAGTGTATACATATCGAGTCTTGTATGGTGAAAAACAAATAGTGTGAAATAGCTCAACTAATTGAGCAAAGGTGACTATAATACCCGACTTAGATTAGTTGAGGTATTCATGCGTTTAGATAAATTTCTGTGCGATGCGTTAGGCGTCACTCGAAGAGAAGCAACACACTTATTAAAATCAAAAGCAGTGACAGTTAATGATGTCATTCAAAAAAGCGGTTCACTCAAGGTAACTGAAGAGTGCGTTGTGGAATGGCAAGGCAATGAACTGCATGTTCACGGCCTGCGTTATATCATGCTTTATAAGCCAGAAGGCTTTGTTTGTTCGCATGAAGATAGCTCAAATCGCACTGCGTTTGAATTACTTGATGAAATCAAAATGGACAAGCTGCATTTTGCAGGTCGCCTTGACGTTGATACCACCGGTCTTGTTTTAATGACTGACGATGGTAAGTGGTCTCACCGTATCACGTCGCCAAAGCACAAATGCGAAAAAACATACCGTGTGTGGTTGGTTGAACCTGTTGAAGACGATTATGTTGAAAAGTTCAAAGAAGGTATCCAGCTTAAGAGCGAAGATGGCCTAACACTTCCAGCACACCTTGAAGTACGTGCGGAGCGCGAAGTGCTTCTAACGATTCACGAAGGTAAATACCACCAAGTTAAGCGCATGTTTGCGGCAATTGGTAATAAGGTTGAAGCGCTACACCGTGAGCGTATCGGTGAAATCGAGATGGACGAATCTTTGGAGTTAGGTGAATACCGTTATCTAACACAAGAAGAAGTTGACTCTATCTGGAAGTAATTCCTATCTAGTGATGTAGCCGACCAAGGATAGCGTCGGCTGATTATTTTGACTGGTACTAGGACAGTTTCAGCCATTATTGCTATATGTTCATGTATGTGTGCGCATATTCGTGTATCACTGTGCGTATTCGTATATTGCTGCGTGCATGTTCGTGCTCACATAAACCTAGTACTTAGTCGGAGAGTTATGCAAACGTCTACCTCACAGACCCCAAGCTCACAACCCCAAACGCCTCAGTTAGGTTGGATGCTATTTTTGGTTCTGGGCGCTATTGGTGCTTTAACACCTCTCGCAATCGATATGTACCTACCTGCTATGCCAACGATCGCCAGAGATCTAGGTGTAACTGCAGGTGAAGTGCAAATCACACTCACAGCGTACACTGCAGGCTTTGCTTTAGGTCAGTTGTTACATGGCCCGTTAGCCGACAGTTATGGTCGCAAGCCTGTTCTGTTGATTGGTGTATTTCTCTTTGCGATCGCATCTGTAGTGAGTGCTACCACTCATGGCATTGAAGCGCTCACGTTAGTTCGTACTGCTCAAGGCTTTGCTGGTGCAGCGGCCGCAGTAATCATTCAAGCGGTTGTGCGTGATATGTTTGACCGTGAAGACTTCGCAAGAACGATGTCTTTCGTTACTTTGGTGATGACGGTTGCGCCATTAATCGCCCCTATGATTGGTGGTTACTTAGCATTGTGGTTCGGTTGGCGTTCAATTTTTTGGGTGTTGGCTATTTTTGCAGTGATCGTGATTATAGCGGTATTGATTAAGATTCCTGAGACATTGCCTGTCGAAAACCGTCAGCCATTGCGCTTTAAAACGACGATTCGCAATTACGCTCGTTTGTGTAAAAACCCGACCGTTATGGGCCTGATTTTCTCGGGTGCATTCTCGTTTTCCGGGATGTTCGCATTTTTGACTGCAGGCTCTTTTGTCTACATTGATGTCTATGGCGTACGTCCTGACTTGTTTGGTTACCTTTTTGGTCTGAACATTGTTGCGATGATTCTGATGACAACAGTCAATGGTCGAATCGTTAAAAAAGTCGGTTCTCATACTATGTTGAGAGCAGCGTTGATCATTCAATTGCTGGCTGGCTTAGGTTTACTCGTCGGTTGGGCATTGGATCTCGGGCTTTGGGGAATTGTGCCATTTGTGATGTTATTTATTGGAACCATCTCTACTATCGGCAGTAACTCTATGGGTCTACTGTTAAGTGGTTATCCAAACATGGCAGGTACAGCCTCTTCTCTGGCTGGAACATTAAGATTTGGTACTGGTTCTGTCGTTGGTGCTATCGTTGCGATGCTGCCAAGTGACAGTGCTGGGTCTATGGCTATGGTAATGGCTGCGTGTGCAGTAATGTCAGCATTACTATATTGGACATTAGGAAAGAAGGCATAATGTCAAAATACTATATTGAAATTCAGAAGTTAGTGAATGACGCGTTGGGCGAGCTTTACGCTCTGCATAAGGCAGGTAAAGCGATTGATGCGCCTATTGCGAATAACCTTTATTTAGTTCGTTGGGTGACGAAAGCGATTAAAGCTCAGTCTTATGATCGTGTGATTGTTCCCGATTTGGTGCGTTGGCAGAAGCAGGGACGTTCAAAAGGCAATAACTCTGATTTGACCTTTATCTTTAAACGTATTTCTACGTTTTACGGTAAATTTTTCCCTGAAGGCGAAGAGCCAAAAGCGTTGAAAGACAGTGACGTTGAAGCCTTTATGGACAAGATGTATGAGATGGGTTGGAGCGTTTCAAGCGAAGATGAGCTAACCACTGGTGGAAAAATTCAATTCTTTACGGATGGCGAACACTCTTTTGCACTTTGTGGCAAACAGTGTGATGACTCTTTCGACGGTGAGTTGATGGTTAAACCGATGAACTGGTTTGTTCGTGGTAACCACGCTGAGTTTATTCAAGCAGCAATGGAAGCGGATTTCATGCTTCATAAAGTCACTGACTATAAGTCAGCGGTGAAGTACCACGGTGAATATATCGTGTATCCTGCTAACCAAGGTAACCAACTGGCTGAGATTCCAATCAGTATTATTGGTTAATAGCAGATTTTGGATTAGAAGAGCAGGCCATTTGAGCCTGCTCTTTTTGTTTTGTATCTGCTTTAATCCCTTAGCATCTAGACACTCGCCTCTGCTTTTATTCTTTTCGCGTCTTGTTACTCTGAATCTCGCATTTGCTCTTTAGCCTGCTTCTCTATCGCCTTAACCATACCTTTAAAGATGAAAAGATGCGCAGGCATCATTGCGAACCAATAAAGGAGTCCTAAGAAGCCTTTTGGGTGCCACCAAGCTGAAATGTTCAGTTCGCGAGAGTCACCGTGGTCAGACACCGTAATTTCCAGTCGACCTAAGCCTGGGCCTTTCATTCCGAAAAGCAGAGATAAAAACTGATTCTCCTCACAACGAATGACCTTCCACGAGTCAATCTTGTCACCGACTTTTAGGTTTGGTCCTTCTGGCATTTGTCGAACGGGTATACCGCCACCAAATAGAACATCTAACCATTCACGCGTGCGCCATAAAGTGTTGGCAAAGAAGTAACCTTGTTTGGGGCTTCCTATCTGCTGTGCAACATTCCATAGTGATTCTAGTGATGCTGTTGAAGTGATACTTGCACCGGTTTTCTTTGGGTAGTAGCCATATCCAGCTTGCCAGCGTTTGAACGCGGTTTTATCAAACCCCCATACATTACTTTTGACGAAGTTTCCCTCAGCGTGAATAGCTTGCTCAACCATGCTCTCGAACGATATGAGTTTTTGAGGGTACTTCTCTCTGATAGTGGTAGAACTGGCAATGAAGTCATGCTTTAAGCCTGCGAGAAGCGCTCTACCGATGTTAGAAGGGACGGAGGTCACGACGCCTAGCCAATATGACGCGATTTTAGGTGTTAGCAGTGATGTTGCCCAAAGCCTGAGCGGACGGTCGGCCGTTTTCGCAATATGAGCAAACTGATTTCGATAAGAGACGATATCTGGCCCGCCAACTTCAAACGTTTGGCTTTCGCTTGGCGTGTCTTGTGCAAGTTTCAGTAAATAGTGGTTAAGGTTCTGCAGTGCAATAGGGTTAGCTTTGGAGTCTACCCATTTTGGCGCAATCATGATTGGTAGGTTGTAAACGAAATCTCGCATGATCTCGAATGCCGCAGAGCCGGGGCCGATGATAACACCAGCTTGGAGTTCGGTTACTGGAACTGGCCCTTTTCGAAGTAGCTGTCCGGTTTTTTTTCTGGCTTGAAGGTGTTCTGAATCGCCCGTTTGAGGCTGAAGAGAACTGAGATAGATAACATGTTGATTCTTTGGCCCAAGCGCCGAAATAAAGTTACGCGCTAAGTTGAGTTCGTAATCAATGAAGTCATGGCCTTCCGCCATCCCATGAACTAGAAAGAATATCAGTTCAAAATCGGGTACTAATGCCTGCGTCGCGGCTTGATCTGCGAGATCAAGATACTCAAGCGATAAGTTATCGTGAGGCTCGGTTCGCGCCTTTAAATAATCGATATGCCTTGCTGCTGCAGTGACTAGATACCCTTGCTCAAGCAGTAAAGGGAGGAGCTGCGAACCAACATATCCAGAAGCGCCTAAAACCAGTACTTTCTTCATTGTTACTCCATTTATATCTGTGGTTAAAAACCGAACATTGATATAATAGCGCGATATTTATCTTTATTCATCAATACGTTCCGTTTAGGTATCTCTATGTTGCTCTCTTCCATTATTCATCACACCCGAGGTGACTTTGTTCGTAGGCTTATTGCGATTGCTTTGCCTATCACTTTACAGAGCATTATGTTTTCAAGCCGAGGCTTAGTGGATGTGTTGATGTTAGGTCAGCTTGGAGAAGCAGACATTGCGGCGGTAGGGGTAGCAAGCCGTGCGATGTTTGTGACGACTATTATGCTAGTTGGTGTTACCACAGGTGGTGCGTTGTTGACGGCACAATACTGGGGAGCGGGCGACAAACAAGGAGTCAGAGAAAGTACCGCACTGACCTGGTTGGTTTCGACACTATTTGCCTTGCTTACGATTGTGTTCTTTGTCTCTTTTCCCGCGCAAATCATGGGTGTGACCACAGATTCTCAAGAAGTCATTAATTTGGGTATGGAATACATCGTTATCACCTCATTTAGCATGTTGGCGGTATCGTGTGTGAGCAGCATGGCTGTTGGTCTAAGAGCAATGCATAAGCCGGGGCTCAGTACTTTCTTTAGCGGAATCGGCATTCTTTCTAATGTGTTTTTAAACTGGGTGCTGATCTTCGGTAATTTAGGTTTTCCTGCTTTGGGCATAAAAGGCGCGGCGATTGCTACAGTAATGAGTGGCGCTATTGAAGTCGCGACCTTGTATGGTTACCTCTATTTTTCAAAGCATTTATTAGCCTTCAAATTCTGCGATATTCAAGCGGCGGCAACCGTCGAGAAAGTGGTTCGTTTTTTGAAATTATCGCTGCCAACGACGTTCAATTTCTTAGCATGGGCTGGTGGCCTATTTGCTTATCACGCAATCATGGGACAATCGGGTGTACAAGGGTTAGCAGCGCTTTCGGTGATGACGCCAGTTGAGTCTATCTCGCTGAGCCTATTGATTGGTATGTCGAATGCGGCTTCTGTCTTGGTTGGCAACCAACTTGGCGCGAAGAATAATGAGGCAGTCTATTATCAAGCTCTTGGCCTAACTATTTTGTGTTTCCTGACCAGTATTGTTGTGGCGATATTCCTTTATTTTGTGCAAATGCCAATATTGAATGCGTTCAGTGCGTTGACTGAAGAAACCAGAGCTCTTTCCGAGAAGTTTATTCTGATTTTAAGTGTCGGAATCGTTATCCGTTCAATCCCAATGACAGTGATTGTTGGCGTATTGAGAGCGGGTGGCGATGTTAAGTTCTGCCTCTATCAAGACCTAATTGCTCAGTGGGTGATTGGTATACCTTTGGCTGCGGTTGCCGCTATTTATTTCAAATTCCCGCCAGAATGGGTGTATTTACTGTTCTTGACTGAAGAGGTCATTAAGTGGGGCGGTTCGCTCTATCGCATGAAAACCAGAAAATGGATTAAAAACTTAATAGGAAATTGAAGTGGGGCGCATCGATCGCACTACTTTATCGCTGGCGTGTGATCTATCTTTCAAAATACTTCCTCCTAACAGGGAATTAGTGTAGATTCTCCTTCCAAATTCTATCTAATGTGAGCTGTTTAATGTTAAAGCTGTCAGACCTATGTAAAGGCTATGTCGACGGGGGAGAATTCCACCCTGTTTTGCAAGGTGCTGAGTTAACATTAAACCAAGGCGACCAACTCGCATTAATGGGAGAAAGCGGTTCAGGAAAGAGTACATTATTGAATCTTATCGCGGGTTTAGATTTGGTAGACTCTGGTGAAATCGCTTTCCCAAACTTCAATATGCACGATTCGACAGAACGTAATCGCACCGCATATCGTCGAAATAATATTGGTCACATTTTCCAGCAATTCAACCTACTTCCAACGCTTAATATTGCCGACAACATTCGTTTTTGTCGCCAATTAAAGGGTTTACCTGAAGATAAAGGGCTCTGGAGACAGATACTGTCGGCTTTAGACCTTATGCCTTTACTTGGACGTTACCCTGAAGAGGCCTCTGGTGGTCAACAGCAACGTGCGGCGATTGCTCGTGCATTGTATATGGAACCGAAGATTTTGTTGGCCGATGAGCCTACGGGAAGCCTCGATGAACGCAATGCGGAAGCGGTGATGCGTTTGCTGACCTCTTTAACCCGTCAGCTAGAATGTACCTTGTTACTGGTTACGCACAGTGAAAAAGTAGCGTTACATATGGATGGTCGTATCCGTCTACAAGGAGGGCAACTGCATGTTATGGCCCGTAGTTAAGGCACTACTCGGTCACTATCGACGTTACCCACTTCAGATTATATTGGTATGGCTTGGTTTAACCCTTGGCGTATCACTTTTGGTTGGTGTTACCGCTATTAACCAACACGCCAAGCAAAGTTATGCGCATGGCGAAAAACTCTTTTCGAATCCTCTCCCTTATCGTATTCGACCAAAACACAACGCCAATAAAATTCCGCAAGGCTTTTATATCCAACTTCGCCGTGAAGGCTTTCAACAGTGTTCTCCTTTTGACCATCACCGTATCACTGATGAAAACGGCGCGAATTTCATGCTGATTGGCTTAGACCCCGTGTCTATGCTTCAACTACAGCCGGGTGTTGCGTTAAAAGATCTCACCACCTTAAATCTCATGAAGCCGCCGTATCCGATCCTTGTCAGTGATGACCTTGCTGAACATATGGAGTGGAAAAGTGGTGATTATATCCATCTATTAGACGGTTCTGATCTAGGCCCCGTGGCTGTCGATCAAAACAATATTATTGATGGTACTCGCCTGATTGCGGACATCTCATTGCTCAGAATGCTAAAACGCAGCGCTGGGCTTTCGGTTATTGCTTGTTCAGACATGCCTCCTGAGAAGTTCGAGCGTCTTAAGAACATATTGCCAAATGGTTTGACGATTACTCGCAGCTCAAAGGCGGAGCTTGAATCACTCACCAGTGCTTTTCACTTGAACTTAACCGCGATGGGTATGCTGTCGTTTGTGGTGGGCTTGTTTATCTTCTATCAAGCGATGTCACTTTCATTTATTCAGCGTCAACCATTAGTTGGAATCCTAAGACAAACGGGTGTGTCTGGTTGGCAGCTTACGAAGGCACTTTGTTTAGAGCTGCTTATCTTGGTTTTATTAAGCTGGATATGCGGCAATATATTTGGCGTGATGTTAGCGAATCAATTGTTACCGGCAGTGTCTTCAAGCCTAGGCGATCTTTATGATGCTAACGTCGGTTTAACGTTGAGCTGGAGTTGGCGTTGGAGTGGTTATAGCTTATTGATGGCATTGCTTGGTGCATTCTTGGCGTGCGCTTGGCCGTTGGTTCGTTTACTGAAATCCCAACCTATTCGTTTGACCTCTCGATTGTCCTTAATGCGTTTTGCCGGCACTGAGTTTACTTGGCAAGCATTGATAGGTTGTGGTTTCTGTGTCGCTGCAGTAGCGGTGTATCAAGCTCCTCAAACCCAAGAGACGGGGTTTGCTATTATCGCGCTGATGCTGGTGAGTGTGGCGCTGTTTACGCCGTTCTTGATGTGGAAACTGTTCAACAGTTTATCTTATTCATTACGTTGGGTTCGTGCTCGTTGGTTCTTCTCCGATGCAGCCTCAAGTATGAGCTATCGTGGTGTTGCGACGATGGCCTTTATGTTGGCGTTAACGGCTAATATTGGTGTTGAAACCATGGTCGGAAGCTTCAGGGATACCACCGATAAATGGTTAACGCAGCGTTTGGCGGCTGATCTCTATATATACCCAACCAACAATGCGGCTGCTCGTATGAGCAATTGGCTGTCGGACCAACCCGAGGTTGATTCGGTTTGGTGGCGTTGGGAAAAAGACGTCGCTTCTCCTGTAGGCAGCATTCAGGTTGTGAGTACTGGCCCATCTGAAGGTGAATTAGAAGCTCTAACGATTAAGTTAGGTATTCCGAACTATTGGTATCATTTACATCACTCTAAAGGTGTATTGATCAGCGAATCCATGTCTTTAAAACTGGGTATTCGCCCCGGTGACTATATTGATCTTTATGACAGCCTAGGCTCCGGTTGGCAAGTTGTTGGGGTGTATTACGATTATGGCAACCCTTATCATCAAGTGATGATGTCACATCGTAACTGGTTGTATGGATTTGCCGGCAAGGGCAATGTGGGACTTGGCGTAACATTGAAAGATGATGTGAATGCCATCGGTTTACGAAGCCGATTAGAGAGCGTATTTAGGCTCGGCTCTGAACGTATTTTCGATAATAATAATATTCACAGCCAAGCAATGCGTGTGTTCGATCGAACGTTTGCTATTGCCGATACGTTGGGCAATATCACCTTAGTGATTGCGGTTTTCGGTATCTTCTTTGCTACCGTTGCGGGTGAAGTGTCGCGTCAAAGGCATATTTCACTGCAACGTTGTTTAGGCGTTTCGGCCAAAGAACTGATTCTCACCGGCAGTTTACAATTATTTGTATTTGGGCTTATTTCCTCTTTAATAGCCATTCCGCTTGGCTTAGCCTTGGCGAGCTTAATCGTTGATATCGTCATTAAGCAATCTTTTGGCTGGTCTCTCGAGTTACAAGTGATTCCATGGGATTATTTAGTGACATTTGCGTGGGCAATGGCAGCATTAATGCTCGCTGGTGCTTTACCAGTGATGAGAATGATTCGGAACACGCCGATGAAGTCATTGAGGGATGCACTTTAATATGTTTCAACGCAACGGTTCAATTAAACTCAAACACCGACTGATATCATCTGTTTTATTAGTTAGTTTCTTTGGTGCTCTTTTAGGTCTCTGGGCTTATTACTCCTATTTCGTTGATGTCGGTGAAAAGGGCGTAAATGAAGTTAACTCGGTGCTGGTCAGCGAGCATTTTAATGTGTTTGAACCTGTGCTGCCTGATAGAACCGTTTCTCTGCCGAGAGACTTCCAATTCCACCCTGATTTTCAACACGAATGGTGGCACTACTTTGCTTCTCTAAAAGGGGATGACGGTAAGAAGTACTCGGTTCAATGGAGCTTCTTTCGTATAGCTACAGACGAGCGCGAAACTCCGGGATGGCAAAGTCCACAAATCTATATTTCAAATGTAGTGATTTCTTCTGACTCTAAAGTCTGGAAAGAACAGCGTTTAGCGCGTGGCGGAATTGGCCAAGCGGGGATGACGAATCGTCCGTTTAGAATTTGGATTGATAACTGGAACTGGCGTGCATTGGGTAATACCCCGTTCCCCGGTCGCCTCCAAGTAAAAACGGATACGTTTGGTCTTGAGCTGGACACTGTGGCGAAAGGGCCATATGTGTTGAATGGAGACAATGGTTATCAGAAAAAACACGATTTACTGCCTGTTGCGTCTTATAACTTCAGCGCTCCCTTTTTATCATTGACTGGTGTGTTGAATCTCGACGGTGTTACCAAGGAAGTTGAAGGGACGGCATGGGTACATAAAGAGTGGGGAAGTGGCTTACTCGGAGTAGGGCAACAAGGTTGGGATTGGTTTGTGTTTAACCTTGATGATGGCACGGCGTTAAGTATTAACCGCTACCGTCACAATCAACAGTTACCTTATGTTTTCGGGACGTTGGCGACCCGCTCTGGCAAAGTTTATCAGTTGACGGATTCGGATATCTCTATCAAGCCTCTGCAGAACACAACGTTACTGAATGGCAGAAGAATGCCACTGCAATGGATAATCAACGTGCCACAACATAATATCAATCTTACGACGCGCATCAAACGCAGAGATATGTGGCTGCCATTTGTCATACCATATTGGGAAGGCCCCATAATGGCGAGCGGAAGTCATGAAGCGACAGGCTTTATGCAGCTAACTGGCTACTAAAAAACACCTAAGGCTATCATTTGATAGCCTTTTTTATATCTGCGCAAATTTGATTCTAAAATTAATTCTGCATACAGCATCCAGGTTCTCATCTATACTTAATTCATCTTACGTAACAACATTATGGAATATACGACGTATTGTTTAGTATTTGTAGGAAAAACCGAAGTTAAACATCCGAAGAAGTGATTATCTATCGATTAGGCTTGTCTATACACTCGTGGTTATTCTTTGTTATTCGTTTATTTAAATAATAAATATAAGGGCGAAATCATGACCGACGTCATCCGTGACTTCTTTAAAATGGAATCTGCTGGCGGCATCATACTAGTCATCGCTGCGGCGATCGCAATGTTTGTAGCAAACTCACCATTGAACGAAATGTACCAAGGGGTACTTCATAGTTACGTTCTTGGTATGTCTGTGTCTCACTGGATTAACGATGGCCTAATGGCTGTGTTCTTCCTTCTAATCGGCTTAGAAGTTAAGCGTGAGCTTTTAGAAGGCGCATTAAAATCTAAAGAGACAGCAATCTTCCCTGCTATTGCAGCTGTTGGCGGTATGCTAGCTCCTGCACTTATTTACGTGCTGTTTAATTCAGGTAACCCTGAAGCGCTTCAAGGCTGGGCTATCCCGGCGGCAACTGATATCGCATTCGCGTTGGGTATCATGGCTCTTCTTGGTAACCGTGTACCGGTTAGCTTGAAAGTATTCCTATTGGCTCTAGCAATCATCGATGACCTTGGTGTTGTTGTTATCATTGCATTGTTCTATTCAGGCGATCTATCAACGCTTGCACTAACGGTTGGCTTCATCGCAACTGGTGTGCTGTTCATGCTAAATAACAAGCATGTGACTAAGCTGACTGTGTATCTCATTGTTGGTGCAATTCTGTGGTTCGCAGTGTTGAAATCTGGTGTTCACGCAACATTGGCTGGTGTAGTGATTGGCTTCGCTATCCCATTGAAAGGTAACAAAGGTGACTATTCTCCATTGAAACACCTAGAGCATGCTTTGCATCCTTACGTGGCATTCGCAATCTTGCCAGTCTTTGCATTTGCAAACGCAGGTATTTCGTTGGAAGGTATCTCAATCTCAAGCCTAACAGGCATGTTACCGCTAGGTATCGCTATGGGTCTATTGATTGGTAAGCCTCTAGGTATCTTTGCATTCAGCTGGGGTGCGGTGAAACTGGGTATCGCTAAGCTACCTGAAGGTGTCAACTTCATGAACATCTTCGCAGTATCTGTGTTGTGTGGTATTGGTTTTACAATGTCTATCTTTATCTCTTCACTGGCATTTGGTCCAACGAACGCAGAGTTTGATACGTTTGCTCGACTAGGTATCCTGATGGGTTCGACAACAGCTGCAATTCTGGGTTACTTCCTGCTACGTATTTCTCTACCGAGTACGAAGCAACAAGAAGTAAAACTTTAATCGTGAGTAGGCTCGTTTAATTGCGAGCCTACTCATTGAGTAACGAGAATTTAGTCGCAGAATCGTTCCCCCGATTCATGTGACAACAAAGAACAAAAAAGCCGTGATAGGTAACCTTATCACGGCTTTATTGATTTTATGTCCTAGCTAATATTCATCGTCTGATGACCTGATAATATTAGTTCTAATATCATCAGGCCTAAACGCGTTACCTGTATATTCCCCGCACTACCTACAACTCCTTTTACAAACAAGGTGACAATGTCACGTTATTTTTCTAGCGTGGTAAATATGGTCCATTCTTCAACGATCTCTTGGTTTAGCCCGACAACCGTAGCCGTTACTTTACGGTTCAAAGCGTGTGATGTTGGGTCGTCACCATCACTTTCTAGTCGCTCTTCACCATAACCGACAATTCTCACTCGACTAGGTTCGATGCCATTTGACAACAGTTCATCTTCAACACGATGGGCTCGTTTCTTCGACAAATCTAAGTTGTAATCGTTAGCGCCCACTTTACTCGCGTAGCCTTGAATCTCGATTGACGCGCTTTTGTATGTTTCTAAGAATTCAGCCATCGTACTGATTTGATCTGAAAAGATGGGGTTAACTTCATAAGAGTCATTTGCAAAGAGGATTTTCAGTTGTCTGACTTCTTCCGAGCGAATGGTTTCTCCGCAGCCATCATTATCGACGAGCGATGCTTCTGGTGTGCCAGGGCATGTGTCTCGAGCATTCACCACACCGTCTTTGTCGTTATCTTGCAGATCAGAAATCTGTTCAGCTTCAGGTATTTCTATGTAAGGCTCTTCTTGTTGGCTAGAGCATGCACATAAAGATATCGTTAATGTTGAAAGTAATAAGTAAGGTATCTTCATCATTAATACTCCACGGCCGTTGTCCACTCTTCTGGAATGTCGACCAGTAGAGCATTCAATAAAGAACCCGTTGCATTCATTACGCGATATTTAGCGTATTGTTCTGAGTAATGTGCATCTAAGTAATCTTTACGGGCTTCAAACAATTCGTTTTCTGTGTTGAGCAAATCAAGCAACGTACGTTTACCTATTCGATATTGTTTCTCATATGCGATAACAGTTTCTGAGGCTGAATCTACGTGGTCGGATAAAAAGTTCTTTTGTTGCAGTGTTAGATCCAATGCACTCCAAGAAAGGCGAAGTCCTTCTTCTACCTGACGATAAGCTCGATCTCTCAGATCCTTTGCTTTATTGAGTTGGTAAGCAGCAGCTTCTGAATTCGCGTTGTCTGTTCCGCCGTTGTACAAGTTGTATCGCATTCTCAGCATTGCCAGCGTTTCTTGGCTCGAACCTTCATCGCCTCCTGCATCATCTCGCCATGATTGAGATGCCTCGATAGAGAAAGTCGGGTAGTTAACCCCTTTTGATTGTTTGTACTGGAAGTGCGCCGAATCGACATCTGCAGTTGCGACTTTGATTACTGGGTGTTGGTCCAGAGCATCAACAAGGGCGTCTGATAATGACAGTGGAATCATAGAAATATCAGCTCTTGGATAAACTAAGCCGAGAGGTTGTTGACCAACAATTCTTCGGAATTGGGTGTGCGTATCGATTAAATTATTTTGCGCAGCCAATAAGTTACCATGAGCTTTTGCAATCCTAGCTTCTACTTGTGATACATCAGCCGTTGAGCCTATGCCCGAAACTGCTCGTTTTTTTATGTCTTTATATATCTTTTTGTGCACGGCAAGGTTACTTTCCGAGAGGGCGAGTACTTCAGTTGCTTTTACTGCGTCTAAGTAAATTTGGGTAATCTCTAAGGCTTTATCTTCGGCATCAGCTATTAATTGTAAACGAACCGATTCTGCTTCTGCGGCAGTACGATCAATGTCGTTTAGCGTTGAAGAACCATCCCACAACAACTGAGTGAGGGATATTGTCGCTTCTTTTCGCGTTAGGTCTGTATCAGGGCCGTTATTTGGCGCTGGGTTTATACCTTCGTAACCGATACCAGCATCAAGGTCGATACTTGGTCTGTAAGCACCACCTGCTGCATCATTTCGTTTTTTGACGCTCACATAGTCATTGAAGATGCTTTTGATCTCAGGATTTGTAGCCAAGGTGATAGCAACGGCCTGCTCTAAAGTTTGAGCAAAGACGGGTGCAGCTGCTAAGCAGCAGCTTAAAATCGATAACTTAAACAATCTCAAAGTAGTTCTCCTTCTACTTGTAACTGTCTTCTCTATGGATAAGAGCAATTAGTGAAAAATTGTTAACCTTGTTAACCTTGTTAAACGAAGCTTAGGCCATTTGTTTGAAAAATGAGAAGTTTAATGAAGAAAATTACTTAAGTTGGTATTTACGATAATCAACCTGTATACATGACGGTAAATCTACAAATGGGCCTAAATTAGCCGTCGCTCTTATTGTGTTTTAACTCAATAGCTTGATTTGCGATTGTTGACGCATAAAGAAAGATCGGTAATTTTGATGTTCTAACGGCTTAAATAGGCAGGCAATGCACAGATATAGGCAAAAAAAAGCCCAAACCAACACGGTTTGGGCGGATACAAGTATAGGAGTTAATAAGGAAAAATGCAGTAATTAAGAAAGCAGGGAGAAACAAGTTTGACGGCCTGTTAAACTTCTAAATACTCTGTTTTCTACTTAATTTATGACCCTCCATTTCTATTTCAGTTCCCAGAAAATTCATTAATTTTTCCTTTTTTCGTAAACACACATTTATTCAATCGGTTAGTGTCTAGTTTTATCAACTGGTACGACCAATTTGTGAAAATGTGATGTTGCTTGCTTGTTAAATAAATGTGCTAAGGGTATATTTCAAACAGTTGTTTAATACGAGTGATTGAAATGGCACCAAGAAGTACAACCAAAGAAAAAATCTTAGATGTTGCTGAAGGCTTATTTGCTGAGCATGGTTTTAATGACACCTCTTTACGCACTATTACGGGTAAAGCTAATGTCAATCTTGCTTCAGTGAACTACCACTTTGGCGATAAGAAAACTCTGGTTCGTGCAGTACTCAATCGATACTTAGAAGCATTTATGCCTGCGCTGCAAGACGCTTTAGTGAACTTAAACTTGAACGAAACGTATTCTATGAATGATGTGTTTGAGTCTTTAAGGCAGCCACTAAGAGCGCTTAATGATGTTAGGCCGAATGGTACTAGCCGATTCATGTTACTTATTGGGCGTGGTTACACCGATGTACAAGGGCACTTGCGTTGGTTCATTACAACTCGCTACAGCGAAGTACTGACTTTATTTACCAACTCAGTAATGAAAGCCAACCCGAACCTCACTCAAGAACAGTTATTTTGGCGATTGCACTTCACCTTAGGGACTTGTGTATTCACCATGGCTTCCAGTCAGGCTCTCGTAGAAATCGCAGAGAATGATTACGGCAAGCGAATAGATGCTAAAGCAGTGGTCGATATTCTTATTCCATATTTAGCCGCTGGCATGTCAGCAGAAGAATAAAACAATAAAAAGCGAAACATTCACAACCAATATAGTGAACAAAAGGATCTGAACTATGAGCTCTCTAAGACAAAAATGGGTAAGTGACCCAGCTTTTAAACTCTTTAAAAAAGTACTACCACCACTATCTAGCACCGAGAAAGAAGCAATGGAAGCAGGTAGTGTGTGGTGGGACGGAGAGCTGTTTTCTGGTAAACCAGATTTCACTAAGCTGCATCAATATCCAAAACCTCAGCTAACAGCGGAAGAGCAATCGTTCATGGACAATGAACTTGAAACCTTGCTTGCTATGCTTGATGACCACAAAATTGTAAAAGAAGACCGAGATCTTCCTGAGGAAGTGTGGAACTTCTTACGCAAAGAGCGTTTCTTTTCCCTAATTATTGCGAAATCGTACGGTGGTCGTGAATTTTCAGCGCACGCAAACTCTACCATCGTAACTAAGATTGCGACTCGAAGCATCAGTACTGCGGTTTCGGTAATGGTTCCAAACTCTCTTGGCCCTGGTGAGCTCCTGTCTCACTACGGTACTCAAGATCAAAAAGATTACTGGTTACCTCGTCTTGCTGACGGTACCGACATTCCATGTTTCGCGCTAACAGGCCCTGAAGCGGGTTCTGATGCGGGCGGTATCCCTGATGTTGGTACTGTTTGTATGGGAATGCATGAAGGCAAAGAAACACTAGGTATCAAACTGAATTGGAACAAGCGATACATTACGCTTGCACCTGTCGCGACTGTTCTGGGTTTGGCGTTCAAACTACACGATCCAGAAAAGCTGCTTGGCGATAAGGAAGACATTGGTATCACTTGTGCGCTTATCCCAGCTGATCACGAAGGTGTTGTGATTGGTGAGCGTCATGATCCACTTGGCCTTGCATTTATGAACGGTCCTACACGTGGTCACGATGTGTTCATTCCAATGGAGTGGCTAATCGGTGGTGCTGACTATGCAGGTAAAGGTTGGCGTATGCTGGTGGAATGTCTGTCTGCAGGTCGTGGTATCTCATTACCCGCACTTGGCACGGCGATGGGCCACCTAACAGCGAAAACGACCGGCGCGTACGCTTATGTTCGTAAGCAGTTTGGCATGTCGATTGGTAAATTTGAAGGTGTTGCTGAGAGCTTAGGTCGTATTGGTGGTTTAACGTATCTGTTAGAAGCAACTCGTACGTTGACAACTACGTCGCTAGATATGAAAGAGAAACCAGGTATCGTAACGGCTATCGCTAAATATCACATGACAGAAATGGCACGTACTATTCTGAATGACTCAATGGATATCCATTCAGGTCGTGCAATTCAAGATGGCCCAATGAACTACTTGGCTGCGCCTTACCTAGGTATTCCAGTTGCTATCACAGTAGAAGGTGCGAACATCCTAACTCGTAACCTGATGATCTTCGGTCAAGGTGCGACACGTTGTCACCCATACGTATTGAGCGAAATGGAAGCGGCAGCGAACCCAGATGAGAAGCAAGGTGCAAAAGACTTCGATAGCTTGTTGTTTAAGCACATCTCACACGCAACTAAGAACACGTTTGGCGCGTTTGGCGCAGCACTAACGGGCTCTAAATTTATTAAAGCCGACATGAGTGGCCCAACGAAACCTTACTACCAAGACCTAACTCGTTTGAGCCGTGCGTTAGCGGTAAGTGCTGATTTCGCAATGCTTACGCTAGGTGGTGAGCTGAAACGTAAAGAGCTTATCTCTGCACGTTTGGGCGATGGCCTAAGTTACCTATACATGGCTTCGGCTGCGCTTAAGAAGTACGAGGATGAAGGTCGTCAACAAGCTGACCTAGACTACGTACACTACGCGGTTCAACACTGTTTCCACAATGCGGCTAAGTCACTACAAGAAGCGTACCGTAACTTCCCGAACAAGATGGTTGGAAAAGTGCTGAAAGGTTTAGTTTTCCCTGTAGGTAACCACTTCGAGAAACCAAGTGATAACCTAACGGTTCAACTGGCAGAAAGCTTGATGACTCCAGGAGCACACCGTGAACGTCTGACTCACCTTTGCTACATTGGTAAGGAAGAGGATGATAGTGTTGGTCTTATGGAGAACGCTTTCAATGCGATGTACAGCATTAAGCCTCTGGAACGTAAGATCTTCAAAGCTGTGAAAGAGGGTAAAGTCGCTCGTAAAGGCTTGCTAGCCGATAAACTGGCTCAAGCACTTGCTGCTGATGTGTTGACTCAAGAAGAAGTAGACCAAATCGTAGCTGCGGATAAACTGCGTTACGCTGCGATCCAAGTTGATCACTTCAGCCATGACTTTAGTGAAACTTTGACGCGAAAAGAGTTAAAACCTAAGCTAAATAGCGTTGCTTAGATAAAGAAATGATAAAAGGCACCTTATAAGGTGCCTTTTTTTGTTTTTGTCGTAGAAATCGCAATAGATGCGTTAACAAATGGTGACTTAGTCAGCAAATATGACCTGAGTGCTCCAACCACTTGCATTTTCACCACATTTTTACAGAAATTAGATGCCATTTGCGTACGAAACTCTTATCCTTAACCTGATTTTTTAAGGAAGTTGAATATGATCATCAAACCTCGAATTCGCGGATTCATCTGTACTACAACACATCCAGTCGGTTGTGAAGCTAATGTAAAAGAACAAATTGCTTACACAAAAGCTCAAGGCCCAATCGCAAATGCACCTAAACGTGTACTAGTTGTTGGCTCTTCAAGTGGCTACGGCTTGTCTTCACGTATTGCGGCTGCATTTGGTGGCGGCGCTTCAACTATCGGTGTTTTCTTCGAGAAAGCCGGTACTGAGAAAAAGACTGGCACAGCTGGCTTTTACAACTCAGCAGCGTTCGACAAGCTTGCTAAAGAAGAAGGCCTGTATTCAAAAAGCCTTAACGGCGATGCTTTCTCTAACGAAGCTAAACAGAAAACTATTGACCTGATCAAAGAAGACCTAGGTCAAATCGATATGGTTGTGTACTCACTGGCATCTCCAGTGCGTAAAATGCCTGAGACTGGCGAAGTGATTCGTTCAGCTCTAAAGCCTATCGGTGAAACGTACACATCTACAGCAGTAGATACGAACAAAGACGCGATCATTGAAGCCAGCGTTGAGCCTGCTACTGACGAAGAGATCAAAGACACTGTTACTGTAATGGGCGGTGAAGATTGGGAACTTTGGATCAACGCACTTTCTGAAGCGGGTGTTCTAGCTGACGGTTGTAAGACTGTTGCTTACAGCTACATCGGTACTGAACTAACGTGGCCAATCTACTGGGATGGCGCGCTAGGCAAAGCTAAGATGGATCTAGACCGTGCAGCGTCAGCACTTAGCGAGAAACTAGGCCAGACTGGCGGTACAGCAAACGTTGCTGTTCTTAAGTCTGTTGTGACTCAAGCAAGTTCTGCTATTCCTGTTATGCCTCTTTACATCGCTATGGTGTTCAAGAAAATGCGTGAAGAAGGCATTCATGAAGGTTGTATGGAACAGATCTTCCGTATGTTCAGCCAACGTCTATATAAAGAAGACGGCAGCGCAGCAGAAGTGGATGAAGTGAACCGTCTACGTCTAGATGACCTAGAACTTCGCGAAGACATCCAAGAACACTGTCGCAACCTATGGCCTCAAATCACAACTGAGAACCTAAAAGAACTGACTGACTACGTTGAGTACAAAGAAGAATTCTTGAAGTTATTCGGTTTTGGCATTGAAGGTGTTGATTACGAAGCTGATGTTAATCCAGCTGTTGAGTTTGATGTAGCTGACATCTAATTCAAATGATCAAATCTAAACGAATAGGCGCTCATTGAGTGCCTATTTTTTTGCCTGCAGTTTGGGAAAAGAGATTAAGTGCAGATACGGGATTCGATTAGCGAGATGCGAAGGGATCTAAAAGAGGCGAGTAGCAACATGAGGAATACGAAATACTAAGAGAGCGAAAGAGAAAGTTTGAAGGTTGATATACGAGAGGGCTCAAATCGAGAGACCGGGGAAATAGTAAAAGGTTACCGGCAATAAAAATGCACTAACCCCAAGATGAATTAGTGCACTAAAAATTCCTAAGCTAAGGCGCTCTTAACGCCTAAGAGGTTAGCTAATAATAATGATGAAAGTACCCGCTAAGGTCATCAATATATTGGCTATAGCGTAGGTACCAGCATAACCCAACGCTGGGATCGTTGAACGAGCATGGTCATTTACGATGTCCATGGCCGGAGCACAGGTTCGCGCACCAATGATGGCACCAAACAGCAGAGCACGGTTCATTTTCAGAACGTAAGCACCAACTAAGTAGGCGAAGAATACAGGCAGTACACTCACAACCAGAGCAATACCGATTACTTGTGGGCCCACTTGGGATAAATGTTCAACTATCTTGCCACCGGCACTTAAGCCAATACCAACCATGAAAAACATCAAACCGAGGTCTTTGACCATGTTTAGTGCACCCTGAGGAACATAACCGAAAGTAGGGTGGTTTGCTCTTAAGAAGCCTAGCATGATACCTGACAGTAGCAGGCCAACTGCATTGCCCAAGCCAAAAGAAACCTGGCCAAACGTCATGGTGATTAAGCCAAACAAGATGCCCAAAATGAAGAAGCTACAAAAAGCCATCAAGTCTGCCATTTGGCTGTGAATTGAGATGAAACCAATTTTCTCAGCTAAACCGTGAACACGACTCTTTTCACCACTGACCTGTAAAACGTCACCTTTAGACAATACGATGTTTAAGTCCATCGGCATTTCAATTTGAGCTCTTACTACGCGGTTAAGGAAACAGCCGTACTCAGAAAGGTTTAGATCTGAAAGGCGCTTGCCTGCGATATTGTCACTTTTAACGACGATCTCTTCTTCAACGATGCGTAAGTCGAGAAGGTTACGATCGAAAACTTCTTTACCATTACGGAAGCTCGGGTCGAGACGAGCATGGCTGTCAGGGAAGCCTACCAATGCAATCTCATCGCCTTCTTGCAGAATCGCGTCACCATCGGGGTGGGCAAGAATACCGTTACGACGAATACGTTCGATGTAGCAACCGGTTTGGCGATAAATACCTAACTCACGTAAATTCTTACCATCGGTCCAAGAGATAAGTTCCTGTCCTACACGATAAGCACGGATGATTGGGAGGTAAACTTTACGTTGCCCAGAAGCACCTAGGCCACGTTCTTGAGCGATTTGCTCAGCTGAATCGTGTAAGTTTACTTTCTGAAGCTTTGGAATAAGGCGAGCAAACATAATCATACTGATTAAGCCAACTAAGTAAGCCATCGCATAACCAACAGAGAGGTTCTCGATGATCAGGCCTAAATCCATGTTTCTTGGTAATTCTGCAAGCCCGGAGTTCAGAGCATCTTGAGCACCTACCAGTATTGGCGTTGCCGTTAAGGCGCCTGCCATCATGCCTGCAGATAAGCCAAAGCCTAACCCGAGGTAGTGGCTGCTGAAATATGTCAGGGCTATTGCCGTGGAAAGGACGACAAGACTAAGAATGAGATAGTGCTTACCGTCTCTAAAGAAGATACCAAAGAAGTTTGGTCCAGCTTCAATGCCCACACAGTAGATGAACAGCATGAAACCAATGGTGAGCGCATCTGCGTTAAAGGAAAAACCAAGATGTCCCATGACTAGGGAAGTAATCAGAACACCGATTGAATTGCCGAGTTGGAGGCTACCGAAACGAATTTTACCAATGGCTAATCCAATCGATAACACAACAAAGATGAGGAGAATGGGGTTTTGTTCTAACAGAAAAACAACGTCGATATTCACAGTGGTCGCTCAATAATTGGCGTGAAACACAGGGTAAGTTTGTGAGGTGAATTGTATCTAAATATAAATAAATTATAAGCGATATTTTGTTATTTTACTTGATTTTGACCTTATTCTTATTCCGTACGAAAACTGGTCATAAAAAAAGCCCGCTACAATGAGCGGGCTTCACATAAATAGTACAGACTAACTCTAGAATTGGTTAGCTGTTTAAGGCTTTAGCCTTGGTTCCCGTAAGAGAAACCTTAGCTTAGTCGAAAAGACCTAGGTTTTCTTTTGCGTATGCTTCAAATTCTGTACAACCGCCAATGTGGTCTTGGTCGATGAAGATTTGTGGCACTGTATCTACAGGCTTGCCAACTGTTTTCTCTAGGTCAGCTTTGCTGATGCCTTCAGCGTGAATATCAACATAACGGTAGTTGAAGTCATCACGCTTAGCTTTAAGAGTTTCAGCATGCTCTTTTGCACGAACACAGAATGGGCAAGCAGGGCGACCAAAAATAACTACAAACATTTCATTTCTCCTAAATACGGGATGAGGCTCGTTAACCTAAAATACGTCAACTATTCTTAATTGAATATGGCTCAAAAATTCTTGAAACCAACTATGCCCTAATGCCCTAGGGAAATAAAGATGGAATTGCCTCTTAATACCATAGGTTTTGCCTATCAGTGCAAATAATGTTCATAAAAAAGAACACGGTCGTTTTCTTGTGAATGTCGACAGCGAATACCCTTAATATAAGAGTGTGAATTACCCCTAAGAATACGACTTTAATCTGCTTTTAATGCGACAAGTTGCACCCCGTCAAGAAAATCAGGTGCAGAACGCGGCATCTTAGAACTAGATATGGAACCATACTCTGTAATCTACGCTGATGTTACTACGTCAACATCGTGGTTCTGTTTGAAATACAAACGTCATATATACCAAGAGTTCGCAGTTTTGTTTCGTCATACATAGGCGCAGGAGGCACCATGTTTCAATTTATGACATCTACAAAGATCATCTTTGGTGATGGGGCATTAAAGGCTTCATTGTCTCTCTTTAATCAATACGGCTACAGCGTGTTATTGGTTACAGGCAATACGTTAGAACGTACTTCGTTAGTCACTGATTATTTCGATGCACAAAGCATGCGTTATCAACACATTGCTGTTTCAGGTGAACCTAATATCAAAATGGTAGAGGAAGCGGTCATTTCTGCGCGGCGATTTAAGCCCGATATGGTGGTAGCGATGGGAGGGGGCAGTGCTATTGATATGGGTAAAGCGTTAGCTGCCATTCTACCAAACCAAGGCAATCTATACGATTATGTCGAAGTGGTTGGTCGTAATGTCCCTTTGAAGACCAAACCTATTCCATTTATAGCGATTCCTACGACAGCTAGTACAGGCGCTGAAGTAACCAAGAACGCAGTGCTTAAATCTGGTCAAGACCAAGTCAAGATAAGCCTTAGAAGCCCAGACATGTTGGCAGATGTTGCGATTGTCGACCCAACATTGACTCATGGTACCAACCTTTATTTATCGGGGCGTGGTGCGATGGATGCATTTACTCATTTAATGGAAGCTTATGTGTGTGGCGAACCCAACCCGCTAACCGATATGATCTGTGAAGAAGGGTTGCGCAAGCTCAGTGGCTCTGTCATTCAGGCGTGTATCTATGATGAACCTCAAGCGCGTTCTGATCTTGCCTTCGCTTCTATGCTTGGAGGAATGGCGATAACCAACGCTAAGCTCGGCGCTGCGCACGGGCTAGCTTCGGCGTTAGGAGGTAAGATTCCTGCGCCGCACAGTGTGATTACAGCGCGCTTGGCGCCATTTGTGATGTTAGAAAACATAGCAGTAGCGAAAGAGCAGCAAAGAAACGGCATATTAGCGCGTTATCAGCGAATCGCACAGATAGTGACAGGTAACGCAGAAGCAAAAGAAGAAGAGGCGATTGCTTGGTTATCTGAAGTGTTGGATACACTCAAGCTACCAAGCTTACTTGAGTTTGGTGTCTGCGAAGCTCAGTTTGATGAGGTGTCTGCCGATGCGCTCAAATCAGTGGCTATTAAAGGAAACCCTTTACCGTTGAATCAAGAGAGGCTTGTACATATTCTGAAGCAGGTTTGCGAGGAGTGCAGTTGTGGAGAGGGGGATCATGAGGGAGCTTCAATGAATCAAGTTGTGCAAGAACCTGCTGCCGAGTCGAGTTTTACCATTATCAACTCTTATGCCTCAGAGAACAGTGTGGTAGAGAAGGGTAATAGCTGGACTATCTAGCGGGCTCTAATCTGTTCTCTGTATTAACTATTTTTAAACAGACAAATAAAAACGGAGCACTAGGCTCCGTTTTTTAATTCAGCTTGTTTCAGGTCATGTGCTTTCAGTTCATGTCTTTGCAGGTTAGAACTGAGAGTATTTCTCGTAACGTGAATCGCGAAGTGACTCTTTTACGCGCTTTAGATTCTCTCTGAAACCAGAACCGCGGCGAAGAGTAAAGCCTGTCGCTAACACGTCAATAACCGTCATTTGAACCACACGGCTTGCCATTGGCATGTAAACGTCAGTGTCTTCAGGTACATCCAATGAAATAGACAGAGAGCTTGCTTTGTCTAATGGAGAGTCCTTCGCGGTAATTGCGATAACGGTTGCACCATTCTCACGAGCTAAGTTCGCAATCTCAACTTGGCTTTTGGTACGGCCAGTGTGAGAGATAAGAACAATAACATCGTTATCACTGCAGTTAATGCAGCTCATTCGTTGCATCACAATGTCTTCGAAACAAGTGATAGGGATATTAAAACGAATAAACTTGTTTTGAGCATCTTTCGCTACCGCTGAAGAGGCACCTAAACCGAAGAACGAAATGCGTTTAGCTTGAGTCAACAAGTCAACCGCACGGTTTACTTGCATCGCATCTAGACTGTTTTTAGCAACGTCTAAACAAGCCATAGTCGATTCGAAAATCTTATGCGTGTAAGCATCTGGGCCATCATCTTCCTCAACATTACGATTCACATAAGGTGTACCGTTCGCCAAGCTTTGTGCTAGGTGAAGTTTGAAGTCAGGGAAGCCCTTTGTGTCTAAACGACGACAGAAGCGGTTAACTGTAGGCTCACTTACGTCAGCCATTTTAGCTAAGGTAGCAATGCTAGAATGAATTGCAGTTTGAGGGGAAGCCATGATTACTTCGGCTACCTTACGCTCAGACTTGCTGAAATTTTCCAGGTTCTTTTGTATTTTTTCTAATGTATTCATAGTGTTCACAAGGGTATAGAGAACAACTTGCTAGTTAATATCTTTTTACCAGGGGGTATGGCTGAAACAAATATCAGTAAAACAATACTCAAAATATTTTTGGTCTGTAAATACCGCTGCGTCAAATAGATATCAAGCTAACTAGCACCATAGAGTCAGTATAAACCCAACATACTATTTACTAATACAAAAACCCGGCATGAATGCTTAAGAATATGACAAACCTCAACAAAATTTTAGAAAACTACAGAACTGGAAGAGATTTTGAATAAAAAGAATGCAAATTGAGTATGAACTGACAGCTTAGTTACATCAAAAAGAAAGAAATTTTCAATTTGATGCAACTAAAATTGAATGGCTAGGCGTTGATTTGCTCTACCAGATTGATGATTTTTCTCATCAAATTAGGTGCTAGTGTAGAGATTTCACGCTGCTCTTCAAGTACGGAAGAAAGAATGTCATTGCCGGTTAATGGATTGGCTAATACGACACGGAAAACGATGATCGGTTGGTGTGCCCAATCTTCAGGGTTCAAGCGAGTTCTTGAAACAAAAGATCGACCCGTTTCACGCTGCTTTTTCTGAATGAACTTAGTGAGCTCATTCAATAACTCATTCAGGTCTACACGATCTTTCGCATTCGCTTTCTGCAGAGCGGCTTTAACCGATTCAGGAACATAGCGGTAAGTCAGTAGACAAAGTTCAGGCTCTGATACCAACTCAAAATCGCTTTGTTGTTTAATCAGGTCGGCAAAATAGCGTGCTTTGTTGATGCTCTGGTCGATCAACAGTTCATAACCAGGACGGCTAATGATGTGCATCGAAGCGTAAACAAGCATGGCCATGCCTGAACGAGAGCCTTCTAAAGTGTGGCTGCCCAGATCTTTAGAGCCCTTACGTAAAATATATTGAGCGTGATGTTCGATGGCTGTCATCGCGTCTGGTTTCTTGAACAGAACCATACCAGCACCCATCGGGATATAGAGTTGTTTATGCGCATCAATCGTAACTGAATCGGCGAGCTCAATGCCATCAAGTAGGTGACGGTGATTGTTCGACATCAGCGTCGCGCCGCCCCAAGCTGCATCCACATGGAAGTGGCAATCAGACTCAGCGCATACTTCTGCAATATCCCTTAATGGGTCGATATTACCAGTCTCTGTTGTACCAGCCACACCAATAACAGCAAAAGGCTTAATCTTATTCTGCTTGAGCTGCTCGATCTTGATTCTTAAGTCGTCAGTACAAATACGGTTGTTGTTATCTGTCTTAACAGACACTAGGCCTTCTTGGCCAATACCGAGCACATCTGCGGCTTTTTTTAGAGAGTAGTGACCACGTTCAGAGACTAAGATGGCTAAGCCTTCGTAATCATAGTGCTTCATGGCTTTGAATAAGCCTTCCTTCTCGACACCTTTGAACGAACCTTGTGCTTTCAGTGCATTGTTGCGTGCCACCCAAAGTGCGGTGATGTTCGCAATGGTTCCACCAGAACAAAACGCACCTAAAGAGTGGTTTGCACTGTGCATCCAACGCGAATAAAACTGGTCGTTGTCTTGATAAATCAAGCGGTGAAGCATACCCAAAACTTGACGTTCTAGGGGAGTAAAAGCTTTTGAGGTCTCGATTTTTACTAGATTCTGATTCAACGCAATCATGATTTTAGACAGCGGCATCAAGAAATACGGCAGAGCAGACGTCATGTGACCAATAAAACTTGGCGACGACGTATGTACCGAATGAGACACGAGAGTATCGAGGAGATGTTCAGTGTGTTCAGAAACAAACTCAGGCTGCTCGGGAATATGAGCATTTGAAAAATCTTTCTCAATTTCACGTAGTGGCTTTTCTTCAGCCACAATATGTTCACGTAAGAATTGATTCAGGTTTCGTGAAAGTTTGTCTTCAATTTGAGTGAGTGTTGAATCTGGGCCTTCTGGTACTGTAAATATACGTAGAAGACTGTCGAAGCTAACATCTGCAGTTTTTTGTTCCGTAACCATAGCAAGCGAGTTATTTTTTTTTATATTGACGCGAGCGGGATAATCTAAACGAAAACGGGAACAATGTCCCGTCTTAATTATGAAATCCAACTTCTCAAAAAAGCATACTAAATGAGGGGTTAATTACACTTAATTGCTTCAAGTTTAGTAATCGACTGATTGTAGCGTTGTAATGCTGTGTCGATTTGCTTTGGGTGGCTAAGCAATTCTGCAAAGGCTGAACGTAGCTCGTAGTTTTGAGCATGAGGCGTTGATTGACGGTCGTCGAACGTGGTTTTAGCGATTTTTCCAAGCTCATCATCACGCGTTGAAAGCGTCTTAATGTCGTGTTGTTCTAGTTGCAACCAACCTTCAACAGGCTGTTCAGTTGCTACTTTGCTTGAATCGTTTACTAAGTAGTAGTTTACCGCGGCACGATTAAGCTCGAAGTGGTGCTTACGGCCTTCCAGGAACCATTCACTTACTTCTGTTAACTCTGGGTATTGTTCCGAAGTTAAAGCAGCAAGGTCAGCGTACCAATTCAAAGAAGCGTCGATGTACGCGTCATATTTTTTTGCTTGGCATTGGTTTGTTTCAGACATTGAATCTGCTGCAAAAGAGAAAGTAGAAGTTGAAGCTAGCAGTAATGCGACGCAAAGGCGTTTCATAGTGGTTCCTTTTGTAAGTTTATTCTTTTTAGAACTTAGTCGTTACAGAGTACCGTGATCATTATTTGTTGAGCAATGACACTTAGTGTCTTTTTATTTCGGTAACTGTATCGGTATCTTGGGCATTGGTATTCGAGATGCATTCTAATCTAAAATAATCGCTATTCCTGCGATCTAGTTAGCAAGAGATACAAAGAACAGCATCAAAATAGGGACAAGCAGGCTTAATATAAAGCCACTGACAATCGCGATAGGAACGCATCGAACGCCGCCTGTGGTTTGAATGACCGGTAGGGTGAAGTCCATCGCTGTAGCACCAGCATAGCCAATAGAGGTGCATGGATAGCTGCGAATCAGCACTGGAATCAGTACTAAGGCAACCAACTCTCTTAACAGCTCAAGCATGAAAGAAGCGCCGCCATAAACCGGACCAAAGGCGTCACCCATCAAGATACCTGCCAGAGAATACCAACCAAACCCAGAAGACATTGCCAAGGCTTTGAACAGAGGTATATCCAGAATGTAAGCCGCGATAACGCCACCTAGCATTGAGGTGATGATAATCGTGATTGCGATGACCATGCCGTGTTTGTTCAGCAAAATTTGTCGAAGTGTTAATCCGCTATTACGCAGTTGAATACCAATAAAGAACAGAAGTACAAACAAAATCCATTCGCTTGCAGTATCGACCCAACCAAGACTGATAGGCAGCACTAAACCAGCGATAAGGCCTGAACCCACCACTAGGATTAGTTTGGCAGACTCCATCGCCATAGAAGAAAGGGGAAGTTTCTTTTTACTGCTGTCTGTTTTGAGTGGCAGTAACTTATCGATAGCAGGTAACGCCATTAGGTTACAAACGCTCAAACAGACAAAGAAAGTGACGGTGTAAAGAAGTATTGTCTGCAGATTACTGCCTAGGTTATCGAGGGCGGCTAAGCTTAGCCCCATTAACGCTAGAATTACGTAGATCAACCGCGACGTAGAGCGGTTGATGAACTCTAGCGTTTGAGCGTTCGAAATAGAAAAAAGATACCCCACGACGAGTGGTGCAAATATAAAGATCATCCCTGTAAACATGCTTTCCCCATTGCATTTACTTCATATTACATTTACTTGTCACTTAACAGTGACTTAGAAGCCACTAGTATTGATCACGTCGCTTAGCTTTGCATTAAAATCATGTTTGCTCAAGTTGCTTAATTTATACAGCACCTCTGCACCTGTCACGTTAAGTTCAACTTCGTGTTCATCGATGTTCTCATCCTTATTTCTGAACATCAGTAGGTGGTTAGCGATTCTTGCGATATCAAGGTAAGACACCTCGCGTTCTTCTTGTTTATTGATGGTGTTACTACATACATCAATGAAGTCGCTGTCGAAGCCCCAACGTTTTAAAACTAGCTTACTCGTAGCTGAACATTGGCCTTGGAATATCTGCAGGGCGATATCGTGGTTTAAGTAGTTGCCGTTTTCGAGGTATAGGTGATATTCGCTAACCAAACAAAATAAACCAATGTCAGCCAATAACCCAACAAGCAATGACTTTTCATGCTCAAGATAGCGGTATTCGATAGGAGATAGCTCTTTGAAGCCGTTGGTGACCAGTACCATGGTCGCACCAAGTTCTTTAGAAACAGAAGCACTCTGAACCAGTAGTTGGTTACATTCGTTGCTAAGATTTACAGAATGCTTGAGCTGTTCTATCGCTTGAGCCGTAACAATGTCACGTACTCTCAATATACCGAGACGAGAAACCGCTGTCATAATATCGACACAGGTAATGTTACGCCTGTTAAAAACGACAGAGTTAGCAACTCGAATTACTATGGCGGTAAGGCCAGGGTCTTCCAGTAAGCACTCTGCAACTTCAGCAATCCCAGTTGAATCTAGGGTGCAAAGCTTTTGAATTTTCAGCACGACGTTAGGGATAGGAGGAAGTGTGATTTTTCCCGCTGAGATAGAATGTCCAACAAGTTGGGCAAACTCTGATTCTAAACCCTTTAACAAAAGAGCCTTATTTTGTGGTAGCCAGAAAAACGATAAATGATTCATATAAAAAGTAAAAACATGTATGTCGTACCATTTTACAAGCCACGATGCTGCGAGGCAATACTGATCGGGCCACATAAGCTCCGAAAACTTGAACCGATGTATCATCAAATGTCAGAATTCTAGCTGTTTTTGATAGTTTACTGTGACGTCAACCATGAAATCATGGAATACACAATTGATTGATGTGAACTAAGTCCAGACTTATTTTTCTTTTCAAAGTATCATTTGTTTCAAAGGTGAGAGACGAAACATAATATTCACCTAAATAATAAAGATAGATTAAAAATTTTTCGCATAAAAAGCTGCTTGTCTGGTGATCAACCTAATCGGGGTAATTTGATTAAGGATCAACGGATATGACCGAGACAGCATTTATTAATTACGTGAATCAATTTGGTGAGCATCAAAAACGTTCTATGTTTGGGGGTATTGGCCTCTTTCAAAATGACGCTATGTTCGCTTTGTTGAGTGAAAGTTGTTTATTCATTAGAGGTGGAAACTCATTAGATAAAAAACTGACGGGTCTTGATTGTGAAAAGTATCGTCATGTAAAAAAACAGACAACAGCAACCGTAAACTATTACGATATTACTGACCTGTTTACATGTGAACATCCCGAATTGGATAGCATTATTCGTACTTCGATCGATAATTCAATTCAGCAACGTAGCTTCAAAAAATCATCAGCTAGCCGTAGATTGAGAGATCTTCCGAACATGCAACTTACATTAGAACGCATGGTTAAGAAGGCTGGTGTAGACGATGTTTCAATGTTTATGCAGTTAGGCGCACCTGAAGTGTTTAATAAGGTTCGTGAAGCGTACGGCAATGACGTTGACCTAAAACTACTTTGGAAATTTGCAGGTGCAATTGATGGTATCCATTGGAAACTATTACAAGAACCACGCAAGCAGCAATTGCTAAAAAGCTGCCACTAAAGAAGTCGTCCCTATATGCTTAAGATTACTGTTAATAAATAAAAACCGAGGAATATCCTCGGTTTTTTTGTTTTTGTTTTAGTCCTATCTATTGAAAGACTAAGTGCTCATTGAGCGCGGTCTCGTTAAGTTTTAGTACTTGAAACGAGCCGTGAACATGAGTTGATCACCATAGAAGTCGTTGATACGAGCTTCTGCACCAAGAGAGAATAGCTCTGTAGAGTGGAAACGTGCGTAAACAGAGCCCGTCCAATCATCATTATCATCGATTGAAACGTAACCACCTTTACCACCCACTTCCAGTTGTGGACCAAGCCATTGGCGAACACCAACGTTGATTTCCATACCGATATCAGTCGAGCTTGAGTTTTCAGGCTGTACGATGCGCGCTAGCATTTCACCTGTTAAATCTGCCCAGTTGTTTAATGGAGCGTGGAAACCAAGACCTACCGCTGAATCGTAATCGCCTTCAAATTCTGAATCGATACGTGCGATAGCGTGAGCGTTCGGGTGAATTGACTTACTGAACGCGCCACCAAATGTTACTGGGCTAGCACCGATACGTGCTTCAAAGTAATCGTAGTTAAAGTTGCTCATTACTTGTGGTTGTTCATCAACAGCTAGTGCTTGGCTAGAAGCCAATAGCATAGCGGTAGTAAGTAGAATTTTGCGCATAACGACAGTAAACCTTTATTTGTGTTAATTCCTTTGGTTTGAGAAAAATCAGGCAAACCATAAACATTGAGACAGTTTAATCTAACTCACGGAAAAGTAATCCATAAAAATGCCAATCATTTGTCAATTAACTAAAAAATGACCAAATCAAGGGTTACTCTGCAACTGAGATCTCATGTTTTAGAGACAGTTTGCCAAAATGTAAGCGCAATTAAGCAAAACCTAAGTCGAAATTAACAAAATCTAAGCGTAATTAGACAAAACTTAAGTGCAATTAAATAAGGTGTAAGAACTACTCACCAAAGCTTGTACGTTTGTCTGCCATTGAGGTCAGTATACGTTCGGTATCCAAGATCGCCGTCCAGTTTAGCAATTGCTTGTCGTTTGCAATGACATAGTCAGTCAGTTGTTGAGTAATCGTGTCTCTGAGCTGATCGCCTTTCCAAGGCTTAGAAATATAGAAATCCAGCGCTGCGTTATTAATTGCCGTCACGGTATCTTCTAACCCAGCTTGCCCTGTGAGTAGGAGTTTACGCGTTGGCTTAGTGTGATCGTGCTGGTTGAGTTCAATGAGAAAATCAATCCCGGTTTTATCTGGCATGATGTGGTCACACAAGATTAAGGCGAGTTTAATGCCATCTTGTCCCATCTCTTTAATCACTTGTTTGGCTTCATCTACCGATTCTGCACCTTCAACGATAAAATTTTCTTCAAATACCGCTAAGTCTTGAAGGACACTGTTAAGAACTTCCGGTTCATCGTCGACACATAAAATTAGGTACTTATTCATGAGGTGCTCCTTCTTGTTTGAATGGGAGCCAAACCTGCATGTGAGTATGGCTTCCTACCTCAGACTCCACCAAAATAAACCCTTGATGAGCTGAAACAATTTGTTGAGAGATGGATAGCCCAATCCCTAGACCAAAGTTACCTTCTTTTTTAGTCGTGAAATTTGGGTCGAAAATAGTGTTGATGTGTGCTTTATCGATACCTTGACCTGTGTCGGATATTTGCACTACCAGAAAAGCATCGCCACCTCTTGTTTCCTGAGAGGTTGTGATCGAAACTTTCCCTTTCTCAGAAAGGGCATCGAGCGCATTGGAAAGAAGGTTAGTCCACACTTGTTGCAATGCGAGTGACTGGCACAACAAAGGTGGCAAGTCGGTGTCGTAATGTTTTTCAAGTTGATGATGTTTAAGTCTGTTTTCAAAAATAACGAGCGTGTCTTCAAGCCCTTCGTGAATATCGGCGTAGTGGCGAACTTCTTCATCTTCTCGGGCATAACTTTTTAAGCTTTTCACCATGTCAGCAATGCGTTTGCTGCAAACTTGAATGGAGCGAATTGAGTTTCCAACATAGTGGTAATGTTCTAAGTCGTTGAGCAGTTCTCTGCCTGCGACAGGTGACTCTTTTAAAGTGTTTAGTATTGCAGTGTCTTGGCTCAGATTTAGCCTTACTGTTTTTTTTGCCAGAGCACGATCATCAATGGTCGACGAAAGATGCTTCACCAACTGTCTCTCTTGAGCTGTTGATAGCGGTTTCGCTAATTTCGAATGCGCTAATACGTCCGTCCCTTTGTTGGAGTCAGGGAGTGATGAGTTATTGAGTATCTGATCGAGATGTTCAGACAAGGTTTCGATGCTTCTCAAAATAGCTGCAATTGGATTGTTCAGTTCGTGCGCTACGCCCGCGACAAGCTGACCCAACATTGCCATCTTTTCTTTCTCGATTAACTGTTGATGTGCGGATTCCAATGACTCGAGTGTTTGTTGGAGCTTAATCTTATTGGTGATGCTTCTTTGCAAGCGTCGGTTAAAGTGACGAAGCAACAGGTTAGTAAAGAGTGGGAGCAGGGTACTGTTTGAATGCATGACCTGAGCAAAGCTATCTTTATCAAGCTTGATCACTCTTGTCTGGGTTAGGGTAATTGCCGTTGAGAATGAAGGCTCGCCAGTCACGAATGACATGCCGCCAACAATGTTACCTTTTGAGTGACGTACTACTTCTCGTTGCTGTCCTAGCTCATCTTTTTTGTAGAGTGCCGCTTCACCTTCGATGATTAACCACAAGAAACGATTGTCTTCGCCTTCTACAGTAAGCAAATGTTCCGGTGAGTAATCACGAATGGCTTTGGTTTTATCGTCTTTAGAGAAGACATCTTGTAAGGCACTGACCACGCGTCCTGCAAGGGCATTGTCAGAAAGCTGGTGGTAGTCGTGAATGAAACCCGATTGAAAAGAATGAATCTTTTGCTCGATGTGTGCTCTGAATAAGCGCTGTTGATCCAACGCGTCGCTGTAAGATAACAAGTTTTCTGAGTCGTATTGGATAACAAAAGAGGTCAGCTCTTTTTGCGCCGATTTGAAGAGAACTTGATCTTGAACGGGTTTGGTTAGGCAGTGATTGAGCCGGCCTTCATTCACCGCGGTCAGAATGGATTGAATGTCTGACGAAGCGCTGACTAATATCGTTCTTGCGGTATTACTATGGGGCAGCTGTTCCAGTTCAATAAGAAATTGCACACCATTAAATCCAGAATGATGATGAGTGATCACTAAAGCAACGGTTTGGTGGTGATCATGGATATCTTCTAATGCGTGATGCGCGTCTTCTATGTTCTCGGCAGTATAAATATCGAATACAGAACCTAACGGAGCCAGCTCCGAACGTATTCTTTCAATGCTAACCGGATTATTGTCCAAACAGATAACAGCGTATTGATTCACGGCTCAACCTTAATAGTAGCGACGTCTCTAGCCTAGCAAGAACCGCTGAATAAGGATGAGAGCTAGCCGTTAATTTATTGAGGCAATCGAAGTATCGAGCAATAGACTGATTTAACTCAATGTTTCTTGTTTGCTACTGATGGGTTAGACTAAAAAAAACAGACTAGTGTAGAAAGAGAACTCATGGAACAGTTAAGAAAAATTGGTGCAATTGGCGGAGCAATCTCATTGGCACTTTGTTGGCCATTAGCGGTTGGCCAAATTGGACAGAATGCTATTACTGATGGTGTGGCAAACCTTAACAATTCGAGCATTCAAGCTGAGATCGTGGAATACGATAGAGGTTACTTATCTTCTAATGTCAAAACACGTCTAACTGTGACGGATGAAAATCTCAAAGAACAACTGGCGCTTGATGGGATTCCGAGTGAGTTTGTTATCAACAGCGCGGTTAGCCATGGTCTGTTAAGCCTAAATGCACTGTCGACGTTTGAAAATACAGATATTCTTCCTCTGACTCTTACTACCAGTACTGAGTTAAACGGTAACACCGATTTCAACTTCGAGTTAAGTCAGTTTAATTATCAAGGATCTGATGACAATGGTACCTCGGTATCTATCACGAAATCGAATCTGTCTGGCCATGCCACGGTATTAGGGCAAGTCGATTACAAGCTTACTATTCCTTCTGTTCAAATTGATTTTGAAACAGGCGAAGAGGTGACACTGTCGAACCTAAATGGTGTGGGTTCTGGTCAGCAAGCTAAAGGTTATTGGTTGGGTTCACAGAACTTTACTATCGATAGCTTCCTTGTTTCAGATTCGACAATGCAGCCATTCATGACTATCGAAAACTCAAAGTACGATTTTGAATCGCACCTTGATGAAGCGACTAAGCGTTTGCGTAGTAACCTTAAGTTGGATATCGCTAATATCGAGACCAACGAGGGCCAAGTGAACAACTTAAATGTTGATTTCGAAATGGCAAAACTGGATAGCGAGTCGTTCGAGAAAATCTTTGCGATCTATCAATCGAGCCCGGTTTTGACTCAAGAAGACGTTGCAGAGATCATCCCATTCATCGATATACTGTTTGCTAAAGGGTTCGACCTTTCAATGAATAATATGTCGTTAGAGTTAGGCAAGGGTGAATTCGACTCTAAATGGTTGGTGAGCGTACCTGAAGGCACTGAAAACATCAGCAGTAATCCTTCTATGATTGTTCCTGCACTGACGGGTAATATTCACTCGAGTTTCTCAAATGGGCTTGTTGAGGAGTACCCATTCATTCGTGAAGGCATCGATGAATTGCTGGTAATGGAAATGATCAAAGAAACGGAAAGTGGTTATGAAATCAGCGCTGACATTAAGAATGGAAATCTAGTGTTTGAAAATGGACAAGAAATTCCATTAATTGCGCTTCTAATGCCTGCTTTTGTTCAATAAAAAGAATAAGACTGAATACTGATAAGGTGTTCTAACGGGGTAAGTTAAACATTTTGTACGGTACGAAACAAAAGAGGTCTTAAGACCTCTTTTGTTGTTTTTATGTTGGTTAAAACATGGTATTAATTGCTTAGTTATTATTTAGCAGGAGCAATTATCCCCATGGAACTTACATTAGATAACGTATTCAATTTTAGTGCTGGCCCAGCGGCGCTACCTAAACCAGTAATGAAACAAGCACAAGCTGATTTTATTGACTGGAATGGTTTAGGGACTTCCGTTATGGAAATCAGCCATCGCAGCAAAGAGTTTATTAAAGTTGCCGATGAGTCTGAACAAGACCTACGTGATCTTCTGAATATCCCAGACAACTATAAAGTTCTTTTTTGTCAGGGGGGCGCTCGTGCTCAATTCGCTGCTGTGCCTCTAAACCTTTTAGGTAATGCAAAGAAAGCGACTTACATTGATGCGGGTTACTGGGCAGAAAGCGCAGTGACTGAAGCGAGCAAATATTGCGAAATCGATGTATTTAACGCGAAGACGTCTATTGATGGCAAAGCGGCGGTTGTTCCGGCTAAAGATTGGAAAATCGACCCAGAAGCAGCGTATGTGCATTTCTGTCCAAATGAAACCATCGATGGCATTGAAATCAGTGAGCTACCGCAAACTGACAAGCCAATCGTTGCTGACATGTCATCAAATATCTTATCTCGTCAAATCGATGTGTCTCAGTATGGTGTTATCTACGCGGGCGCTCAAAAGAACATTGGTCCTGCGGGCATCTGTATTGCCATCGTGCGTGATGATCTACTAGACCTTGCCAACGATGTGTTGCCGAGCATTCTTAACTACAAAGTGCTTGCTGAAAAAGACTCAATGTTTAATACGCCACCAACGTATGCTTGGTATTTATCAGGCCTTGTATTTAAGTGGCTGAAAGCTGAAGGTGGTGTTGAAGCTATAGAACGCGTCAATCAAGAAAAAGCGGCGTTATTGTATAATGCGATTGATGATTCTACGTTCTATAAAAACGATGTTCACACAGCAAACCGCTCAAGAATGAACGTGCCGTTCCAACTGGCGAAGCCAGAATTGGATAGCAAGTTCTTAGAACTAGCTGATGCTGCTGGTCTTAAATCATTGAAAGGCCACCGAGCGGTAGGTGGAATGAGAGCTTCGCTGTACAACGCAATGACGCTCGAAGGTGTTCAAGCATTAGTCAGCTTTATGAAAGAGTTTGAAGAAAAATACGCTTAATCAGCAGAATTCAATATTTACGATTAGAAAGAGGAGCTAATGCTCCTCTTTTTTGATCTCGCTGAACCGATGAGTTTGACTTCCCAGCCCCAATCTCGGTTTTAACTCTTGTAACGCCAGGCTATAACGAAGTAAAAAAGATCACATTACTTGTTCTTACTCAGCGTTCTTACCTAGTGTTCTTACTAAGCCGCTACCACCATACGTGCTTACTATCCTTGTCGACCATTAACGCGAAACTGCTGCGGAGTAACATCAAAATATGCTTTAAATGCTTTGATGTAAGAAGAGTCGTTTTGATAACCCACTTTGTCGGCAATGCTTTGAATAGAGGCTTCTTCATCCAACAAAGACAACGAGTAAATCAGCCGTATTTGCTGTCGCCACAACTGAAACGATGTATTGAACTCTTTGGAGAATAACCGCGATAAGGTTCGCTCTGATGCTCCGACTTTCTTTCCCCATTCGTTCAGCGACCAATCTAAAGCAGGTGTGTCTGTGAGCGCTTCGAATATCAGTTTCAAGCGACGATCTTCAGGTAATAATAATTGAAAGGTCTGTACGTTGTCTTTCATTACTTGATCGTGCAATACCGCCAGTAATCGCGATATTTCTTCGTCATTAGGTCGTCCTTCACATTGCCTGCGGATTTCTTGTAACAGTTCATTTAAGAACGGCGTGAGCGCAATGGTGCGTACTTCGGGTTTATAAGTTGTGCCAAAGGCAGGGTTGAGATAAATGCCGACAAATGTCGTATGGTTAAGTGCGATAGATTCGTGTGGAATACCGGCAGGCACAAACAGAGCAGAAGTATGCGGCACAAGGTGTTGATAGTGATCGGTTTTGGTTTGCAACAGCCCTTTGATGGGGAAGATAACTTGATGCCACGTGTGTTGATGCAGTTTGTCGATGTACCCTTTAGGCATGTCGATGGTCTTCACCAACGCGGGTGAATTAAAATTGGCAACCATCATCTCATTTGAAGTCATGACACCGGAGTGAGAATTAATTTGGCGGGTTGGCATTGTTAACTGTCCTTATATCTCTACTCTGACATGAGTTCGCTAGGCTATCATGCTCGGTAACGTGAATGAAGTCATGAGGGAAGACGTATGCGATATCAAGTTGAAATATCCAAAGAAAACCAACTCTTATTCAAAATAGACATTGATAACATCAACCTAGAAACATGCGAAATATCACTTAAAACCGTGTTAGCTAAATTCCCTCACTTAGAAGGTTATCAGCGGCATGTATTGTATTCTGACAGTGAAACTCGCTATCTAAAAAGTACAGAAAAACGAATAGAGGTATTGGCTTCGATTCCGGTGTTCAGGTCATTGGGACAGCGATAACTTCGCTTTTGGTCGCGTAAAGCTAAACAAACGGCAAGGTTAAGCAAGTGACAAGGCTGTGCAAACGATAAAGTTATATAAGCGGCAAGGCGCTAAGCAAGCGATAAAGTTAAGCAGACAAATCTCAGTTAAAGAGGAAGGGATATGAAAAAGTTAGGCGTAGTGAATAACGTATTAGCAGGCAAGACTGTGGCCTTTGCACACGGTGCACAAAGTGCCATTGACAAACAAGTTGTGTCTGGTCGTCAACACGCTACAGAGCTTGGTTTTATCAACGACGAGCAAGGTGACCCTCGCTTTCATGGTGGTATTCAAAAAGCCCTTCATATTTATCCAAGTGAACACTACCCAGTTTGGCAGCACGAATTGGGCGATAAGGCGATCTTTCAAACCGCAGGCGCATTTGGTGAGAACCTCAGTTCAACTGGCGTGACGGAAGCGTCAATTTGTTTGAAAGATAAGATTCGTATTGGCTCAACATTATTGGAAGTCTCGCAAGGGCGTATGCCTTGTTGGAAGTTGAATGTACGATTCGAGCAATATGACATGGCAAGAAGGTTACAAGATACTCTTCGTACAGGTTGGTACTTCCGAGTATTGGAAGACGGTGATATTGGTACTGGTGATGAGATTATTTTGTGCGAAAGACCTTATCCTGATTGGCCTCTAGCTCGAATCATGGGCGCGGTTTTCACTGGTTGTCTCGACAAACAAGAGCTAAGCGAACTGGTTGGGCTACCGTTAGTCGAATCTTGGGGCAACCTTGTCGAACGTCGCTTAGAAACTGGAGTGGTTGAAGATTGGGAAATGCGATTGGTTGGTCCGACAGCAGAGTAATACTCGAGAAAGCCCACAATTTTTAGGAGTGTGGGCTTCTTTATGTTTGCGATCTTTCATACGGCCATCGCGATTACGATTACGATTACGATTACTATTACTATTACTATTACTACAGCCAGAAATCCTTCAAGGGCATATCAGCGCTATAGTGATGGGCGATCTGCGCTTGGAGTAGTTCTGCGGTTGCAATGGCATCCACTAGCGCATGGTGTGGCGTGTAGTCCGGTAAGTGGTATCGACGACGGCTTTGCCCAAGTCTTACTGACGCGGGTTTCTTACCTTTTAGTTTGTTCCACAAGCCACCAGCCAATTTATGCTGAATCTGAGATTCGATTTCTAGTGTATCTAATACTGGAAATTCAATGCCTTCGCCTAGCCTTACTTTTAACGCATTGTCTAAGAAATCACGTTCAATACGGCGGTAGTGAACTACCGGAATATGGCCAGCCATTGCACCTAAGATCTCTTCGAGCACTTCATTTAAGTCTGGTGCATCAATGATGTCATTGTGCGTGATACCGTGGATGACCACCGATTCTTCTTCCAGCTTTTGCTTAGGCCTTAGCGTCCAATGCCTTGCTTGTCGTAGATAAATACGATTGAGTGTAAAAGGCACTAAGCCAATAGTAATAATGCCATCTTTTACCGGATTTAAGCCTGTAGTTTCAAAGTCCACGGCTAAAAAGGTCACTTCAGATAATGGCGTTTCGGGATCGGGCAGCGGTTCGCCATAGAACTGCTTCAAACGTTCATCCTTCGAACGTTCTAGCTTTTGAGCAAATTTAAAAGGCCAATCAACCGCAGGGGAGCTAAAGAGTCTATTCATGATCACTACTTAAACTTGTTGCTAGCTTGATAACGGAACTTAAGGAAATTTTGTGCATTGCTTAGAATTTGGAATGCGTCCTTTAAGTTACGACGTTCAAAATCGGAAAGGTTTTCGGGTTCGATGTTGTTATCAGGTTCAATATTGTTGTCGACATCGTGTGCTTGGTGTCTGATCCGAACCAGAGAGATGAACTCCATTGCATCTTTGAGATCTTGTGCTCTACCTTTAGGCAAAATACCGGCGTCGATAATGTCATCCAAACGTTCGAATGAATTTTTCGAGCGAGAAGCCACCGCTAAAGAGTGTACACGAATCAGATCTGCAAGCGGCGCAGTACCACGTCGCTTAAGGTTGATTGAGTTGTTATGGCGACCATCTTTTTCCATAACGAAGTCTTTGAAAAAGCCTAATGGTGGTGTGCGGTTGAGTGCATTTCGAGCAAGACACGCTAAGAAGCGGTTGTTCTTACGAGCACGTCTTATGATAAAGCTGTTTAATTGTTCTGCCCATTTTAATCGGCCATACACGCCATCCAAATCAAAGAAGATCGAAGCATTCAATAGCGCTTTCGGGTTTGGATCATCAATCCAATCAGCAAAGCACTCTTCCCATTGTCGACGAGTCATACGCCAAGTGGGGTTAGTCGCCATGATGTCGCCAGTACAGTAAACGTAGCCACACTGGTCTAAACCATCACAAATGAAGGTTGATAACTCTTCAAAGTACTTACCGTGCTTTTTCTCGTCGTAGGTATCGTCGAGAATGATGGCATTATCTTGGTCTGTTACGAGCAATTGCTCATCGCGCCCCATTGAACCGAGCGCAAGGAAACAATAGGGAATGGGTGCTTTACCCAATTTTTCTTCACCAAGCTCGATAATACGCTGTTTAAAGCTACGGCCAATTACCGACATCGCCGTACCAACCATGTGCGCGTTGGCATCTTCGTTTACTAGGCGAACGAAGCTGTCTTTTACTTGCTCAGAAAGTACTTTGAGATCTTCAATACTCTGTTGTTGGAAGATACTGCTTACCAGTAACAAGGAGTTTTGAGATTCGTAACGCACGATATCAGTTGCTTCGATAATGCCAATTGGCTTCTTATCTTTTAATACTGGTAGGTGATGTACGTTATAGCGAAGCATGGTCATCATGGCTTCGTATACATAAGCATTATGGTCGAGTGAGATAACCTCGGGCGTCATTACGCTAGAAACTTCATCTGATGGATCGAGCCCTTCAGCGAGCACTCGGGTACATAAATCACGGTCAGTAATAATGCCAATAACAGGTGTTGAGTCGTCTTCGTCATCTTCAACGATATCTGGGTCGATGATCAGCAAAGAAGACACATTATCCTCAGCCATCATGGTGGCGGCTTGTTGAATCGTACGCGTTTTCTCGATCATCGGAGCTTCGCTAGTGAGCAGCGTTTTAACCTTCGATGTTGATAAGTCGTTGGCATCGTTACTATCTGAGTTGGCTTGACGAAGGCGGGCGTTATCTTCCACTTCAACGAAATCGGCAAAAGAGTCGTAGTTGTCGTAGAGTTCTTGGAAAATCGGTTCAGGGATGCAATAGAGTAGGGTGTCTTCGGTCGCTTTGACCGGGAAACGAACTTTGTTGTTGGTCAACAGGCCCATTTGGCCGAACAAATGCCCTTCATCAAGGCGGTTATAGAGTTCGCCTTTACGACGGTAGACTTCTACTTCACCGCTTCGAACTATATAGAGGTCATGGATTTGGTCACCAAAGTGAATGATAGGTGTATCTTGGCGGTAATAAGAAATTTCCACGCTACTGGTCACTTTCATCAAGATCTCTTCAGGGAGCTCCGTGAAAGGTGGGTATTGTGCCAGAAAGTTCTGAATCTCTAATAACTCAGCATCCATAATGATCATCCATTAGTTTGTATGATTTCATGGTACAACATTTGATAATAATTTTCCGTGACAAATCAATCTGTGAGCTAAAACCTTTTTAAAGTCTTATGGATAGACTAACCTTTTAATAAATTGGAGAGCGTTTTTAAAGGATGATATGAATGTCGATGTGGAAGCTAAGTTTAGTATCAGTAATTGCAGTGTTTTCTTCGAACTCATGGGCAGTGTCTGGAGATGTAAACATTCTGGATTATGACCACATATACGCGACCGCTCATTCGGGTAGTTTGAATGAAGATGCGGGTAGTAATAATAATGCATCATCGTACGGGTTGGGTGTTAGTTATACGATGACTGATGATTGGTTGTTATTGGGTGACTACAGCGCACGCTTCATTCATCCAGATGAAACTACCACTCGTATTGATACTTTAATGACAGGTGCTGGTTACCGTTATAGTATCCGAAAAGATCTCGATCTCGTTGCTTCCTACTTGCTTGGTATTACTAAAGGTAAGGTTGAAGACAATGATACGAATCAAACTGAATCTTCAGATACGGAGTTTATCCAAGGTCTAAAAGCTGAACTCAACTATGGTTTTGCGAAACGTTGGATTGCTAATGGCAGTGTGCAAGTTAACCGAAGTGACCTGTTTGACGAAGAGATCTATCACCTAGGTTTACGCTATCTAGTGACCAACAAGTTTGCGATTGGTGGTTCTTATCAACACCGAGATGGAGAAGGTAAGATTCGTAGTGAGCGTACTAACGAGCTAGGGGTGGAGTTTTTCTTAGAGTACTAACTTGTTAACTTATCAATAATCTTGTCAACTTATCAAAGCAACTGAGATCATAATTTTAAATACAAAAAAGCCAGCTTATTCGCTGGCTTTTGCATATCTATCGGTCTGCACGTACAGGTTTCGCTTTACGATTAAAGAACCGCAGCAAGACCTTTACATAGAGGGCCCATGTTTGACTTAGTCATGCCAGCAACACTGATACGGCCAGAACCAACAATGTAGATAGCGAATTCGTCTTTCAGGCGGGTTACTTGCTCTTTGCTTAGGCCAGAGAACGAGAACATGCCGTTTTGGCGCTCGATGAATGTGAAGTCTGCATCAACACCTTCAGATTTCAGTGTTGTTACGAATAGCTCACGCATCTCTTGGATACGGTCACGCATTTCTGCCACTTCCGCTTCCCATTCAGCACGTAGATCAGCATCACCAAGGATGTGAGTTACTACAGCACTACCGTGCGCTGGTGGGTTAGAGTAGATAGAGCGGATGATGCTCTTAACTTGAGAAAATGCTGTGGTAGCTACGTCTGCAGATTCTGCAACTAGAGTGAATGCACCCACACGCTCGTTGTATAAACCAAAGTTTTTAGAGAACGAGCTCGCTACAAGAATTTCTTTGTTGTACTGAGCAAAAATACGCAGGCCAGCTGCATCTTCTTCAACGCCTTTTGCAAAACCTTGGTAAGCAAAATCGAATAAAGGAAGCAGTTTCTTCTCAGCAACCAGTTTAGCCAGCACTTCCCACTCGTCAGTTGTTGGGTCGATACCTGTTGGGTTGTGACAGCAGCCGTGAAGAAGAACGATATCGCCTTCAGAAGCTTTCTCTAGGTCAGAAACCATGCCTGCGAAGTCTTTGTCTTTTGTTTCAGCATTGTAGTAGCTGTATTGAGCTGTCTCGATACCCGCAGCAGCGAAAACGCCGTTGTGGTTAGCCCAAGTTGGGTTACTGATCCAGATTTTTGCGTCGCCTAGTTGGCGCTTGATGAATTCACCTGCTACGCGAAGTGCACCTGTACCACCGGGAGCTTGTGCTGTTTTAGCGCGTTGAGACGTTACGATCTCTGCGTCTGAACCGAAAAGAAGTTTCTGAACCGCTAGGCCGTATTCAGCTGTACCTTCAATTGTTAGGTAAGATTTGGTTTTTTCGTTTTCAAGAAGTGAAGCTTCTGCTTTCTTTACTGTTTTAAGAACAGGCGTTTGACCATCTTCATTTTTGTAAATACCAACACCAAGGTTGATTTTTTCTGCGCGAGAGTCTTTTTTAAACTCTTCAGTAAGGCCGAGGATAGGATCGGCGGGAGCAGCTAGCACTTTTTCAAACATAATCTTCATCCATGTCAATTGAGAGGGGATAGTATCTATTGGTAGTTATACCTGTATGAAATTTTTAAGACAATACGAAGTGAACAGAAAGACCAAAAAAAATCCATTTCAATCAGATTAATTGACTAGAGAGGGTATTTGATAACAAAACACCCTACGGATTAACCTATAGGGCGTAAGAAGTTAGTGCTTTTTGACAGGATTATGCAGGTTGAGCAATGAAGCTTTCTCGCTCAAGTTCGCTCTGAACATTTTTGCCATCTTTGTAGATCGCGGCAATCTCTACAAATTGCGATTCAACGGCAAGAAACGCGAGTACAACTTGCGGGTCAAAATGCGTCCCATTGCCCTCTAAGATGATCTGCTTGGCTTGCTCATGAGTAAAGGCTGGCTTATAAACTCGTTTCGATATTAGCGCGTCATAGACATCCGCTAATGCCATTAATCGACCAGACAAAGGGATCGCTTCTCCAGACAGTTGATTGGGGTAACCGCTGCCATTCCATTTTTCATGGTGAGTCAGTGATATTTCTTTCGCGACTTGTAAGAAAGAGCAGCTTCCCAACTGCTTTTCTGCAATAGACAAGGCTTCAGCGCCAATTGCCGGGTGGCCCTTCATTATTTCAAATTCTTCGTCGGTTAATTTCCCCGGCTTTAATAAAACATTGTCAGGGATACCCACCTTGCCGACGTCATGCAGGGGAGCCGACTTATAAAGCAACTCGATATAATTTGGTGTTAACAAAGCAGAGTGCGTTTCAGATTTGCTGAGTTCTTGTGCGAGTACCTTAACATATTCTTGAGTTCTCAGAATGTGGGCACCCGTTTCATTATCTCGAGATTCAGCAAGGGCCGACAAGCTAACAATCGCTACGTCACGTGTGGTTTTTACTTCGTTTTGTGCGGTTTCAAGGCTGTCTAACATGGTGTTGGTCATTGACGCCATAGAACCCAATTCGTTATAACCAAAAATAGGCAAACGCACGCCTTGCTCGCCTTTAGTTACTTTGTTCAACGCGTGTTCTTGGCTCAGGAGAATGCGTTTAATCAACTTGCTCCATAATGTCATGATGGTTATTGCGTATCCACCAAGCACCAGCGCAAGGTAGATGAACTCTTTAATCACGCTGACTTTACCTGTGCCGTCCAGTAAGCGAGCTGGGTTATGTTCTAACCAAAAGATATCTTTAACGGCAACCATAGTCAGCATTGTGGTCAGCGTGATCAGAAGTACGATGACTAAACCGACCATTTGTTTAACTAATGAACTTCGTTCACCAATCAGTTGGAAGTCAAACTGCCCAGACAGTTCCATTTTGTCCATTTGCGCAAGCTTAGCTTTCAACTGAAGAATGCTTCCAGTAAAGAAGCCAAATAACGTCATTCCAAAGAGCACTTTTAAATTGCTATCGATGGTGAAGTCGTAATTTAAGTTGTAATAAAGCGCAAAAGGGACACTAGCAGCAAAAAACAACAAGGTGTCGAGCTGCGCAAACCGACCTTGTTTAACTAAAGCATGGCGGGCTAATAGGTAATGGCGCGCAAACCAGACTAAGGCAAAAACGACACTCACTTGAGTGAAAATTTCTAACGTCGTTAAGGTGTCGAGCATAGGGCATACCCGACTGCCATAGGTGCCAAAAAGCACACCAGCGATGGCATATAGCTGGGTTGTTAGCGATTGATTATAGTTTGATGTATCCATCGATAAGCCTTTGTTCAGTTTCGTTTCTGGTCTGTATAATTCTTACTAGATTCACGAGTTTTAAGTACGCATATTTTACTTTGCAAGACGCATTGCTTGCTTTGAAATATACATAACTTGAATGACTTGCGTAAATAGGACCAGAAATTCTATCGATAGCTTTCGCTGAATGATACAAGAAATTGGTGTGTGTAAGTGATTTGTTAACTAAGTGGGGATTATTGCAGCATTACTATGCGTATATGTGAATAGCCCCGATAGAGATTCGAGGCTATTCAGTGATCGATCTTGGCTTGCTCGTTCGTGAAAACAGTCAAAGCCGATACGCCTCATTGCGTATTATTTTTTTAGATTGATTTCAGCTTCAATAGAGCTTGTTTCAATATCAGGATGAGACGCCAGTTTGTCGGTTGCCCACTGGTTTAGGTGCTTAAGAATTGCAGATACCGCGTGTTTCTGAGTTGGAGCTTTATCTTGGTCGATGTCGATTTTCTGCTTTGGATGTGAACCTGTCGCATCTTCAGCGATATGTAGCCAATCTGGGTGCCAGTAGTATGGCTGCCCACTTGGTGTTGTCCAACTATGAACACCGTTTGACTCTCCTTTATAACTTAGTTGGTCTGCTTCTATTTTTTTCATTGTTATCTCGCATGTTTTTTGGGTTACATCAAATTATAGAGGCACAGAGCGAACTTGGCTCCCGCCTTGAGTACAAACTTAGCAAAGCTTACAAAGTTATCTGTGAACCAATTCACACAATTATAGAAATCAGGGGTAATCATATGGATAGCAGCAATAGTTGTTAACGTTAGTGATAAAATCTCCGGCTTATAAATTTATCTAGGTAGTACAATTAGATGGCGCGTTATGAAGAGCTTGCAAAGGACATTCGAACTCAGATTGCCAACAACACTTGGCGATCCGGGGAGAAGATCCCTTCTGTGCGCATGAGTTGTCGAAATTACAACGTCAGTAATAGTACTGTTCTACAAGCCTATCAATTGTTAGAAAGTGAAGGCTGGATCATCGCTAAGCCTCAATCGGGCTATTTTGTCGCGCCCAGAATAGATGGTGTGGAGCACCAATTGCCGTCAGCGCGTGAGAAGAAAGCGATTAACGACCGTTTGTTTGACTTTTTGAAGTCGAGTTCCGCAGAAGGTGTGATTCCTTTTGGCTCAGCATTCCCAGACCCTGATCTGTTCCCTTTACCTACCTTGACCCGAAATCTCGCGAGTGCTGGCAGAAAAATGACTGGCGCGAGTGTCATTAATAATTTACCTCCGGGCAGTGAGTCACTGAGAAGGCAAATTGCGCAGCGTTATTTACAGCAAGGTATTACGGTGAATCATCAAGACATCGTGATTACTTCGGGCGCAATGGAAGCGCTCAACTTGAGTCTGCAAACGGTTACCAAATCAGGTGACAATGTTGTTATTGAGTCCCCCGCATTTTATGGTGCATTGCAGGCCGTTGAGAGGTTAGGGCTTAACCCTATTGAAGTGGATGTATGCCCTGTTAATGGGTTGAATCTCCAACAGTTTGAACACGCGTTGAAAACTCAAAACGTGAAAGCGTGTTGGTTGATGACAACCTTTCAAAACCCGACGGGAACAAGTTTGTCTGAAGATGCGAAGCGTCGTGTGGTAGAGATTGCAGAACAACACGAAACCTACATTATTGAGGATGACGTGTATGGTGACCTCTACTTCGAAGGCTATAAGCCTAAGCCACTAAAAGCCTTCGATAAGACCGATTCTGTTCTGCTTTGTGGTTCGTATTCAAAAAGTTTATGCCCAGGTTATCGTGTGGGGTGGGTTGTTAATACTCGTTTCAACGATGCCATTCAAAAGCTTCAGCTCCTTTCTACATTATCAAGCAGTGCGCCTGTTCAGCTTGGTGTCGCACACTTTCTAACGCATGAAAGCTATGACAATCATCTTCGTAAATTGCGTAAAAACTTGTTGATGAGAAAAGAAGATTTTATCAGCGTGATCAAGCAGTATTTCCCGCACTCTATCCAAATTGAACAGCCCATTGGTGGTTATTTTGTTTGGATTCGTTTTACCGAGAGTTTTGATAGCCAAAAATTCCATCAATTGGCGATTGCTCAGGGGATCAGCGTCGCTTCAGGCGATCTGTTTAGTGAACATGGCAGAGTGGATAACGCCATTAGACTGAATTTCTCTTATGAACTGACGCAAGAGAAAGAACAAGCGCTTATCCTGCTTGGAAAACTGGCGCATAAGCTTACTCATCAATAAGCTGTTTATGACTCATCGCCTAGCTTGCGGTTGATCTAGCGGTATATAGGTATAGCGCTAGATAAAGATGTAGCGATATAACCGTCCAAAAGGCTAAGTCACTCATAAAACAGCGAATGATTTCAACTGTACGGACTGATTCCGCTGTAACTGTACGCCTTATTGATCAAAGAGTTGTGCTTCAATAACGGTAGACCAAATTTTGGAGATACCGTTATGTTGAGAGTGACTATGGGAAACGAGGTTAAGCTAATTATCGTGGCTATTGTGTGCGCACTTCTGCTTATTATCGGCCATGTATTATTGGCAAAAGCATTCGCAGATATGGCTTGGGCTGAATATACAACGGCAGCGATCCCATTCGTTATGATGGCAATCTGTGGTTTCGCCATCAAATACGCAATCGATCAAGATGTCGATTAAGCGGATTATTCAGTCGAACTATTTTAAGCCCTGCCAGAATTTGGCAGGGCTTTTTCGTTTTAAATGGCCTGAATTTTTGAATAGCTGCATTAAAGCTTAGCTCTGAAGACTATCTCATACCTTAATGCCACAGGCTTTGTAAGTCTTTGTAAGCGCAAAATGGTGATTATTTGGAATATGCATCACCTTTAGTCAAAAACTTGGCTTATTGGTTGTGCTAGGAAATAACCAGAGCCCACCTTTTATCGCCATGCATTCATGTCAATTATTGGTCGCTATACGATAAAGTGATTCAAATAAAGGCTTACAGTACCTTACAGGTTTAAATTCCCCACTTATTACAATTGGTTATGACTAATTGAAATGCGGGATGATGAGATTGAAATATACAAAAACAAACCTGTGCATGTTGGCTTTGTTAGCCACCAATGCTTCAGCAAGCGAACTCCATGTTGATTTGAATCGACTAAGCAATTTTTCGGAAGTTGGCACTAATAGATTGTCTATTTCCAGTGAATTTATCGGCTATGAGCTTGATGAGGGAAAGTATCGTTACGCAAGAGAGGTGGATCTAAATGGATTGGATTGGGCATTTTTGTATGGTGATCATCAAAGAGTTGAGAAAGAAAATACTGATCTGATAAGCGATGTAACCGTCAGTGGTGAATTAAAGCAGATCATTAATTCAGATAGTAAAAACGCCTTTGGCAATCGTTATTACTGGCAAGGCGGTGACTCTAACGATTATAAACAGGAACTATCTTTTGCTGGTCTAATTCAAGGTACTGGTGGTTTTGATTTTCATGTTAAACCGAGGAAACAAGGGCGTTTTTCTGTTGAACTGTACACACACAACTGGCTGTCTTCTGCCAATGTGACGGCGTGTATTAAAAAGCAATGTAACACTATCAAAAATGATATTTCCTTTCACATGACCAGTGTAAAAAACATCGTCACCTTTGAAACCCAATCTCCAGATGACATCGTTGAAATCTCATATTCACGCGAATATAGGCAGTTTGATTTTGAATCGAGACAAGGCTATCACGCTATTGAGGCTATCCAGTTGAGAGAGGTTGAGTAACATGAAAAGAATCATTCTAGCATCAGCAATTGTAGCGACCTTTTCTGCGCACGCGGGTCTCGGAAAAATGGATCGTTCGGTCACTCAACACAAAACGTTCGCTCTACAAACTCAATTCGATTTTGCATGTCACATGAATGCCGGCTCGGCAACGTTGATTGACCCATATTGGGTGATCACTGCTAACCATGTATCCGGGTCTAAAAGCGAAGGTTATGAGAATGCGGTAACTTGTTCTTCTTATGAAAAAGATGAGAACGGTAAGTACAACGTTATTCATACATCACGTGCGACCACCGACCCTGATGGAGAGTGGGGCGAATATGAATTCACCGATGGTATTTATGATTTTGCTCTGGTGCGCTTAGACACGCCAATCACCGGTATTAAGCCCGCGAAGTTACCAGAGAAAGGGATGTTTAACCATTCAGAAGTCTATGAAGTAAACAGTGTTGGCTTTGGTAACTATAACGGACGTAATGGTGGCAAAAAATTTGTTAAGTACAATGACACAGATAAGAAATGGTTAGCTGAATATAAGTATGACCCGGTGATAATGCCTCAAAGCAATCTTCAATGGCTGATTATCCATGGGGATTCGGGGTCTGGTATTACGATTGAGAGAGAAGGCGAGTTTTACATTATTGGGGAGATAGGCCTTCAATATTATGGCGAGCTTGGTTGGCAAGATACATTCGATGATGTTTTAGGGAGGTTAGACTCTCTAAAAAGCGATATGAGAGCGCATGGTTTTAGTTACACGAAGCCAGTAAATCTTGATGACGTAAGATGGGCGCCAACGACCCAGAACGATATTGAAAACCTTCACGCTTATTACAGCCATTGGAAAGCTGAGAATATCGATTTTAATGGAACCTATTGGACGAAGGATGGCGGCATTTACAACACAGCTTATGCGCAAGAAGGTGAAACGTACACTTTTGAAACTGTCATTCCTGCAAACCCAAAAGCGCCCGCTTTTGATGTGTTTGTAAATGGTCGTCAGGTTGCTCATAACATTAAGGCGGATAAGGATAGTTTGTTCTTTAAAGTGAATGCTTTTGAGCAAAAGGGTGATCAGATGGTGATTGAATTTAAGCCGCTAGAACAGACGGGCGAGAAGATACTTTTAGATCACTTTTTGGTTCGTACTGTCGAGTAGATTGAGCTGTTAAGCTTTTATCAGTAGGTGCTTATCAATGGCGCTTATGAATATGCCCTTATAAATAAGCGTGTATAAAAAAACCTCCGTATATACGGAGGTTTTTATCTATTTAATTATCTATCTATACTGACTTCTATGAAAGAAGAAAGCTGAGATTAGAAGTTAGCAGAGCGTGGCGTACGTGGGAATGGAATCACGTCACGAACGTTGCCCATACCTGTTACGTAAGATACTAGACGCTCGAAGCCAAGACCGAAGCCTGCGTGTGGCACGGTGCCGTATTTACGTAGGTCGCGGTACCAGCTCATGTGTTCTGGGTCGATACCCATGCCAATCATACGCTCGTCAAGAACGTCTAGACGCTCTTCACGTTGTGCACCACCGATGATTTCACCGATGCCTGGTGCAAGTACGTCCATTGCTGCAACTGTTTTGCCGTCGTCGTTTAAGCGCATGTAGAAAGCTTTGATGTCTTTCGGGTAGTTCTTAACGATAACCGGCGCTTTGAAGTGCTCTTCAGCTAGGTAACGCTCATGCTCAGAAGACATGTCGATGCCCCACTCAACGTCAAATTCAAACTTCTTACCAGAGTCTAGTAGGATTTGGATTGCGTCAGTGTAGTCAACTTGTGCGAAATCAGCGTCTACAAATTGCTCTAGACGAGTGATTGCTTCTTTGTCGATGCGAGAAGCGAAGAACTCAAGGTCGTCGCGGCGCTCTTCAAGAACAGCAGCAAAAACGTACTTAAGCATGTCTTCAGCCAGTTTCGCTACATCGTCAAGGTCTGCAAACGCAACTTCAGGCTCAACCATCCAGAACTCAGCTAGGTGGCGGCTTGTGTTTGAGTTTTCAGCACGGAACGTAGGACCGAACGTGTAAACCTTGCTTAGTGCACAAGCGTAGGCTTCAGCATTAAGTTGGCCAGATACAGTTAGGAAAGTCTCTTTACCGAAGAAATCTTCGTTGAAATCAACTTTGCCTTCGTCAGTGCGAGGTAGGTTTTCCATGTCTAGCGTAGATACGCGGAACATTTCACCAGCGCCTTCTGCATCAGATGCAGTGATAAGCGGAGCTGAAGTCCAGAAAAAGCCTTGCTCGTGGTAGAAACGGTGAATCGCTTGAGATAAACAGTTACGTACACGTGCTACTGCGCCGATCACGTTTGTACGTGGGCGTAGGTGAGCAACTTCACGAAGGTATTCGATAGAGTGACGTGTCTTAGCCATTGGATAAGTGTCAGCGTCTTCAACCCAGCCTACAACTTTAACGTCAGTTGCTGCTAGTTCGAAGTCTTGACCTTTCGCAGGAGACTCAACAATCTTACCCGTTACTTCAACAGAGCAGCCAGTTGTTAGCTTTAATACTTCGTCTTCGTAATTATTAAGATTATTAGGAACCACGGCCTGAATCGGGTCGAAACAAGAGCCGTCATAAATGGCAAGGAAAGAGATTCCAGCTTTGGAATCACGACGTGAACGGATCCAGCCGCGAACAGTTACTTCACTGTCTACCGCTAGCTTGCCGCCAAGTACGTCTGTTACAGGCGCGTAAGTCATGTTGGTTTCATTCTCCATTGAGGGACAAATTCAGCTCAAAGTTACTGGCATTAATACAAATAAATAGACATTTGCACAATAATTAGCCGAAACATTGAGTTGTATAAACTTTTTAAATCGATTGAACATATTACCTGTCATACGGACAGCTTCAACCTTTATTCTTGCTCGACGAAAGAAATATTGTGTCTACAGACAAGAAAAACCACTAAGGGTTGTTTTTTTGTTCGATTTCATGCGGTGTAATTGCCGTTAGACGTTTATAAACGTCATGCCGAAGTTAGGTTATTAAACTAGGTTAGTAACGGTTTTAGTGAATAGCCGTAACCGTTTTAATGAATAGCCGTAACCGTTGACGAGCTGGTATAGGTTTGGAATCTTTGTTTGCAATAATGAATGTGTGATTGCATCAAGACTCACTTTATATTGGCGCGGCTCAAGCTAGCTCAATGCTTACGATCCAACTTAATACTTACGATCTAGTCTAATGTTTACTCGCTAGCTTAATTTTTACTGTTTACCTTAGTGCCTATTATTAATCGGCTTGAGCTTACTTAATCAATAGCAAACCAATCACAAACCAGAGGAGTTTAATGTTCACGTGTTAATTACGCCGCCTTAGCCCCTGCATTCTCTCTACACCCGCACTTTTCGAGCGCTCGCTCATTCAAGAAAAACAGTCGATCAAATTATGTCTCAACAAGGCAGGGATGACTGTATAAGTAAAAGAGAATTACATGCTTAATTATTTAAAAAAACACTGGTTATCAAATGTTAAAGGAGATTCATTATCTGGGATTGTCGTTGCACTTGCATTGATCCCTGAAGCTATCGCATTTTCAATTATCGCAGGCGTAGACCCTAAAGTAGGGTTATACGCATCTTTCTGTATTTGTGTCGTCACTGCGTTGGTTGGAAGTCGTCCGGGAATGATCTCCGGAGCAACGGGCGCAATGGCGCTGTTAATGGTTACTTTAGTTAAAGACCACGGGCTAGAATATCTACTCGCCGCTTCATTCCTTGCTGGCGTGATTCAAATTGCCGCGGGTTATCTCAAGCTGGGTAACTTAATGAACTTTGTTTCAAAATCAGTCATAACGGGTTTTGTTAACGCACTCGCGATTCTTATCTTCATGGCGCAACTCCCCGAACTCATCAATGTGCCATCAAGCGTTTACCTGTTAGTTGCTCTTGGTTTAGCCATTATTTATCTGCTTCCTTATTTCCCTAAATTAGGCAGTGCGATACCGTCTCCATTGATTGCCATCGTAGTACTTACTGTCGTTAGTATGCTCTTTGGTTTGGATGTCAGAACAATTGGCGATATGGGTAAGCTTCCCGATTCACTCCCGGTATTTTTGATTCCGAATATTCCATTCACGTTTGATACGTTGGCGACCATACTTCCTTATTCTATTGCTCTGTCCCTCGTAGGCTTATTAGAGTCCTTAATGACAGCGACGATCGTTGATGATCTGACTGATACAGAAAGTAATAAAAACAATGAATGCAAAGGGCAGGGTGTAGCGAATATCGTGGCCTCTTTATTTGGTGGCATGGCGGGGTGTGCGATGATCGGCCAGTCGATAATCAATATCAAATCTGGCGGTTTGACGAGGTTATCAAGCTTAATTGCAGGTGTTGTTTTGTTGTTGATGGTGGTGTTTGTTTCTGATTGGTTGAAGCTGATACCGATGGCCGCTTTAGTGTCTGTGATGATCATGGTTTCAATCGGCACGTTTTCATGGCGTTCTGTTGTTGAGCTTAAAGACCACACACTCCCAACTAACGTAACCATGCTAGCAACCGTGGCGGTGGTGGTGTTTACTCACAATCTCGCAATAGGTGTTGCGGTTGGCGTGGTGCTATCGGCTCTGTTTTATGCGCATGCTAGCAAGTCGATGGTCTTTATATCCGATGAAGTGGTGACCAACGAACTGCACACCACTCATCGAGTAAAAGGCCATGTCTTTTTTGCTTCTTCGGATGCCTTTGTCGATCTATTTGATTATGACAACGCCACGTCTTTAGTGACGATCGATATATCGGATGCGTCGTTCCTAGATAACACGTCGGTTGAGGCGCTTGATAAGGTCGTATTTAAGTTCCGTAAAAAAGGCGCTTATGTAGAGGTCGCAGGAATGGATACCGTGAGTGCGAATCTGATATTCAAACACGCGATGTACCACAAGCATAAAGATTTAACCGCGGTTTCCATTACGCACTAATCATGGTTTAAGGTACTTTGAAAGCCTGAAAGCCTGAAAGCCTGAAAGCCTGAAAGCCTGAAAGCCTGAAACCCGGAACTAGACATTGTTATGAAGATAAAGCGCTCATCTTTGAGCGCTTTTTTATTGATGTCGGTAGGAGAGTTTTACCGACTTATGACTGACCTTTATCGTTGGTATTAGAGCTCGATAAGGTGAATTGGTTGATAAGAGATTCAAGGTGATCAGACAGCTCTTCTAAATCATTACTGATTCCACGAGTCTCAGCCGCAGACTGCGATGTGTTATCAGCGTGATAAGTGATGGTTTCAACCTTTTGTTGAACATCTTCAGTCGCGTGTGTGGTGGATTGCGTCTGTTGTTGAATATTTTGCGCATGAGCCAGCACCTGCTTCATCTCTTCAACGACACCATTCATTTGAACGGACAGAGCGTCGATATCTGTTGAGCTTTGATGTGCTTGTTCGCAAACACGGTCGGCCGAAGTTAACGACTCTTCGCTACCTTTTTGGAACTGATGGATAATCGATTCAATACTGCCTGTAGCTTCAGCCGTTCGTGATGCAAGATTACGAACTTCATCTGCCACTACCGCAAAGCCCCGACCTTGTTCTCCCGCGCGAGCAGCTTCAATCGCTGCATTCAAGGCGAGCAGGTTAGTTTGATCGGCAATGCCTCGAATAACACTCAATATTGAAGAAACCTCTCCGGTTTGCTCATTGAGTGTCAGTATCTTGTGTTTCACTTCTTCTATGCTACTGACTAGATTCTTTATCTCACTGCTTGCATCATGTGCTTGGTTAGCACTTTTACATGCCACATCAGCGGTATGATTGATGAGCTCTGAAGCGGTTAAAGTGGCTTGTTCTACATTGATCTGTTGTGCCTGTATTCCTTCGATATTGTTTTGTACTTCAGCTGTTTCGTTTTGTTGATCGCTGGCGGCTTGCTCGGTAATTTGTGCAACACTGGTCAGTTGGTTGGCTGAAGCATTCAGTTTGTGCGAGGTGTCTTGTACCCTCTCTAAGCTGTTGGAAACAGTGCCCATGAACGAGTTGATGGAGTTAGCAAGCGTACCAATTTCATCTTTGCTTTGCTCTGGAAGCCGAGTGGATAGGTTTTTATCACTGCTGACTTGGGTCATAAAGCGAGAGGTTTGTTGAAGCGGGCGAACGATTATCTTACGAATCAATCCCATAGTAAGAACGAATCCGACAAAGGAGATCACCGCCATGATACCGATCGCTGTCATCGTTTGAGTATTGATCAGCGAGTTGACATGGCTAAGGTTATATTCAAGTCTAATTGCACCTAATACTTCCCCTTCTGGCGCCATATGACATGCCACACAATTGGTGCCGCGATAGTTCTCGCTCGACTTCATTGGCAGAGCAATAACCAAGCCTTTTCCCCAATCGGCAGAAAAGGGTTCGATAACGGTTTCACCCGCTAGCGCTCGTTTATCAATATCATCAACAGGCGTTTGGTTGTCATTACCAGGCCCGTATAACTTACTCACCGCATCAGCGCGCAATACACGAACATTTTCAATACCTTCTTGAGCTAACGCTTTCTGACGAAGTGTCTCTTTTTGTGCCATGGTGCCCGTAAGCATCATCATATTAAGGCTATCGAAATAGTTACTCGCTTTATCGTGCAATTGTTCACTGAGTACAGAGTTAACTAACTCTTTCTGTTGCGAATATTGAAAATACGTCGATATGGCAAGCAAGAATGTAAACACGATGGCTAAAGCCACCAGGATTTTGAACGTGATTGTTGAGCGCATAGGGGGTTATTTTTTTTATTTATAATGACGCGCATACTTTACGTGTCAGAAACCCTACTACCTATGGGGTATAACGAATAGTGTGACCATGCTCCGGTTGTGGTTATGTTTCTGTGATGTAGCAAGTTTGTGTTGTTTTTTTGGCGCGTAAGTGTCAGTAATTTATCATTAAATAACGATAAGTATGATCTTGTTTCCGTGTTTGTAATCTTTAAATGTTAATTTTATTAATACCTGTAGCTGGTGAGGTTTGGTCTTATAAAATCAGTTTGAAGGCTTACTATTGATAGAACTTGTGAAGTGACAGGGTTTTACGTAAAATTGCGTGTCATTTTTTTAGCCTGAGAAACACAATGAGATCTGAGTTATACAAAGAGTTTATGTTTGAAGCAGCCCACCATCTTCCACACGTGCCAGAAGGGCATAAGTGCGGTCGTTTGCATGGACACTCTTTTCTTGTTCGTTTGTACGTAGAAGGCGAAGTTGATCCACATACAGGCTGGGTAATCGACTTTTCTGAAATTAAAGAAGTCTTCAAGCCAATCTACGACCGTCTTGATCACTACTACTTGAACGACATTGAAGGTTTAGAAAACCCAACGAGTGAAGTATTAGCTAAATGGATCTGGAACGAGCTAAAACCAAACTTGCCGCTTCTAAGCAAAGTTGAAATTAAAGAAACATGCACTGCCGGTTGTATCTACCGCGGTGAATAAGGTTTCGAGACTGTAATTTCAAAGCTATATTTTTAAAGTAATTGCCTTCAATACGATAGTATTCAATATCGCTTTTGAGGTTATAGTCTTCAAAGTTTCAAAGTTTCAAAGTTTCAAAGTTTCAAAGTTTCAAAGTTACGAAAGGCGCTCACAAGAGCGCCTTTTTTGTGCCTGTCTTATTATTTGGGTTATTCTACGTACAAGCATTGTTGTTAATGGGTTTGGTGTATTTCTGAGGCTAACTTATTACTAATAATGATTGTTGCTTTATACGGTTTAGTGGTTAATTTATGCTCAAATGGCTGTTTTGTTCAATTTAATAGCAAAAATTGTGGTTATAGCGTTGTGTTTCGAGACCCATTCTATAAGATGAAAAGACCTCTATGAGAGAGGTAGGGCAGCAACGGATACGCTGCTTTAAATACTATGGAATGTGACTTATTGGACACATACATGAAATTCAAGATTACATCACCGATCATCGAACCTACGGAAGGTTCACCACATCAGTTAACGCAAACTCATGATTCTCGTTTTACCTCTTTTAAGACAAGCTCCCCTTTGAACGCCCTGTTCGACAACGTCTCTGCACGCTTCTTTATCGCTTATCGCTCCTATTGTTATTCGTTTTATAACTTTATTTCTATCTGAACTCCTTTGTCATCCCATCGATGAACGAAGACTCACATCTATAAAAACTAAACAAATAAGTTAAAGACAATGAATATTAAAATGATAGGGAGCTCCCTAATTATCGCTGGTACCGCTCTCGGTGCTGGTATGCTTGCGATCCCAATGGTATTGGCTCAATTCGGATTGCTTTACGGCACGCTGCTGATGGTATTGATCTGTTTCGGTACCACTTACGCAGCATTATTACTTCTAGAAGCGACCATCAAAGCTGGTGGCGGTTTAGGATTGAACTCTATTGCTCGAAAAACGCTGGGCAAACAAGGTCAACTGCTTACCAATGGGTTGCTTTATGCGCTACTGATTTGCTTGCTAATGGCATACATCTTGGGTGCTGGCGACTTGTTAAGTAAGTTGCTGTCTAACTTTGGTGTTGAGATAAGTGCTACAACGGGTCAAATTGCATTTACGCTTATCGCCGGAGCCGTGGTGGCGAGTGGAACTGGTGTGATTGATAAGCTGAACCGTGCATTGTTCTTTGTGATGTTGGTCAGTCTGTTTGTCACCATGACGTTCTTGGCGCCAAGTATGACTCATGAGAACTTGATGCAGGTGACAAGCCATGATCATGTTGACCTCATCAAAACCAGCGCGATCCTGTTTACCAGTTTTGGCTTTATGGTTGTGATTCCAACCTTAGTTTCTTACAACCACGAAGCGACAGACAAGCAGCTACGCAATATGGTGATCGTAGGCTCTCTGATTCCATTAGTGTGTTACCTGTGTTGGTTGTTTGCGGTAGTGGGTAACCTGAGCGAAGAGCAATTCAGAAGCTTCAAAAATGTGTCTGACTTGATGGCTGCGTTTGAAGCTCAATCTCCTTGGGTGGGTAACGTTCTGTCTACCTTCACTGGCTTGGCGTTGTTGACCTCTTTCTTTGGTGTGGCGATGGCGCTGTTCAACCAGAACAAAGATATGTTCAATCAAAATACGGCGGTAACGTATTGCATTAGCTTCATCTTACCGCTGGCGGGTTCATTACTTGCAGCAGACAAGTTCTTACAAGTGTTGAACTACGCGGGCATCATCTTGGTGTTCTTGGCCGTGTTTGTTCCTTTAGTGATGGTTCACAAGCAGCGTTTCATGAAAGTTGCTGACGATAGATATCGCGCAGAAGGTGGCAACGTAATGATGGTTTTCTCACTGTTGTTTGGTTGCTTCTTGCTTATCTCGCAGGTGATCTAACAAAACAATTTGGTCGGTTGAATAAATCAGTCACCAAATTTCAGCTACAAAAGCTTTTAGATACAAAAAAAGGAACGCATTGGCGTTCCTTTTTATTATCTGCTCGTTATCAAGCAGACTGAGTTAAGCGTTGGCTTGTTAACTAATGCTGACCAACAAGTTAATGCTGACTAGCAAACTAATGCTAACTAACAAACCACCTTAACTGCCAAACCACCTTGAGAAGTCTCACGGTATTTAGCGTTCATGTCTTTGCCTGTTTCTAGCATAGTTTCGATAACTTTATCTAGAGATACAGTCGGAGCAGAAGAACGACGAAGTGCCATACGAGTTGAGTTGATTGCTTTAACTGCAGCAATACCGTTACGCTCGATACATGGTACTTGTACTTGGCCAGCAACAGGGTCACATGTAAGACCTAGGTTGTGTTCCATGCCAATTTCTGCAGCCATACATACTTGCTCTGGGCTACCACCCATAAGCTCAGCAAGACCAGCAGCAGCCATAGAACATGCCACGCCAACTTCGCCCTGACAGCCAACTTCAGCACCAGAGATAGAAGCGTTACGCTTGTAAAGACCACCGATGGCACCAGAAGCTGCGAAGTAACGGATGTAATCTTTCTCTGTCACCGTTTGGATGAACTTGTCGTAGTACGCCAATACAGCAGGGATGATGCCACATGCGCCGTTAGTTGGTGCAGTAACAACACGGCCACCGGCAGCATTTTCTTCGTTTACTGCGAATGCAAACATGTTCACCCAATCAACAACCGTCATTGGATCATTGGTTGTTTTTTCTGAAGTAATCAGAAGTTGGCGAAGTGAAGCTGCACGGCGAGGTACACGCAATGGACCCGGCAGGATACCTTCAGTATTCATACCGCGATCCATACACTCACGCATCGTTTTCCAGATGTTTGCGAAGTAAGTACGAGACTCTTCGTCTGAGTGGAAAGCCGCTTGGTTTTTCATAACCAGTGTACTGATAGAAAGACCACTTTCTTTACACTGATTAACCAGCTCTTCAGCTGTTGTGAATTCGTAAGGTGCTTTAATCGGGTTTTCTTCTTCTTTGCCGAAGCTCTCTTCGTCAACGATGAAACCGCCACCAATTGAGTAGTACGTTTTTGAGTAAGCTACTTCGTCATCAACCCAAGCATGAATGCTCATGCCGTTCTCGTGTAGAGAAAGGTTGGTTTTATGGAAATTCATTCCGCCATCTTTAGGGAACGAAACAGTATGACAGTGCATACCAACAGGTAGACGTTCAGTTTCTTCTACTCGTGCAATAAAGCCCGCGATAGAGTCAATATCTACTTTCTCAGGGGTGTTGCCAGCAAGACCCATGATGATAGCGATATCGGTGTGGTGACCTTTCCCTGTCAGTGATAGTGATCCATATACGTCCACGGTGATTTTAGTGATGTCGCGCAATTTTCCCATTGAACGTAGGTCATCAATAAATTCTTTACCCGCTTTCATTGGTCCAACTGTGTGTGAGCTCGATGGACCAACACCGATTTTATAGATATCAAATACACTAAGCATAGCGATTACCTCAAAAAGAGAGCCTCCCAAGGGGAGTAGGGAGGCTCATTTATTATCATTATATTTTTTGTCTAATCTCGCGATATAAGATGGATGCCATCTTATAAAAAAGGCTTGAGATTAAAGAGCGCCGTAGATTACAGAACTAATAGCCGCTAGACCACATAAAGCTGTAAAGATTTGCACAGGTGCTGAAGTTTTGTACTTAGCCATTGCTGGTACTTTCTGCATCGCGAATACAGGCATTAGGAACAGGATAGCTGCAATCATTGGAGCACCCATTGTTTCAATCATACCTAGGATGCTTGGGTTAACTACCGCAACAATCCAAGTTGTAACAACGATGAACGCTAGAGATGCTTTCTCAATCGTGCTGATTGAAGAACCAGAGCGAGATTTGATTAGACCAACAAGACCTTCATGAGCACCTAGGAAGTGACCGAAGTAGCTAGAAGTGATTGCTGCGAACGCGACTAGAGGACCCATGTAAGAGATAAGTGGAGACTCATGAACGTTAGCTAGGTAAGAAAGAACCGAGATGTTTTGTGATTGTGCTGTTGCTAGTTGCTCTGGAGATAGAGAAAGCACTACAGAGAATACGAAGAACATTACAAAACCCATCAGCATCATTGCTGCGCCGCCAGTGATCGCGTCAGTTTTCTTAACTGCGTCGTCACCGTATACACGACGTTGCTCTTTAGAGAACTGTGAAATGATTGGGCTGTGGTTGAAAGAGAACACGATGATTGGAATCGCAAGCCAGATAATAGAAGGCATTGCTGACCATTCTGGGCTTGTTTCCATCATTGAAGTGTTCCAGTCAGGAACTAGGTAGAAAGATAACGCTAGTAGTACTAATACTAGTGGGTAAACCATTGCTGAAGTTGCTTTAAGCATCAGCTCTTTACCGAATACAACACCTGCTGTCATAGCAAGGATAAGTGCACCAGAAAGAAGAGGACGTGGAATAGATTCCATACCCATTTGGTTTACTAGGAAAGAATCAACTGTGTTGGTGATACCAACGCCGTAGATAAGAACGATTGGGTAGATAGCGAAAAAGTATGCAAAAGTAATAAGGTTTGCGCCAGTCTTACCAAAGTGTTCTTCAACTGTATCCGTAATATCAGCTTCTGGGTTCTTAGAAGATAAAACGAAACGAGCTAGAGATTTGTGTGCGAACCAAGTCATTGGTGCCGCGATTAGAGCAAGAATAACTAGTGGCCAAAAACCACCCGCACCTGCTTTGATTGGAAGGAATAGTACGCCAGCACCAACTGCTGTACCGAATAGTGATAAACACCAGGTAAAATCTTTGTAGTTAAACTTGCTTGAATCTTTAACGGCATTTGCCGAAGAAGTTGTTGTGTTCATGTTAAATTACTCATTTTTTGGGAACAGGAAATAAGTTGGGGCTAATTCTGCATAATTTTAGTCTGCAAAAAATAGATCTAAATCATGTATTGAAACGGCGTGTCACATGATATGCGAAAAACGGATTTTTGATCACGAAAATGGTGTGCTACAGGTGATTTATGCTCATGCTTGGCATTAGTTTTTTTAATGTCAGAGGTGGTGTTGTTTGGATTTATACTAGGGAAACGTTTGCGTAAAATTGCATTAATAAATCTGTTCCATAGAAAGGCTGGATTTTGTTAACAGAGTTTAAACAAAACGTAGTTTCTATGTGATTTGTTGCACTACATGCTGCTGCAATGATTGGATGATTTGTGCTGTGACGCCCCAAATTAGGTGCTCTTCGAAGGGCATGGCGAAAACACGATGTTTGATTTGCTTAAAATTCACCATGTGGCTGTGTAACTTAGCTTGGTCTAAAACATAGGTGGCAGGAACCTCAAAAATAGAGGCAACTTCGTTCTCATCAATAACAGCTTTGTAATCAGGATCGACCATTGCAACAATCGGTGTAACCGAAAATTTACTAATGGTACTCAATACTGGTAATTGCCCAACAATTTTAACCTGATCCGATCGAATTCCTACCTCTTCATGAAGTTCTCTCAGTGCCGTAAATTGCATAGATGGGTCGGAGAGTTCGTGTTTTCCTCCAGGGAAGCTGATCTGGCCCGGGTGGTGCTTAAGATGTGCTGCTCTTTTAGTAAAAATGACATGTAAACCGTCTTCTCTTTCAACTAAACCAACTACGACTGCCGCTTTCCGAAGTTGATCCCCAGTTATATGAGAAACACGTTCAACGGACTCTGGGTGGTAGCCAACGGTTGGGTTAAGTTGGAACTGTTGAAGGAAGCGATCTTTATTCATGTCATGCCAATATATTGATTATTATCATTTTAAGTATAGGCACAACATTGAGTCGAAAGCCAATCTCACTGTTTTGCTCGCTGTGCGGTTCGTTTGGCTTATGTCCATTTGTTATTTAGCAGCTCCTTGCTCCCCTCTTTGTTGGCTAAATACCCGGTAGCATAGTGATAGGGTCACTTTAAGTAGGAAGGTCTAAACCAAGCGGAGAAATTGTATGAAAGAAAACAAGCAAGGTAAAAACAGGGAAGTGATATATAAGACAGACAAGTGATACATAAGATAGACAAGCTATATAAGCTTTATCTTAAATTCTCAGGTTTTTGCTATATTCAATAAGTGCATACGAGTCAGTAAGCGTTACTCATGTCATAAAATTGAGTGACGGGTGGTTATTTTGTTCTTAAGAATTTGATAACACTCACTTAGTGGCTCATTCTAAAAAGAAATAGAACAAAAGGTATGAGATGAAAGGAATCATATTCACCGAATTTTTAGAGCTTGTTGAAGATAAGTTTGGTTTAGAGCTTTTGGAAGAAGTTTTAGAAATGTCAGAAGACGAAGGGATCTACACATCAGTCGGAAGTTACGACCATAAAGATCTCGTGAAGCTCATTATTAACCTGAGTAAGAAAACCGATATCGATGCAGGGAGTTTGCAACGCGTATTTGGGCAGTCAGTGTTTAAGAACCTGTTAGCCTCTTTACCGAACAAAGCGAGCCTTGCCCATAGCAACACCACTTTTCAATTTATTCAACACGTAGAGCGCTATATTCACGTAGAAGTGAAGAAGCTCTACCCTGATGCTGAGCCACCTGAGTTTAGCTTTATTACCACGACTGAAGCGCAACTCATCTTTGATTACAAGAGTGCGAGATGCATGTCACATGTTTGCTTAGGGCTAATAGAAGGGTGCGCTGACTACCATAACGAAACCATAATGGTAGAAATGACACCTCAGAATGATGACCAAAGTGTGGTTAGGTTTAATTTAAAAGTCGAAAAGTAATATGGATCTGGCATCTGCCCTAGAGAAAAAGCTTAAACGTCAAATAGCGGCACGCAAAGCGGCTGAAGCATTGTTGGAACAAAAGAGCCTCGAATTGTTTGAGGCCAACCAACAGCTTGAGCTTGCGCTGCGTCAGTTAGAAAAGCGTTCGAACGCGAATATCCGCCGCATTGAGTTTCAAGAACAAATCGACAACCTGTTGATCAATTTTGGGCGCGCGTTTCTTAGGAATGATCTCGATGACATCATGTTGTCTGAACTAACGGCTAACGTGACCAACAGTTATTTGATTGAAGCCAGTCGCCTGATACTGCCGCCTAAACTCATCCCTCAGCTTCTAGCATACGACTACGGCGACGAAACGGTCGGCGAGTTAGATCAAGATATTCAAGAACCTCAATGGCAAGGTGAATTACTGACAGTGCCGCTCGAAGTCGAGAAGGTGATTGTTGGTGCGCTGATCGTTAAGGTTAGGTTACTGGACCAAGACTATGAGTTTATCGAGAGCCAACTCTTGCTGGTAACAGATCTGATATGCAGTGCGTTAACTCATCAGCTCGCCATCAATCGAAATATTGAATCACGCAAACGAGCAGAAGAGTCCGAAAGAGCAACACGCGATTTCGTTGCGATGATTAACCACGAATTAAGAACCCCACTCAACGGCTTGTTGGGTAGTGCTGAATTGATCAGTGATACCGAATTAACCGGCTCTCAACGTGAAATAGTCAATAACCTAAGCCAATCTGGTGAGTTTCTAAGAACCATCATTAATGACTTACTGGACTACAGTAAGATTAATGCGGGTATGTTGGAGCTTATTCCGAAGAAGTTTGCGCTGAATGATTTGAGAAACACGATTCAGAGTATCTTTACCAACCGTGCGATTGAGAAGCAGCTTGAATTTAATATCACTGTTGCCTCAAACGTACCGACTCATTTCAATGGGGATTTAGAGCGTATCACTCAGCTATTTGTGAACCTAATTGGCAATGCGATTAAATTCACAGAAGACGGGCATGTAAATGTTGATATTGAATGGGGCAACAACCAATTCGCTTTCTCTGTTGAAGATACAGGGGTTGGCATAGCCGAGTCGGCACATAAAACCTTGTTTGAACCTTTTACTCAGGCTGATAGTTCGAGCAGCCGAAATTATGAGGGTACCGGGTTAGGTTTAGCGATTTGTCGCAAGCTAGTTGCTCTGATGAATGGTGAGATTAGTGTGTCGAGTGTGGTCGGAGTCGGAACAACTTTTACTATTTCTGTACCTCTACAAGTTATCGAAGTATCGCTTGAAGACGAACGAGTGGCCAAAAATGTCGAATCAAATGTTGAGTTGTCTTTATTAAAAGTGCTGGTGGTCGATGACATCAAGATGAATCAGATCATCATCCAACAAATGTTACGCAAATACGAAATTGACCCTGCCATAGCCAGCAATGGCGTAGAAGGTTTCGAGTTAGCGAGCAATAACGAATACGATATTGTGTTCATGGATTGCAGAATGCCGGTCATGGACGGCTTTGAAGCGACGCAGAAGCTACGAGAGAAAGGCTATAGCAAGTCGATTGTGGCACTAACAGCGGGTACAACGTTAGAAGAGCGTGAGCGCTGTATCCAATGTGGTATGGATGACATTCTTAGTAAGCCATACACAGCGAATGATCTGAAAGAAATGCTCCATAAATGGGGTATTGTGCCGGCGAATGTTGCTTAGTGCTTAGTGCTTAGTGCTTAGTGCTTATTTGTTATCAGCTATCAGCTATCAGTTATCAGCTATCAGCTATTAGTTCCTGTTGGCTATTAGGTCTCATTCGTTCGGTAGTCGTGTTTGGCGTTTATTTGAATCAAATATTAAAAAGCCGAAGTTATCATATCGATGACTTCGGCTTTTTTTTGCTTTTCGCTAGCTGATTAGCTGATTAGCTGATTAGCTGATTAACTGACGAATAAATGACGTATGTTTAGCAGTCTTCAAGCACAGGCAGAATGCGACTCAGCTTATCGAGCGTCTCTTGGTATTCAGAGGCACAGTCACTATCGAACACCACACCACCGCCAGCCCACGCATAGAGCGTGTTGTTTTCAGCAACTAACGTACGAATGGTAATGCTGGTATCCATTCTGCCATTTCGACTGATGTAGCCAATGCTGCCGCAATAAGCGGAGCGTCGATGGGGTTCTAACTCTTCAATGATCTGCATTGCTCGCACTTTTGGTGCGCCAGTAATCGAACCGCCGGGGAAACAAGCTCTCAATAAGTCAGTTGCTGAATATTGAGAATCTAGATCGGCTCTGATTGTACTTACTAAGTGATGCACAGCAGGGAAGCTTTCGATATCAAACAGTTTAGGGACGTGAACCGTACCAGGTTTCGCCACGCGACCAATATCATTACGCAGTAGGTCAACGATCATTAGGTTTTCGGCCTGATCCTTCTCTGCACTCATCAAGTCTTGAGCATGGGCATCATCAATTTCACGATCATCAGAACGAGGACGCGTGCCTTTGATTGGCTTGGTTTCTATGGTGCCACTATTGAGCTCTAAGAATCGTTCTGGCGAGACACTTAAGATTGCTGAGTGTTCAAGACGAATAAAGCCGGAAAACGGTGCCGAATTGTATTGCTCTAACTTTTCATAAGCGAGCCATTCGCTGCCTTGGTAATCGGCACGAAAACGCTGAGCAAGGTTTATCTGATAACAATCACCCGATAATAAGTACTCTTGAACACTATCGAACTTGTTCGCATAGCTATCTTGACTCATGTTGGATTGCCATGGCGTCGTTAATCCAAAGCAAGGTTGGATTACTGCATTGTGCTTTGACTGCGAGGTTAACCAATCGAGATGTGAATCAATATTTTGGCCGACAATACATGCCGTCTTCAGTTTGTGATCAACGACAATGGCCCATTCATATAAGCCAACCGCCATGTCAGGAGCTTCAATATCACGTTGCGCTAGAGAAGGTAATGTCTCAACACGGCGACCTAAATCGTAGCTGAAATAACCCAACGCACCGCCGACGAATGGTAATTCGCTGTGTTCCGTTGTCGTTGGTAATAATTGCTGTTGATATTGGTCGAGTAGTTCGAAAGGATCCGACGTTGAAACCTCGCACTCTTCATTAACATTAACGGTCGTTTCTGCACCGATAGTTTCGAAGGTGGCGATGGGTTGAGCAACTAAAATGTCGTATCGACTATCAACGTGGCTTTCTGAAGCAGAGCGTAATAGCATTGCCCACGGCATACTTTCAATATGAGAAAACAGTTGTTTAGCTAAAGTTGATTGATATTGAAGCGGCTTGATTTGGATAGAGCGAAATTCGTTGTTATTCATTTGTTTAATTTGTGACAAAGAGTTCGATCACTGCATGGCGTGTGAGAGGAAGCAAGAGTATCATAAATTGAAAATAAAATGGGTTCTTGATTAGAACGGTGCAAACCAAATGGTTTAGTTTAAAGCTATGCAAGCGATTGCTAAAGCAACTAAATACAGCTCAACATAATAAAAAGCTAAACCAACTAATCCGGTTAGACAAAAACAGTCACACCAAGAACCCACATGGAACCAGAACAATAAAGAGGCATGCAATGACGGTTATTCGTAAGCAAGATGTGATCAGCAGTGTCGCTGACGCACTTCAGTACATTTCTTATTATCACCCTTTAGACTTTGTCCAAGCCCTAGAAAAAGCGTACGAAAAAGAAGAGAGCCAAGCAGCAAAAGATGCGATTGCTCAAATTCTTATCAACTCGCGTATGTCTGCGGAAGGTCATCGTCCAATTTGTCAGGATACGGGTATTGTTACTTGTTTCGTGAACATCGGTATGGATGTTAGGTGGGAAACGGATCAGACAGTACAACAGATGGTTGATGAAGGCGTTCGTCAAGCTTACAACAATCCAGATAACCCATTGCGTGCATCTGTCCTAATGGACCCTGCAGGTAAGCGTATTAATACAAAAGACAACACACCAGCGGTTGTTCACATTAATATGGTTCCAGGTAATAAAGTTGAAATTCAAATCGCGGCTAAAGGTGGCGGTTCTGAGAACAAAACCAAGATGGTCATGCTAAACCCTTCTGATGACATTGCAGAGTGGGTAGAGAAAACGCTGCCGACGATGGGTGCTGGTTGGTGTCCACCGGGCATGCTAGGTATAGGCATTGGCGGTACAGCTGAAAAAGCAGCGGTACTAGCGAAAGAATCTCTGATGGAACACATCGACATCCAAGACCTTATCGACAAAGGTCCAGAGAACGCTGAAGAAGAGCTTCGTCTTGATATCTTCAACCGTGTAAACAAGCTTGGTATTGGTGCACAAGGTCTTGGCGGTCTAACCACTGTCGTGGACGTAAAAATCAAATCAGCGCCAACGCATGCTGCGTCTAAGCCTGTATGTTTGATCCCTAACTGTGCAGCAACACGTCACGTACACTTCACATTAGACGGCAGCGGCCCAGCAGAGCTAACACCACCTAAGTTAGAAGAGTGGCCAGACATCACTTGGGAAGCGGGCGCAAATACACGCCGTGTTAACCTTGATGAAATAACCAAAGAAGACGTACAAGAGTGGAAGACAGGCGAAACAGTTCTTCTATCAGGCAAGATCTTAACCGGTCGTGATGCAGCGCATAAGCGTATTCAAGGCATGCTTGAAAGTGGTGAAGGCCTACCAGAAGGCGTTGACCTGAAAGGTAAGTTCATTTACTACGTAGGCCCTGTTGATGCGGTACGCGATGAAGCGGTAGGTCCTGCTGGCCCGACAACGTCGACTCGTATGGATAAGTTCACTGACATGATGCTAGAAGAAACAGGCATTATGGGCATGATTGGTAAAGCAGAACGTGGCCCTGCAACGGTAGAGTCAATCAAACAACATAAATCGGTTTACCTGATGGCGGTTGGCGGTGCAGCTTATTTAGTCGCGAAAGCAATTAAAAAAGCACGCGTGGTTGCGTTTGAAGATCTCGGTATGGAAGCGATTTACGAATTTGAAGTTGAAGACATGCCAGTAACGGTCGCGGTTGACTCAAATGGCGTTAACGCGCACCAGATCGGCCCTGACACGTGGAAAGTGAAAATTGCTGAAGCTGAAAAAGCATAATTCACTGAAGTCAAAAAGTTGTAACAGACGCTAGCTTCAGCGTTTGAATTGCAATTCTTGACAGAAAGTTGAAGACAAAAGTGCAGCATTATTTGCACTTTTGTCTTATTATCAATGATATAGTGATAAACACATCGTTTGATATAAGAATATAGGAGAGAGGAATGCCTCGTTTTATTCAGATCCTACAGATTATCTTGGCAGTGGTGATTGGTGCTTTTGTTGGATATGACCTGATCTTGAAAGGGATCAGTATCTTTGATAATAAATACGTGACAATTACTTGTGCGCTTTGGCTAATTGCAGAGATTGCACTGTTTGTTATCTACAAGTTGATTGAAGACGATTAAACGTCGGATATCGCAGAAAAATTCTAAAGCCCCTGATTATGAATGTAGTCAGGGGCTTTTATTCATCTAGCATTAAGAATGTGTATTGCATACTCACTACGTATTAGCAAAAGAAAAAGCAAAAGCATACATACTATCCCAACAGGGAAAGAACATAGGCTGCCTCTCTATTATCATAATCAGCTAGCCTAACTATCACGGAGTCGTTCAAATGAAACACCTAACTCAAGAAATGAGTGACTTTATAAGCAGAGGAACGGATTCTCATATTCGAGTAGCGGTCACGGGGCTTTCTCGTGCGGGTAAGACAGCATTCATTACTTCGCTGGTTAATCAGCTTCTTCATACGTCTACCCACAAAAATTTGCCTCTACTTGCATCGGCGAGAGACGGAAGAATTATTGGCGCTAAACGCATTCCTCAACACAACATGATGATCCCGCGTTTTTCTTATGATGAAGCGATGGAATCGTTGAATGCGCAGCCACCAGAATGGCCAGTGCCGACACGAGATGTCAGTGAGATTCGTCTAGCGATCAAATATAAACCTGCGAAGGGCGCGAAAAAGCTACTGAGTAAAAACAGTACGCTCTTCCTCGATATTGTCGATTACCCGGGAGAGTGGCTACTTGATTTACCCTTGTTGGATATGGACTTCGATACGTGGAGTCAGTCTCAATTCGCAGCGTTGAAAGGCGACAGGGAAACCTATTCACAAGACTGGAACGCAATCCGCGGTGACATCGATTTATTAGCAGATGCTGACGAAAAGAAACTGGTCGCGATTGCTGATAGCTACACTCAGTACCTTCATACTTGTAAGAATAACGGACTGCATTGGGTACAACCCGGTAGGTTCGTGTTACCTGGAGAACTTGAAGGTGCGCCTGTACTGCAATTCTTCCCGTGCAAAGCACCTGAAGATAAGTTTTCAAAAACCAGTAACTACGCAGTATTGAAAGCGCGTTATGAAGAGTACCAACAGAAAGTAGTCAAAGCGTTCTATAAGAATCACTTTGCTACGTTTGACAGACAAATTGTTCTGGTTGATTGCTTACAACCGCTCAATGCCGGTTATGACTCTTTCATGGACATGCGCGGTGCGCTAGAGCAGTTATTGAAGAGTTTTAAGTATGGACGAAGCAATATTTTAAGACGCTTGTTTGCTCCAAAGATAGACAAGATCTTGTTTGCAGCCACCAAGGCTGACCACGTGACACCGGATCAACATCCGAACTTGGTATCGCTGTTGCAACAGATGGTGCATCCGGCTTGGCAACAGGCGGCGTTTGAACATATCGACATGAGTTGCATGAGTATCGCGTCGATTCAAGCGACAAGTGCAGGTTATATTTCTTCAGGTTCATTCCAAGTTCCTGCATTGCAAGGAACGACATTAGATAACGTTCCTCAAACTATGTATCCGGGTGAGGTACCACGTAAGCTACCGAACAAACAGTATTGGGAAACAAACCAGTTTGATTTCACCAGTTTTCGACCAATGGAGCAACACTCCGACGAGCCTTGTCAGCATCTGAGAGTCGACAAGGTTTTAGAGTATCTCATTGGCGACAAGTTGAAGTAATTGAGGCAATCAAAATGAGTGAATTAAAAACAAAACAGGTCTTTGATGAACCATTGAAGACCTCATTCGATGAGCCGGATAAGAATGAAGTTAACCCAGACTTAGGCGCTCAACAACTGTTCACGGAACAAGAGAAATTTGTACCCGTCGCGCCACAAGTGGAAGCCGACCTTGATGGTGACGCTGAGCAGCAACTGGAACAAGTGATTCGACCGAGCAAAAAGAAGAAGTGGTTTGGAACTGGCTTGTTAGTCGCTTTCTCTGGTTTAGTCGGTTGGCAAGCCATTGACTCTGTCATTACCGCGATTCAAACAGCAGACTGGCTCGCGTTAGGTTGGGCGGGCTTTATCGCAGCTATTGCTTCATTGGGTTTAGGCGCAATAGGTAAAGAGCTATGGAAGCTGCGTTCACTGAAAGACCATTTCAGTGTGCAAGAGCAGAGTGAAGAGCTGTTACAAAGCCAGAGTGTCGGTAAAGGCAAAGCGTTCTGTGAAAACATTGCCAAGCAGGGCGGTATAGTTGCTGAGTCTCCTTCGTACGATAAGTGGCGGAACAGTATTAACCCGGCGCACAGCGATGCTGAAGTGTTGGATATGTATGATGCGTTGGTCGTGAGTCAGCAAGATAAAGTCGCCACTCAAATCGTTACCAAGTTCTCTACGGAATCAGCAGCACTGGTTGCTGTGAGCCCACTCGCGGCGGCGGATATGTTGTTGGTGGCGTGGCGTAATTTCACCATGATAGACAAGCTTGCTGATGTCTACGGCATTGAGCTAGGTTACTGGTCGCGCATTAAGTTATTCAAGTTGGTGTTAATCAACATGGCTGCTGCGGGTGCCAGCGAACTGGCGATAGACGCGAGTATGGACCTAGTCTCGATGGACTTAGCGGGTAAAGTCTCTGCAAGAGCAGGGCAAGGTTTAGGTGTTGGTATTTTAACCGCTCGACTGGGTTTAAAAGCCATGACTTTGCTTCGTCCTATGCCTTGGCACAATGAGCGAAAAATAAAATTATCTGATCTTCGTAAAGCCGTCCTTTCTGAAATAAAGCGCATTACTTTGAAATAAGAGCGCACTGGTTTGAAGTAAAAGCGTATAGCTTTGAAATACAGAGTCCGAAATTTGTTCATCTGTAATGGTCAACAAATTCCAGACACTGGCTTAAGTCGTTTGGTGAAGAAGAGTAAACATATGTTTACTCTTCTTCTTGACTGAACTCAGAGCTTAATTCAAACTACTGTCAACTTATCCTGACACCTATAATAGGACTATTTGTGCGTCTTGAAGTATTGTGTGAAGACAGACTCGGCTTAACGCGTGAGTTGCTCGATATCTTGGCCTCAAAAAGCATTGATTTAAGAGGAATCGAAATTGATGTTAAAGGCATTATTTACCTAAATTGCCCTGATATTAATTTTGATGCTTTTAGTGAACTTATGGCTGAAATTCGCCGAATTTCAGGTGTGAAGGATGTACGTAAAATCCAATTTATGCCAAGTGAAAGGCATAACACTGAGCTGATTGCACTGCTCGCGAACCTACCTGACCCAATGATTGCGATTGACCTTAAAGGCTCAGTCGACATGGCTAACCACGCTGCACTGAACCTATTCGGCAAGCAAGAAGATGAAGTCATCGGTGAGCCGCTATCGACATTTGTTCCTAGTTTCAACTTTGCTCGCTGGATCGAGGGCGATGTAACGCGCCATCGTGAAGTTGTGGTGTTGGAAGGTTTAGACTTCTCTATCGAGATATTGCCTATTTATCTTGGTGGTGAAGTTAACGAAGCGGTACTGGCTAGCGCTGTAATGACGATTCGTTCTTGTAACCAAGAGATGAATCCACCAGACGCGATTCCTGAACAGAACAACCTAGGCTTTGAGCATTTTGTGGGTGTTTCTAACCGCCACAAAGCCTTGATCAGCCAAGCTAAGAAGTTGGCTATGTTGGATCAGCCTTTGCTGATTGAAGGAGATACGGGTACGGGTAAAGAGATGCTGGCAAAATCGTGTCATAACCGTTCAAATCGCTCTTCTTGCCCATTCTTGATTTTAAGCTGTGCATCAATGCCTGACGACGTGGCAGAAACCGAATTGTTTGGTCATGCTCCGGGTTCATTTAATCATGAACAAGGTCATAAAGGCATCTTCGAGCAAGCGAATGGCGGTACGGTATTTCTAGATGAAATTGGCGAAATGAGCCCGCATCTACAAATCAAACTATTACGTTTCCTACAAGATGGTTCATTCCGCCGTGTTGGTGAAGAAGAAGAGATGCATGCAGACGTTCGAATTATCGCGTCTACACGTCATCGCCTGTCTGAATTAGCGGATTCGGGTTCATTCCGTGAAGATCTGTTCTATCGATTGAATGTATTAACTTTGTCTATTCCTGCTTTGCGTGAACGTTCGAATGATGTAGCTCCGTTATTGGAACTGTTTGTTGCTAAGTACGCACAGCAGCTAGGTATGTTAAAGCCAAAGTTAACTCAAGAGTTGATTGACCAATTAGGTAATTACCAATGGCCGGGTAATATTCGCCAATTGGACAACATGGTTCTACGTGCACTAACAGAGTTAGACTCTGACACGTTAACGGTTGAGCAATTCCACTTGCCTCAGCTTGAAACCATGACGGCTGGAATGGCGAACCTGAGCTTAGACGGTTCATTGGATGAGATCATGAAAGACTACGAATCTCAGATCCTTGAAAAGCTCTATCAGTCATTCCCATCGAGCCGTAAGTTAGCAAAACGTTTGAATGTCTCTCATACCTCAATTGCGAATAAGCTTCGTGATTATGGGATCAGAAAAAACTGAACAAGTTAATGGAATAAGAAAAGCGAATGGAAGACTTAAGTACACCAGAACGTGTTTATAAACGCGATGGAAACCTTATTCTACGCACGGCGCAAATCGACGACGCGAACATGATCAGTGAGTACTTTCAGACGAACAAAGAATACCTAAAGCCTTGGGAACCGATTCGTGAAGCGGTTTTCTTTGAAAGGGCTGGATGGGCGCAACGATTGATTAAGTTGAATGAGCTTCATAAAATGGGACTAGGCTATTACTGTTTGCTTGTTAATGATGACACCAACGAAATGTTGGGCACCATTTCATTCAGTAATTTATCTCGATTCCCTTTCTATGCATGTAACGTCGGCTATTCGCTTGCTGAAAAAGCCCAAGGCCACGGCTACATGCGTAGAGGCTTGAGTATGGCAAAAGACTACATGTTCGATGTACAAAACATGCATCGTTTAATGGCAGGCTATATGCCTCACAATGAACGAAGTGCTGGCGTACTCGAACACCTCGGTTTTGTACGAGAAGGTTTTGCTAAAGAATACTTACAGATTAACGGTAAATGGGAAGATCATATACTGACGGCTTTAGTGAACCCGAACTGGGAAGACAAGCGCGCTCTTTAGACGCCAATCTTTGCTACGGGGAAAAGTATTGAAACGCCAGTAGCTTTTAAACGTAAACAGCATTTTAGACACAGTGAATATCAAGCGATCTCTAATCGCCGCTGTGTCAAAAAGAACATATAGGCATGGTAATCCAGTAGCCTGAGAAGATATTTGAGGAATTTTGATGTCGTATACAACTTTGGACGAATACCAAAGAAAATGGATTTTTACTCACCAGTCGATGCCGCTACCAGCTGAGGACTTGGAAAAGATTAAGCCAATGACACAGGCAAGAGCGTCTCAGTTTTGGAAAGAGAACGTGAGCCCTCAAAGCCCTGATGCGGAAAGACTAAGCTCGCAAGACTGGCCAAGCAAAGCTTCGAACTGGAATGAAGAGATCAGTTGGATGGCAAATTGGGAAGCGGATGAGCCTGAAATGCCAGAAGAAATTCTAAACTTCATTGATTGGCAAGATGACGTAACTGTTTATTTTTGTTACGAAAAATACAATGTTTTAGAAACCAAATGGTCAGTTTTCAAGAAACACTGGAAGAACTTTTTGTTCTACGATGATGGCCCAATTCTACTAGGTCGTCGCCGTTCAGAAACACTTTGGTTTGCTACAAACGGTACCGTTAAAATTGGTAACCGTGCTTAGGTTCGGTGTGATTTAATCGAGCGAGTGTTGGCGATCCGATCAACAGATAGACAAACAAAAAGCGAGCATTGAGCTCGCTTTTTTTATGCCCGATGATCTTCGATGATCAATGGTGAATTTTGGCTATTTTAGCCTTAACGTTTAAGTGATATGCATTGGGTTGTAGCAGAGTGTTTTATGAAATTGAGATCGCTATCTCATTGGCTTAGTTGAAGTTTTAATGTAATGGGCTATCTTTATAGTACTGCCTTAGTGGAGGTGAAGTATTATGATTTGGGATACTCTCGAACGTGTAAATAAACTTCGCAAGGAAGCAATGGAGGATCCAGAGTTTTTGGATTCGGCAAAAATGCATGAGGAATGGCTTTTAAGCGAAACTCATAACCATTCAACGAAAGGAATCAAAGAGAAGAAACCGAAAAAGTTAGCAGATATTTATGAAAACACGGATTTTCCTATTAACCCAACTGGAACGAAACATTAATAATGATTAACAGCAATACGGCTAAGGCTCTTAACCAGCAAGCCTCTAATCGACTAGATGTTGGTCAACGAAACACTAACCAACCAGACACTTGCAAACAGGCCTTTAGCCACCAATAAAAAAGCCACTTTCAACGAATCGAAAGTGGCTTTTCTTTTTTTAATTGATCGTAGAAGCTAATCGGCTTCCAAAGGTTATGTTAAAGATCAACCATTGATCAGGCTCAATCCGCTTGGTAATGCATCACCAAACACGCGCTTGGACTCACTCTCTGAAAGCTCGGTCACTTCCCTTACTAGCATCAACCAAGAATCAGGCACCTTGCTTTGTTTTAGCTTCTCAATCACCTGATTTCGATAATCGTCAGAGATATCAAACTGACGGTCGCCCGTTTTACGGCAAATCATCACAGCGGCAAAGGCAATCATCTGTTCTTTCTGCCAGTTCTGTTCAAGCAATTTCGGTAGCCACTGTTCAGCTTGTTCTCTAGGAATTACACTATGCTGGCTGCCATACAAAGGCGTTCTTGAAGCCAATCGACCTAGAGCCCACCAGTGTGCTTGCTCAAACTGATTATGGTTAATCGCCTTGCTCAAGAACCAACTAGCCAGCAGTACCTTGTCTTCCACTTCCAGTTGCTCAAGTGATGCCGCCAATCTAACCATGGCTTCATAACCATTGTCTTGTGCATCTTTGGCTGTCTTAGGGTTCTTCATTGCGCCTGGGTGAAGGTACTTAGCAATGTCTGCTAAGATAGTTTCTTGCTGATCTTGGTTTAACCCGCCAGCGACACGACGCCAAAATACCCACCAATCGGTCCAACCTTGATGGTTTTCGAATTGAATGCTTTGTTGGTAAAGGCCCCAAATTTGTTCGATACGCCATGAGTCAGTTGGATCACCAAAGCCTGGACGTAGCGAGTAACCCGCTAAACGAAGCCAGTTCTTCTCATGTGCTTCAGAGCGGCGGCGGCGTTTACGACCTAATGAGAAGGTATCAAACAAGTGACGAAGAGTCGTAAAGTCCCACTCGTCGCGTTTACCGAGTCGTTTTTCAAGATCTTTAGACAGAGTTTTGATCTCTTTAGATTCAGCACTTTTCTTGTTGCCGCTGTATAGGCGAGAAATTAATTCCTTACACTCGTCCAATCTTGGATGCAGCTTAGAGGTATCAGATTCATCACCTTGTTTGTTTCTTACTTCGAACTCAAGTAACCAACGTTTTGAGTCATCTTCGGTACTCACGCATTCCATTTTCAGCGTGCCGACTTCGGTTAACTGACAAGCGAGCAATACTTCAACGCGCTCTTTTTGGTTGGCTTGAAGTTCGGCGTTGCCAGACCCTTCCAACGTAGAAATATAAGGTGGAAGAGGGGAGAACAAGTCTGCATCGACATTGACCATCACACCATTTTGAATAGCGGTGTCATGAGCGATTTGATCGTGCGTTGAAGTTAATAGATTGAAACGTACCGGTTCACCCAAAGTTAGTGAGAAACGACGGCTGTTCAAGCGTATCTCTTGACCCTCTTCGGTCCCCTTAGCAAGCAAGCAAAGTGCCTTACCCATCTTGTTCTTTTCTTGTAGATGTAAGAAGTAAGAACGAGCAGCACCACCACCAATTTTCAATTGTGCACCACGACGCGCTTTACCAAACGCAACCGCACCTAGCGCAACAGACCAATCAGGATGAGGGTTGTCTAATACAGTGATTGGAGAACCGTTCCAATTGCCAAGCAGCTTTGTAATACGCTCAGTCACAAGCTCACTGTTGAACACACCACCATTGAGTAACACACCAACAGGGATAGCAGGTTTGGAGTCATCGAATTCGATAGAGTTTGAATTTTCCAGTGCGGCTTTGGACACTTGTTGGTGCTGTGCTAAAAATTCTGCAACGTGCTTACTTACTGCAGGGTCGGCAACGTACGGCAGACCAAATTCAACCACCGCGCTGCGACGCTTGTCTGATACTTCAGTGAACTCTGAAAGCGGAAAGAAGCCTTCTAATGCAATCTGATGAACTTCTTGCTTGGTTAAACCAATGCTTTTCGTACCGCCAAGCAATTTTGAGCCGCTGCCTAGCATGGTGATCTTCACGTCTTCTGGCGCATTGGCAGAAAGCAGGCTCTCTTTTGCGGCGCGAGTCTGTTGAATCAGTTTGGTTAGGTTAGAAGCATTCAGCTTTTTGTTTTGATTGAAGCGTTGCTCTGCAAGGTGAGCAAGCGCTAAATCGAGGTTATCACCACCTAGCATTAAGTGTTCGCCGACGCCGATACGGTCGAGTGCTAGCTCGTTTTTACCGTCGTTGTTCGAATCGTTATTTGCGTTGAATTTCGCTTCTATTAAGCTTAAGTCTGTGGTGCCTCCACCTACATCACAGACTAAGATCAACGGGATCTGTTGAAGTTCATCCGCTGCGGTTTGTTGGTGACGAGCATACCAGTCATAACAGACGGCTTGAGGCTCTTCGAGTAGTAGGATCTTACCTAGGCCTGCGAGTTCTGCCGCTTCGAGTGTCAGCTTACGTGCGGTCTCATCGAATGAAGCGGGAACGGTGACTACAACGTCTTGGTCTTCCAGCTTATTGCTTGGGTTGCGGTAGTTCCATGCTTGGCGGATGTGGTTGAGGTAGCTTGCGCTTGCGACAACCGGCGACACTTTATCGACATCAGCCGCACCTGCCCAAGGCAGAATGTCGGAGTTACGATCAACGGCTTGGTGAGATAACCAGCTCTTAGCACTGGATACCTGACGGCCTTCAACTTTTGCGCCCAGTTCGCGCGCCCATTCACCTACGATGACGTTTTGAATATCGCCTGCAACTAAGCTTGGTTCCCACGGCATGGTGAGGTCAGAAGGGGAGATTTGACCTTGTGCTGGGTGGTAACGAAAGGATGGGAGTAGGGGCTTGCGAACCACTTCACCGGGGCCGATGAGTTGATCAATATCGAAAAGAGAAACGGGAGCATGCTGTAGGTCGTCGTTGATTTCACAGTAGGCAACCACAGTGTTGGTTGTGCCTAAGTCAATGCCGACTAAAAAACGAGGAGATGCCATACAAAACCTTATTCTGCCAAAGTGATGACCAGTTTGTTGATAGTCTTGGTCTTATTATTGTTGTTCATAACAACGAAATTCCCTAGAAGATGTATGACTGAGGCGGGAATAGGTGCTCACTGTCATTGAATTGATATTCCCTGTTAAGCTTGTCGTTTGAATTCTTTTAGTACAGGGCTAGGGAATCGCATTGATAAAGTAACGGCACCCGTTAAGGTGCCGTTGATTGATTATGCTTCTTGGTTTGAATTGTTGCTGTCAGAGTTTGCGTCTTCACGAACGTCGAACTCAACGTGCCATTTCTGACCGTTATCAGCAGCAATTGCTTCTAAGTAAAGCGTGCCGAGTTCAGTAACACGAGAGGCTAGGGTTACCGGAACCACTTCACCTTCACGGCGACCTTCAGAAACCGGCAGTGTCACTTGAATCTCTGGAAGTTCATCAAGATCTTCGGGAGCCCAATGATCAAGGTGCGTACCCGCTACGTCTTCACGACGAGTCGTAGAACCGAAGAATTGGAAGTGTACTGGCTGGCCAATCACCAAACCAAATTCTTGGCTAGGAACTTGAACGCTTGAACCTTCTTCCATACCAAACGGAGCAACACACAGTGCTTCCATTGGAGGAGCCATCCCCGGGATAGCTGGCATCGCGCTTTCAATTCCTACGTAGTAAGAAGAAGCGATACCACCGCGGATACGAACGCCTTGACCACGACGAACTGCGCCGTAATAAGAAGCGCCACTTGCAACTGCTAAGTCTAGATCCAATCCAGTAAGTTGTTTAGCAAACTCAGCGTCAGCATTGATCAACCATTCGTTGATCGTGTCTGAAAGGCGTTCTGACAGTAGGTTCGATTTTAGAACACCACCGTTGAACAGAACCGCTGTTGGCTTGATGAAGTCTGCCGCTGGCGCTTCAGCGCCTGGCATACCGGGCATGTTTGCAAACGGGTTGAAATCTTGCTGAGCGGTTTCACTATTTCCAGAAAGCGCGTTCGCTTGCTTAGAAAGGAATGCAGCAATGTGACGAGTAATACCTGCATCTTGTGCGTAAGGCAGGCCCATTTGAGTCAGTGCACCACGTGTTTTTTGTACAGGGTGTTCAGTCACTTCTACTTTAGGAAAGAAGCCATCAACTAATGTCTGTTGCACTTCTTGCTGAGTCAGTTCTGTTTTCAGGGTTGCGCCAAGCAGCTTAGAACCTCGGCTTGGAACAACGATTGGCACAGATTGAAGTTCACCATCGTTTAACAGTGCTTCTTTCGCATCACGACAAGCGTGAGTCATGGCTTGAACCTGCCAAGGAGCCAGTTCTTTGCCTTCTTGAGCCAGTTTCATTTTCAGACGATACGCTAGAGCTAAGTCCATGTTGTCGCCGCCAAGTAGGATATGTTCACCTACTGCGATACGGTTCAGACTTAGATTGCCATCATCTTGTGTTACTTCAACTAAAGAAAGGTCAGTTGTACCACCACCGATATCGACAACAAGCACAATGTCACCAACGTCTACTTCATCACGCCATGTGTCGTTGCTGTTATCAATCCAACTATAAAGTGCGGCTTGTGGTTCTTCTAGAAGAGTCAGGTGAGTGAAGCCCACATTACGTGCAGCTTCTGCCGTTAGGTCACGAGCGGCAGGATCAAACGAAGCAGGGACGGTGATCGTTACATCTTGGTCTGCCAGTTTGTGTTCTGGATTCGCGTGATTCCAAGCATCTTTAAGGTGCTCAAGGTACAACTCAGTTGTTTTAAGCGGAGATACTTTTTCAATTTCTTCAGGGCTACCTGCAGGAAGAAATGCGTCGCGACGGTTTACACCACTGTGGCATAACCAAGATTTCGCGCTAGCGACTAAGCGAATAGGGGTCTTCGAACCAAGGTTACGAGCGATAGCACCAACCAGTGCTTTTGGCTCAGATGACCAAGGTAGAACGCGAGAACCTGAGTTCATTTCGTGTTCGTGCGGTTGGTATAGAAACGAGCCTAGTTGGCTGCGAGTTTCTACCGTACCAGGAGCCGTAAGTTGAGGGATTTGCATCACCTCAACGCGAGCGTCTTCATTGCTTGTGTCGATGTAAGACAAAACGCAGTGTGTTGTACCTAAATCGATACCAACACTGAACTTAGGCGTCTGATGTTGCTCTTGAGAAGATAGCTCTTGTGAATGCTCTTGCGATGAAGAATGGTTTTGGTGTTCCATTATAGCTCCACCTCTGCCGGTGCAATGACAGATGCATCGTAGTTTTGAGCAAGCTTAGGCAGGTTCATGTCAGTTGCTTTCCAGCCTTTATGAACCAGTGTGCCGTTGAACGGAGCATTACCAGTTACGTTGCCTGTTAGACGAATCTCTTGAGGGTTAAAGCCTTCAACTACCGTAATACGAGTCTCTTCGTCTTCATTACGGATGTGCGCAAGTGTTACGTAGTCTGCTAATACTTTTTGGCCGCCAGTGTGAATAACACGTGCCGCCGCGCCAACTTCTTCGTCAGAGAACGAAGTTAAGTCTTCTTTTAGGAAATCGATAAGGCGAGCTTCTTGTTGCATGATTGAAAGCAGTTGCATTGCAGAATCTGTTGGTGCTGTTGCGAGTTTAGATTCAACTTCAACCACTCTTTCGATGACTCTTTCAACTTCAACCACTTTTTCAACTTCGACAATCTTTTCTACAGGCTTTTCTACTTCAACGATCTTTTCTACTGGTTTTTCTACGACTTTCTCAACGACTTTGGTTTTACGAGAAACGGCAATGAGCAGTAGTAAAACGCTTGATGCAGTTAGGCCTGCGTGAAGCATATCAAACGTCTGTGGGATTAGGTTCAAATCAACGATCATAGTGATTTTCTCTTTAAATTGATTTAACGGTATATTCATTGGTTAAGTTGAATATACGGGTTGGAAAGAAAACTCTGTAGCACTCAGGCAAAACGGTTTCTTTCAAGCTATAAATATGGGTGGATACTAGCATATTCAAGGCTTAAGGGCTGTATTTAATGTTTTTAATCAAGTGGGTTTTTGGCGTGTTAGAGTGAAAATTAGTCGAGATTTGTTCGAATAATAGCCTTTGATGTGAGAGGGAGGTAAACATTGCCCATTTTGTGTCAGATTTAGGACTAAACATGAATGGAGCATGATTCCTTAACGTTATATACTTATGACTTTATATAATCCAACATGAGATATGTATGCCGCATACCATCGACCCGCTAACAGGGTTGAAGAGAAGAACTCTGCCATTAGTTGCTTTTTTGGTCACCTTTCTGATCACCGTGCTGTGTTTTGTGTTGGTGGCTCTCAATCAAAATCGTGCGTTGAGCATGAACTTGGACAACTTTGCTAAGAGTCAAACTTTAAGCCTAAAAGCATTTATCGATAATGATGTCGCTTACATCGGTTCTGGTGCCAATTTTTTCTATGCGAATGATCCTGAAGACTGGGATAGGTTTGACCGTTTTGCACAGCAAACCATTAACGTTTCAAAGAGTTTGATTGGCCTGCAATGGATGCAAAAAGTATCGATAGACGAAATCGCCGAACATACGGCACAGATGAAACAGAAATACCCATTTTACAAGCTGTACACCATTCCGAAGCATCAACCAAAAACCTTTGGTTACATCTTAGATGGTGAACCTGCCTTTATCGCTACCGATATCTACCCGAATACCGCACCCAACAACAAAGTTCTGGGCTTTTACTCTTCTCGTGAGCGATTTAAGCTCGTCTTAGACAATATTAAGCAGACGCGCAAAGCGAATATTTCAGACAAAGTCCGCTTGATACAAGATGGCTTAGACCAAGACACTAAAAAGAGTGGCATGCTGGTGTATCACCCTGTATTTGAAGGTGAAAGTGACAATTTACTAGGTGTGGTGATTGGTGTGGTTCGTACAACTTATTACTTTGAGAATCTGCTGGCGTCGACTGCGGGTGATATGGACGTGTATGTGCGAGTTACCGATACTGGTTTTGAAGCAGAAGATTCTCCTATTTTGTTTGAAACCGACGGCTTTGAGGGTGTATCAGGACACCATATAACTAAAACCATTAGCCTGACTAATCGCGATTGGAAAATCGACTACAAGATAAGCTCATGCATCTCTTTTTATGGTCGATTAGTGTTAGCCGGAATTGCTTTAGTTGGTACCACTATCTCTTTGTTGCTTGCCTACATTGTAAATCTGCAAATCCGTGAAAAACAACGTTTGTACCAAATGCTTGATAAGAGGACGGAAGAGCTACGCTTCTTAGCCAATCATGACAGTTTGACCGAGGTTTATAACCGACGTGCATTTAATAAGAAATTAGACAAAGCGATAGATCGCGAACAACCATTTAGCCTTATTGGGTTTGATGTCGATAAGTTCAAAGGCATCAACGACCAATTTGGCCACCCAGCAGGCGATGCGTTACTTATTCACGTTATCAAACTTATCTCTGTTAGCTTGAAGGAAGGGGATGACTTGTTCCGCTTGGGCGGTGATGAGTTCTGCATAATTTCGAGCATCTCAGATCATGAAGCGTTGGAGCGTTATTTGGAATGCATTCTAAATACCGTTAGCGACTCTCACTGTGAACATCAAGGCCGCCAATTAAACTGCACGTTAAGTATTGGTGCCTCTATTCGTAGCAATGAAAGCACAGAAGAAATCCTGCAACGAACCGACAGCATGTTGTATCAAAGTAAGTCAAATGGTCGAAATAGAGTCACAATTGCAGGCTAAATGAGCACTTGATACAACTAGGGTCGAGTTCTGGACTGGGCTCATGTACAATTTCACGAAATTTTTGACGAGAGAATTAGGCGACGTATGAATCACAATCGAGTGGTGTGTTTCGATTTGGAAATGTGCTGTTGGAGCGAAGACGGTGTGGGAACAACAGGTGAGATCATTGAAATTGGTCTTGCTGAGATTGATCTAGCGTCTGGAACTATCGTGAAGCGAGCACAATATTACGTTAAGCCAGAGAAGGACGAAGTCTCTCTATTCTGTGCCGAGCTAACGGGCATTACTCCTCGTAAAATCGAAAAACAGGGGCGTCCATTAGAATCTGTGATCAAGTCGATGATGAAAAACTTCGGTGGTCCTAAAAAAATCTATGCAGCGTGGGGACGTGATGACTTAATCTTACATAACGAATGTAAAGAAAAAGGCATCGAGCCACTGTTTAACGAGTTCCTGAATATCGCTACGCTTTATCGGGTTCAAAATAGATTGAAAGATAAACGTATCGGTCATCGTGCAGCTCAAGAAGCGAAAAATATTGAGTGGGAAGGTCGTCAGCATTCTGGTTATGTGGATGCTTATAATCTAGCGAAGCTTACATTGACGATGCTTTAGTCTTTAAAAGCGATTAGTCTCTTAAAAGAACAACAGACAGCAAAAAGCCACCTTCTGAGTTTCTATATGATCTGAGTTTCTATATGAAAAACTAGGTGGCTTTTTTGTATTCAAGGAAAGGTGAAAAATAAATCAAATTTCTGGCTCTAGTTATTCAATATAATTTGTTATTCGGCCTGTTTCCTTATTTAACTTAGTTCCTTATTAAACTTAGTGCCTTGTTCAACCTAACTATTTTCCAAGCATGTTTTTCAACTTATCACCCTTATCGAAAAAATGATGCTTCATTGCGCCTAAAACATGTAACGTTACCAACAACATGAAAACCTTAATTGCAGTAGCATGAATAAAAAACAATAGGCTAACCATTTCTCTTTTTGTTGCCCCTTCGCTAAATACCCATACATAAACACTGAATACCGGTGTATCAATCAATGCGATACTTAAACCTGATAGTGCAATAAAAACCAATGTTGATACTTGAATAAATTGCACCAACTTAGGAATAGTAAATCCACATTGGCCTCTTTTAGGTTTAGTCATCATTCTGAAAATAAGTATGGTTGCCCCAATTAAAACAACAACTCCAAAAATCTGATGGATGAATATTGTTGGATATTTATCAGGAAAGGGAAGTAGGCGACTCGATATCAAACCGAGAGTCAATGTAACCATGACGGTGATTAATATTCCCCAATGCAGTGAATCCACTCTCTTTACTTCATTGTTGTCTACAATGTTTCTCATTATTTCTTGATTCATGCGGTATTCCATTATTGATTTTTAATGTTCCATTATATTTGTCTGTCATGTGTTATGAATATGTTTACCTCATGTTTAATATTAATAATAACGCATCGATTTAATTAATATTAAATCATCACTCCGACTATTGATGACAGTGGTATCTCTGATAGCGTTATCTAATCTAACCCACGGAGAGGTATATGAAGAGCATGAAGAGTTTGATCAAAAGAGCTATAACGTTGAGTTTGTTGAGTGTGAGTCCATTAGTATTCGCACAACCTGTTGTGCTTATTAACACCTTCTCAGTTGATGCGAATAAAGAAGTTGAAACCTTAGCCTATTGGGAGAGTGCTAGGGATTTACTCACTCAGCAACCCGGGTATATCTCGACAAGACTACACCGAGCAATCAGTACAGATGCGACCTACCTGTATGTGAACGTAGCAAACTGGGAAAGCCAGAAGCATTTCCTTGACGCTATTTCGGTCATGGGAAAAGAACTGCCTGCCATCGAGATTGAGGGAGTCAGCGCCGATCCTAACCTTTACGAAGTCATCCGCAATTAATTGAGAGCCTGTTCAAATGAAATATGTACCACGATTGTTTTTAGTTCTTTTTAGCTTTTTGTTTTCCGTCAGCAGTTACTCCGCCGCTTATGGGGTGTCTGTTGCTTGGAAAACTCAAGATGCGCAAGCTGTATTCAATGCAATGCCGAATCAGAAAAAGGCGTTTGCTAATTTGATTGATGCAGGGTTAATTCACGATATGTTTGTTTCTGAAAGCTTCATTGGCGACCAATCATTCCCTATTATTAAATTTGTTATGGAAGCCGATAGTGAAGAGGAAGTAAGACGTGTTATTGGTAATCTTCCTCTGCAATTTAAAGAGTTAGCTGAAATTACAGAAATAAGAGATATTGGAAGTAAGTGGTTAGATACTGAAGTCGCGTTTACTAATTACGCGATTGAATTGTCTTGGAAAGAGCCTGAAGATCAATTAATTGCAGACAAGGTCATTAGTGTCGACTTGCAAAAAGTGGTTGATTGGAGTGCTCAAGGTGTGATTACTTCTGCGTATTTAAAAAATCAAGCGCTTGCTGAGTCAAAGCCGAATCAAACGGCAATGATTCGTCCTGTATACTCTATCGCTGTATTAGCTCGAGACAAACAGCATGCGCTTGATATCGCGAATGAACTCAACGCGGTTAAATTAGGGTTTGCTAGTGTAAACATCAGCGAGTTAGGCTTTAAATTAGCACTGTAACTTTGATATAAACCAAATAACCATGTTATTCTAAGGTGAGTTAATTAACAGTGTTCGCTCACCTTATGAATAATAATAAAATACAAGAATATAACTTGGTTATTGAACTTGATAACCGGCAATTGCTTAACCTTTCTCTAAATAAGTTTGTGACCTTATCGCCATCGGAATGTTTAATTCTAAAACACTTGATGGGTAATTGTTCACAAACCATAGGGCGAGAGTTCCTTCTAACGCATTGCTGGCCGGGTAGAGTAGTAACAAGCAGCTCTCTTAATGTCGCGATTAAAAACGTTCGTACCGCGCTTAAGGAAGTCGGATCTGACTGCAAGGTTATTACTGTCCAGAAAGAAGGATACTGTTTTGTCGCGCCAGAGAAAGATGAGGTTCAACCCGCGATAGAATCTGAACCCGTCGAGGTTACTGAAATATCGTCTTCCAAGCGTCGGTCATTGTTCCATTTAGTTCAGTTTAAAGCTCAATTAGTGCCGCTCGGCGCTGGTATTGGTGTGAGCGTTTTGTTGGTTGTGGTGCTGTCCTACTTTGGCCTGTTTATGGAGAGAACGTCTATTAATGGCATTGATGTATACCACGACAGCGTTGAGTTTGATTCAATGCTGATGGAAGACCTTGCATCGCTTTCTGAGCCCGGAGTTGAGGCAATATACCTTCATCGTACAGGTGTCGACTGTGGCAGTGTACAAGTAGTGGTGCTGAACCAGACTGGCTGGCAAGACGTCAGTTCGGGTTTTGAGTCACAACGTTGTGTCGAAGGCTTACAAGACTTACGAGGGACAGAAGGTTTACAAAGGACAAAAGAGCTACACAGGACAGAAGAGCTACAAAGGACAGAAGAATTACAAGGAAGCGAAGAGCTACAAGGCTCAGAAAAGAAACAAGGACTAGAAAATACAGAAGGAACTGTCGATGAAGCGTAAGTTTTGGCTACCCATCTTAGTTACTTTGTCCGTTATCTTAATGTATGGCGTAATGTCTGGAATAATGACCAGAGGGGCTTATCAATTTAAAGGCAGTTATGACAACGTTGGCTCAGAGATGCTGACACTTGAGCTAAAGAATGGCCGGTCAAAAATGCGTTATGTTGGTTATGATATAGACGGTCGAGTAGTACAAACCAAGCAGTTTTTTGGTGTGTTTTTACGCTGGGGTAATCATTACTATTTCTATCAGCTGGAACAAGACCAAGCCCACGGACAACAAACCTTCAATGTTAAAAATCTTTTTATTCAGCACCACAACAATAAGCGCAGTGTGATGGTTTCTGATCAGCGCGGTGCTTACGTGACTAAAGACGGGAAAATATTGGAACTAAAAGGCATTCTCTATGGCCGATCTTTGCGCTAATTCATGTCCCATTTTTCAAGTAAGCTCATAGAATTTTCAAGTAAGTTCATAGATAGCAGCTTAGCTTAAATCAATTTTATCCTGTTTCATCCAATCCAACAGCGACGGTTTTTTGAGCCGTCGCTATTGATTCAATTCAGAGCCTAATCTTCGCCCAGAACGCTTAATTTACTTTTGATGAAATCTTTATGGTCAACGTAAAGTAATTCTGCGGTTTTACGGATCACTGAATCTTCAAGTGGGTCAATCTCTCCATCTGCGTGCGCCACTTCCCACATTGCCTTTATTAGGTCTATGCGAACAGGCTGCGAAAGCTCTCGCAGTTGAGAAGTGAAGTCGTATAAAGAAACAGATTGTTCAACTTGAGGCTCAGCTTGTACCAATAAGGCTTTAGATTCTTCTTCGGTGATGTTCAATAAACGTTGAAGTAAGTGGATCTTGGCTTCTTGCTCTGATTCGTTAATCGCGTGGTCTGCACCTGCGACTTCACATAACAAGCTGGCGATAGCCAAGTTAGGAGAGGCGGTGGGCGTTTTACCCAAATCAGAGCCTTCAACTAATTGTTTAAATAACGAGGTTAGTGAGTTAAACATAAGAGCATTCCAGTTATGGTGAATATTATTACTATTGGGTCTACAGAGTGTGATCGCAAGCGTCTTTACTCAAAACTGACATTACGGATAAGTGAGCGATAAGGAACACTTGTTTAATCCGGTTCAGGGAAACGTGTCACTTTTCCATCACCACTTAGCGTTGTAATCGCTTGCGGCTTACCTTCGTTATCTAACCTTAACTCACCAATCGCACTTCGGTTCGAAAGGCGATAGAAAGTTTGGTTATCAGGGCTACGCTTCTCTATTTTTAAACGTTTACGCTTCGTGAAATAGTTGAGTACTGAGCGTGGGCTGTACAACAGGCGATCCGACACGTCACAGAATTTAAGCAGCGAAGCAGGGAACTGATTTTTAATGCCACTGCAGGTGATTTGATAGATGTTCGGGCTATTTCTGCGATACCTAAGCTTAATGTCGTAAGCAAAAGAGTAGTGAACGTCACCAGAAAGCACCACAAAGTTCGTTGGTGTTTTGGTGTGAGTAAAGATACTAATCAAGGTATTGGCGCTGCCCGGATGCGCCATCCAGTTTTCAGCGTCAATCACCAATGGCTTACCGATTGTGGTCGCCATTTTTTGCAATGTTTCAATAAACTTCACGCCAAACATCGGTGCAGCAGAAACGATCACTACTTTTTCTTGATGCAGCAATTGATGCTGAAACTCAATCAAGGCTTCCCAATCCATCAAACCAGAAGGCTTATTCATACGAGACTCTGAGCGCCAGCGACGCGTTCGAGTATCCAATACAATGACTTTTGGTGAGGTATCTATCGTGTAATGCCATTCTTCAAAGCGACTCAGCATTTCAATGAAGGCTTGATGCTTGTCTGGCTCGATGTTGCCAATAGAGTGAGTAGTATTGTTATCATCGGCTTCATCATGCGTTTGTTTAGTAATGCGCGGTTGAACAACAAAAAGCTGTCTCGCTTGCTCAATGAACTCATGGTTGAAGCTTTCCGGTTTGTTACCCCAGCCCTGGCACATCCAGTACGCAGCGAGGCCATTACCAATCACTTGAGTGGCGAACTGGTTTTGGTCGACAGCATGCTCCCAACCCACGGTAAGGTTCCAATCATCAGTGACATCATGATCATCGAAGATCATGTAAGTCGGAATATGAGCAAACAGACGCTGCACTTGAGGTAAGCCTGCGACGAAGTCATCAATGATAACGCTCTCATCTCTCCACTGTTGTTGCTCGGCAGGAGTTAATTGACGATCGGCCTGTTTGAAATCATTTTCTATTAATCGTTCACGGTTGATGCACTGCCACAAAGTCGGAGACCAAACCAGCAAGTACATTGCGATGAATTCAGACAAAGTGACCAAGTGATTCTCACTATCGGTCGAACTGAAGATAGGAATCCCACGCTTTGGAAATAATTTATCGAGTAGTGAATCGGAAGTGTTGTGGTGAGGCAGCAGATGATGACGTCGATACAGGTGATATTCACTCGTAAATAACGCTTCACTACTGTCGATTGTGCTTACCTGTGAATCCGTCGGCAAGCGTTCGCCAACAAGACCAAGAAGTTGAATCACTTGTTGAATCGCGTCTAACGTCGGGCCTGCTACGTGATCAGCATAGATTTGATCGCCACTCATCATCAGCATATCTGGTCGTTCAAGCACCGTTTGTTGTGCGATTTTGTTATCTGCAGCGACTAGGCTGTCTTTGCTTGGGTGATGAGGGTTTCGACAAGAGCCATGCAAGATGTAGTCTGCCGCCGTCGAGATTTTAAATTCGACGCGAGACTTACCGTTGTAAACAAGGTAAGGAGCCTGTGTTACCAGCGAGCCTGACTCTGTTTGAATGTCGTATTCAAGGGGCGTATTGGTTGGGAACTCACCTTGCAAATGAATCAAGGTTACCCAAGCATGTGTTCCGACTTGAATCGACTCTTGCTCTTCAAGTGGCGACGTATAGAAAGGCGTGTCTTGCCCCGTATTGAATAGTTCGGCTGTACCGATAAGTCGCGAGCTGGTCACTATCCAAAGTACCACCTCAGTAGCGGTGGTTTTTCTTAAAATCGGACCTGCAAGCAAAAAGGGAAGTGGTGATGTCGTCGAGCGTTTCAATGCGGTTCCTAAATCGGTGGAGTTAGTCGTCGAGTTTGGTTATTTCGAGTTCTTTTGTTTCGATCTCGGTGTTTTTAAGCTCTTTGGTTGCGAGTTCAGTGCTTTCGAGATTGGCTATTTCGAATTCGACGGCTTCAAGCTCTGGCATTTCAGCTTCTGCTGTTTCCTGCTCTGCCATCTCAGTTTCAGTTGTTTCAAGTATTTCGATAACTTCTGAGCTAGAAAGTTCATGGCCCATCAGAAATATCGCTAATAAGGCGTCGGCTTTAGTTTTGGTATCGGAAGGATCGTCTAATACTTGTTCTAGCTTTTCTCGAATCATGGCAATCTCGTGCTCAACAAAGCCACGGCCTTCTTCGTCCCCTTGGTTTTCTTCCGGGGCATTATCAAATTCGAGAAACAGCATGTCGCTATTTAGTCTGGTGTTAACCAAACGCTCAGGCAGCCACTCTTCTCCCATGACAATATCTGGATCGGAATCTTGGGGTAAGTGGTCTATAATGTTTTGTAATTCTGAGACTTTCACAATACTTTCATTTAACCGAGAATATTCTTCATTGTAACGGTCAATGTCGATCAAACCTAAAACTAGTTGGCTGGCATGGCCAATAAATGTCTATTCAGTAACACAAAAATTATTACAAAGAGTAATTACACAAGAATGAAGCACAAATTTTCACCGAAGCTCATTTCGTATGGAGCCGTTTTATTAAGTAACGCTTTTTTAGGTAATAGCGTGGTTTGGGCTGCTGAAGAGCAAGAGTGGGGCATTGCTGCAATGTTCCGCACCGCGAGTATTCCTTACGACACGTCTGGTGGTGATCAATCGGTCAACTCATTTGTCCCGATGCTGTTTTTTAAAAACGACTATGTATTTATCGATGGTACTGAAATGGGGGCTTACCTCTATCAAACTGACGATGAAAAGTGGTCATTGAATGCGATATCGCGTATGCGCTTTATTGATATACCAGCTTCTGAACAAAATGCCATTGAGGGTGATACTGCAGATTTTGGTGCGCAAGTCAGTTACCAGTGGGATGAGCTGTGGAAGCTCGAAACCGAGTTTATGAGCGACAGTGAGTACAATTTCCATGGAAATCTACGTGCTAAAGCAAAATATGAAACGGGCGATTGGGAGTTCACTCCGAGTGCGACACTTCGTTACAAAAGCGCGGACTTCAATAGTGAGTACTATTCTTCGGCAGGCGAGTCGATTGGTGCGGGTGTAGACCTTAATGTTGGTGTTGAAGCGCGTTACCACGTGGTTTCAAACTTGTATTTATTGGGTTCAACCAGTGTCACTCGATTAGACGACAACGCCTACGATTCGTCGATAGTAGAAGACCGCTATCAAGGCGAACTTTACCTTGGCTTTGGTTTCTTTAACGACAAAGAGAAAGCACCGAAACCTAAGTTGAGCAATGCGCCGTATTTACGTGTTGCACACGGCTGGGCTACGCCATCCAATATTGGCGACATCATGAAGTTCAATAGAGAGAAAGACGAATACAACAATCAGTTGACCTCGTTCTTCTATGGACACCCGTTAACCGATGAGATCTTCGGCTTCCCATTGGACATCTATTTGACTCCAGGTATCGCGCACCACTGGAGTTCAGACGTTCAATCAAGCAGCACTGAATACATCATCGCAATCAAAGCATACTACACCTTTGATTGGCCAACTCAGTGGCGTGTTGGTGTGGCAGAAGGTATGTCTTACATCGATTCGATTACCTATATCGAAGGCTCTGAGATGGACCGCAAAGGTTACACAGCAAGCCATCTGTTGAACTACTTAGACTTCTCATTCGACGTGAACGTCGGCGACTTGATTGGCAAGAACGACTTAAACAATTTATGGTTCGGTTATTCATTGCATCACCGTTCTGCGATCTTTGAAAATGCCTCTCAGTTTGGGCGTATCAAAGGCGGCAGTAACTACAACACGGTTTACTTCCAGTACGAGTTCTAAGCGTAGTTTGTAACGGTGGCTTTTAGCCGTAGTTTACAAGGAACGACTTACACTTGACCTTGCTTTCATAGCTTCTGCTAGCGTTAGCTTAAATAATCAGCCTGATAGCGAAAGGTTTTCCCTTTGTTGTCAGGCTTTTTTGTTTGAGACTTGTGATATAATCGCGCGAGTTTAATAAGTACAAGAATAGGACACGCTTTGACTTCGTCTCCGGAAAAAGCAGACAACAACAAGAATGCAGCACAGCCGAGTTCTCCAAAGAACGAAGCGAAATCGAACAAACCTGCATCGAACCGACCTGCTAAGCAACTAAAAGCTAAACAGCCAAAAGCTAATCAACTAAAAGCTACACCTGCTGATCATTCAGCGGCCCATACTAAAACATCTCAGAATAGCCCAGCCTCTCTTCGTAAAGCGCTCAACGAATGTATGATGCGCGATCGCTTCCGTTTGAGTAAGCGAATTGCTGGTGCTAACCGTATTAAAAACGAACAATCCAAGAACGTAGTCTTTGATGAGATTGCGTTAGACATTGCCAAGTCAATGATGACGGCAACTCAGCGTGCCTCGCATAAACCAACCATCGAATACCCAGAGATTCTTCCTGTTAGCCAAAAGCGCGATGACATTGCGAAAGCCATTGCTGAAAACCAAGTGGTTATCGTGGCGGGTGAAACCGGTTCGGGTAAAACCACTCAGTTACCTAAGATTTGTTCTGAGCTTGGCCGCGGCCGCATGGGATTAATTGGCCACACTCAGCCTCGTCGTCTTGCGGCACGTTCAGTTGCAAACCGCATCGCGGAAGAGATGGAAACACAGCTGGGTGATTTTGTTGGTTATAAGGTTCGTTTTAACGACCAAATTTCAGATAACACACAAATCAAATTGATGACCGACGGTATTCTACTGGCGGAAATTCAGCACGACCGTTTCTTAAGCCAATACGACACCATCATCATCGATGAAGCGCACGAACGTAGCTTGAACATCGATTTCATCATGGGTTACTTGAGAGAGCTTCTACCAAAGCGTCCTGATCTTAAAGTTATCATTACATCGGCGACCATCGATCCAGAGCGCTTTTCTAAGCACTTCAACAATGCCCCAATTATTGAAGTATCTGGCCGTACATACCCTGTAGACACCCGTTACCGCCCGTTAGGTGGTGATGAAAGTGATTCAGACCGCGATCAAATCGAAGGCATTTTTGAAGCGGTAGATGAGCTGTGTGATGAAGGCCTTGGCGATATCTTGATCTTCATGAACGGTGAGCGTGAAATTCGTGACACTGCCGATTCTTTAAGTAAACGAAACCTGCGTGATACCGAAATCGTGCCGCTGTACGCCCGTCTATCGTCAGGTGAGCAGAACCGTATCTTCCAGTCTCATACAGGACGACGCATTGTTCTCGCGACCAACGTGGCAGAAACCTCGTTAACCGTGCCGGGCATCAAGTATGTTATCGACCCGGGTACAGCGCGTATTAGCCGTTATAGCTACCGTACTAAAGTACAGCGCCTACCGATTGAGCCAGTATCTCAAGCGAGTGCTAACCAACGTAAAGGTCGTTGTGGTCGTGTTGCGGAAGGTATCTGTATTCGTCTGTACTCTGAGGAAGATTTCGAATCACGCCCAGAGTTTACCGACCCAGAGATTCTTCGTACTAACCTAGCGTCCGTTATCCTTCAGATGACGGCTCTCGGCCTAGGCGATATTCAAGCATTCCCATTTGTTGAAGCACCCGATAAGCGCAACATTCAAGATGGTGTAAGGCTACTTGAAGAGCTCGGTGCGATCGCAACAACAGAACCGTCTGCGAACAAAAACAAGAATCAAGGCGACGACAAGAAGAAGCTAACGCCGATTGGCCGCAAGCTGGCTAAGTTGCCGATTGATCCTCGTTTAGCGCGTATGGTGATTGAAGCACCAAGCAACCGATGCCTTCATGAAGTGATGGTTATTGCTTCTGCATTGTCGATTCAAGATCCGCGTGAGCGTCCATCAGACAAGCAACAATCTTCTGACGAGAAGCACAAACGCTTCTTTGATAAAGAATCAGATTTCATCACATTTGTGAACTTGTGGGATTACATCAAGCAGCAACAGAAAGAGCTGTCGAGTAATCAATTCCGCAAACAGTGTAAGCAAGATTACCTAAACTATTTACGCATTCGAGAATGGCAAGATGTGTACTTCCAAATTCACCAAGCGATGCGTGAACTGGATACCAAGCTGAATAGTGAACCGGGCAGTTACGATGGCATTCACATGTCATTGCTATCAGGTTTGCTTTCGCACATCGGTATGAAAGACCAAGAGAAGAATGAATATCAAGGTGCTCGTAACGCGCGATTCCATATATTCCCTGCGTCTGGCTTATTTAAGAAACAGCCTAAGTGGATCATGTCTGCTGAGCTGGTGGAAACCTCAAAACTTTGGGGTCGCGTTATCGCGAAGATTCAACCTGAATGGATTGAGCCACTAGCGAAACACCTGATTAAACGCAGTTACAGCGAACCACATTGGTCGAAGAAGCAAGCGGCAGTAATGGCACACGAAAAAGTGATGCTTTACGGAATCCCAATCATTCCAAAACGTTTGGTGAACTACGGAGCGATTGATGCCACCGTCAGCCGTGAGTTGTTTGTACGCAGTGCATTAGTCGAAGGTGAGTGGGAAACCAAGCACGCCTTCTTCAAGCAGAACCGCAAGCTACTGCAAGAAGTAGAAGAGTTAGAGCATAAATCACGTCGTCGTGACATCTTGATCGACGATGATGAGCTGTTCGATTTCTATGACCAACGTGTTGGTGAAGAGGCCGTTTCAGGCCGTCACTTTGATTCATGGTGGAAGCAAACCAGCCAAAAAACACCTGAGTTGCTGAACTTTGAAAAGTCGATGCTGTTCCGAGGCGATGCAAGCCACGTTACTGATTTGGATTATCCGAATTTCTGGCACCAAAATGGTATCAAGCTGAAGTTGAGCTACCAATTTGAGCCGGGTGACGACAACGATGGTGTAACGGTACATATCCCGCTGCCTATCTTGAACCAGATCGACCAAAACGGCTTCGATTGGCAGATCCCAGGCCTACGTCAGGAACTGGTGATCAGCTTAATTAAGTCGCTACCAAAAACGCTACGCCGTAACTTTGTACCTGCGCCAAACTACGCCGATGCGTTCTTGGCTCGTGTTACACCGTTAGAAGCTCCGTTGTTGGATTCTCTTGAAAAAGAGCTGCGCCGCATGACAGGTGTAGAAGTGGTGCGTGATGACTGGAAGTTAGACCAGATCCCTGAGCACTTAAAGGTAACATTCCGCGCCGTAGATCATCGCAAGCGTAAGCTGAAAGAACAGAAAGACTTGCATGAGCTAAAAGAAAGCCTGAAAGACAAGGTTCAAGAAACGCTTTCTAAGGTTGCTGACGACGATATTGAACAGCAGAACCTGCACACGTGGAGCTTTGGTGAGCTACCAAAAGTTTACCAACAGAAACGTGGCGGCTACGATGTTAAAGCATTCCCCGCGCTGGTAGATTCCAAAGACAGCGTAGAGATCAAACTGTTCGAAACCGAGCAAGAGCAAATCTCGGCAATGAAATCGGGTCAGCGTCGTTTAATCCTGTTGAACGTGCCATCGCCGATCAAATACCTGCACTCTAACTTGCCGAACAAATCTAAGTTAGGTTTGTACTTCAACCCATACGGACAGGTACTCGATCTTATCGATGACTGTATCGCTTGTGGTATTGATAAGCTGATTGAAGAGAAGGGCGGTTTGGTTTGGGAGCCAGAGCAGTTTGAAGCATTGAAAGAACACGTACGTGCGGAACTGGGTGACAGCGTGGTTGAGATTGCTCAACAGGTTGAAACCATCTTAACTACGGCATTCAGCATCAGTAAGAAGCTGAAAGGACGTGTTGACCTTTCAATGGCATTCGCACTTTCTGACATAAAAGCTCAGGTAGAAGGTTTGATTTTTAAGGGGTTTGCCACAGAATGCGGGTGGAAACGTCTGCCGGATATTCTACGCTATATGAGAGCCATTGAGCGTCGCATGGAAAAACTGCCGATTGACCCGAACAAAGATCGCTTGCATATGATCAAAGTTGAGTCGGTAATGAATGATTACAAAGAGCTGCTGAATAAAATCCCAAAAGGGATCGCGGTTCCAGAAAATGTAAAAGAGGTGCGTTGGATGGTAGAAGAGCTTCGTGTAAGCTTCTTCGCACAGCAGCTCGGAACGCCTTACCCAGTATCAGATAAGCGTGTTAAAAACGCGATTGATGCTTGCTAAGGAATAAAGCTAGACGCAATAGCAAGGTTTAGGTATAAATCTTGCTTATTGCATTACTAATTGAATAGTTATTACATACAGGGCGACTTGGTGGCAATTTATTACCACTCAAGGCCTGCCACTAGGACGAAAAAGGTCGAATATGAAAAAAACGTTATTAGCACTAGTATTGCTAGGTGCATCTTCAACAGCAATGGCTGATTCTTGGTTGTACGGCGGCGTAATGGGTGGTCAAAACTCATTTGCTGGTGAAGATGAAACGGCGATGGGTATCCACGTGGGTACTGGTATCCTTCCATTAATTGGTGTTGAAGCTGGTTACTGGGATCTTGGTTCTTTCGACAACGTTAGCTACGGCAACCGCGCTAAACAAGGTGTTGACGTAAGCACAGCTTACCTAGCGATCAAACCAAGCATCGATTTCGGTCCTCTACACGTATACGCGAAGGGCGGCCTTCACTCATACGAAGTGAAAGGCGATAACTTTAAGCAAGACGATGTAGACGTAATGTTTGCAGTTGGCGCTGAGTACTTTATTTTTGGTCCACTATCTGTTGGCGCTAGCTACCAAAACTTCAAAATGAAAGATGACGACTCTGGCGTTTTCTCTCTAAACGCAACTATCCACCTACTGTAATTAATCAGTAAGGCGATCGTAAATAACGGTCGGATAGTCGTTAAAGAGTTCGTAAGAATTCAATAAAAAATGCCAGCTTGATAGCTGGCATTTTTGTATCTGTAGAATAGTAATGTCGTTGACTTAAGCGGTATAAGTTAAGCGAGCAGCGCTATTTCTTACTGTTTAGAATCTTCTGAATTCTTGGGTTAACCGCTTTGCCGTGTTGGCTTTCGTACTCTTCGCGTTTCAAGTCGTTCAAGTTCTTCACTGAGTTAGCAGCAAGAAGGAACTGCGGCAATTCTGTTTCCAGCATGCCTTTCTCATCTAAACGCTTTGCTTCCAAGTAGTATTTCTTAAACAGGCCATCGAGCTTGTTTTCCGCAGTGCGCTTTAAGTCATACAGCTTGTTTTGAATTAACCATTTCTCAATCTTGTTCGCAGCACTACGCGACAACACTCGAATACGGCTATCCAGCAATTCTTCTTCAGTCAAAGAATCTTTCAGGATCCAAAGCTCACCCATTTGCGGCGGCCAGCTGTTACCAAGCTGAATACGTTCGTGGCAGTGCATTAGCACGCGGTTAAGGCCGTCTGAGTCAACAGAGTGGGCAAACTCAAGAAACTTACCGCTTGGTTCACTACCGTATTGGTATTCCCACTGAGTTTCGTACACGCTCAAGAAAGAACCGAACACATGGATACACCAATCGGTTAGCTCTAACTCTGCTGGATCTTGATCAACAACAGGCACTTGTTGAGACGCACCAGAGCCCGCAGCGTTTGGTGTCGCTACGTTCACTTCTGTACTTTGTGCTTCAATCACTTCAGGTGCGGTAGGCTGTACTGTAGCGTCAGGAACAACAGGTTGAGCTGGCTCAGAAGGTTGGCTTTTTGCCTTTTTGAATGAGCTGCTGCCTGAAGCGTTCAGATGGGCTAAGCTTTTGTCTATACCCATTTCCTTGAGCTTGTCCTGCATTTCCTGAATATTGAGCGGTCTTCTGCTGTTGTTGTCTTTCATTTTGCTTCTCGTTAACTAACCAATACTGCAGCTTAGATTCGATGCGTGATATTGGCATTAGTTCATTGGCTTTGGCTTTATACCAGAGGACAAATTTTTTCCATATTAAATTATGGTCACCAGCAAGGCCGGAGAATTTAAAAGCACGTTCAGCCCATGTCGGAATGATCTCTTCATCAAGATCATGGGTTGAAACGGTATTGCTGGTCATTGAGCCTCGGCTTTGTGGGCGAGGGGCATACTGCGTATGTTGCATCGGTGCCGGCGCTGGCTGAAACTTTGGTGCAGGTGCAGGTGCAGGTGCAGGTGCAGGTGCAGTAGAGTAAACCGGTATGCTATTGGTCGGTTGAGCTTCAACTTGAACCGCAGTTTGCTCTCTTTCAATGAGCATTTTGAAAACGTGTATTTCTTTTTTGTCTCGATAATCTACTTTTACTTTATCGAGAAAACCTTGGTCGACTAAGCACTTAAGGCAGTCGGCTAAACCGAACGTCGAGAGAGCACAAAGTTGACCTGCCGCTTGCAAGCATACATTGGTGTAACCGAATTCATCAGCACCATCTGCAAGCATCAATAAAACCAGCTTTTCTGCTGGGCTAGAAGTATTCACTTGCCAAGCTAAATAAGAATATTTGGCGCTCAATATCGTGTTCTCAAAAAAGGTAAGTCGTTGTCACTATTGTAAGTCACCCCTTACCGAATTTATAGCAACTTAACAGAAAACGACATTAGTAAGCCAAATATTGACCATAAGGAGAGGTCTGCCCCAAAAAGTAAGCCTACACTCATTCATTTTAGGTCAGAAGGTGGCTAAAGATGGGGTTTACGGTCGTATTTTTCGTGTCTGATTCTGCACCAAGGCTTAAAATAATGTGGTCTATTAACGTTCAGAATGAGCTTCTAACTTTCGTGTTGTCTTCATGAAAATGCCAACCTTCTCTCTCTGGTGACTACTGATGATTGACTTATCTATGTATTGACATATTTGCCCATCTATTCACAAATCATATTAAATTTATAAAACACCTTGATATGATCAATATTTGCGCTATTATGACGATAAGTCAGAAATGACGAAGCGTCATAAAATGGTTAACCACATGAATTTACTATTCGTGTTAATATATTGGACAGGAGCGTTTTAAATGCTGATTAAGCTTAGGTAATAGCTAAGCTCAAATACGGACTGAAAAATTATGTTTGGCTTTGGTTGTAAAGGCGATAAACAAAGTATCTTTGGTTGCAAGGCGGTGCTGTCTAAGAAGCAGCAATCCATAGCCGACCGAGAAGTAGAATTGATGTTGTTAGCAAAAGATCTGGTTCGAGAACAAGGGTTCGGAAATCTAACGATGGATAGGCTAACGGCGGCAAGCTCTTATTCTAAAGGTACGATATACAATCACTTTTGCAGCAAAGAAGACGTGGTTTTAGCGTTATGTATTCATTCTCTAAAGTCTGAGGCACTGTTGTTTGCTCGTTCTGGAGAGTTTGAAGGCAACTCACGCGAAAAGATTGTGGCATTGCATGTTGCGTACCGAGTTTATGCTCGTATGGAACCGGTATTATCAACTTGCGCGATTATGGCGAAAAGCCCATGGGTACTAGAGAAAGCCTCCAGTGCACGCGTGGCCGAGATGAATCAATTAGAAGAAATCGTTATCGAACAAGCGGATCTGCTCGTCAATCAAGCAGTAGAAGCCGGTGACCTAAAGTTCTCTTCTGGCGTGGGTTCAGATGCCATCGTATTCGCCAACTGGTCAATCGCATTTGGTTCAAATGCTTTGTCTCAGAATGCTTCAAACAGTCATTGTATCAAGCGGTTACAAGATCCGTATTCAGTATTACATAACGCGAACATGATTTTAGACGGCCTCAACTGGCAGCCCCTTTCGAGTGATTGGGATTACCGTAAAACCTGGCGCCGTGTAGAACAAGAACTGTTCAGTGAAGAAGTCGCTTACTTAGAGTCAGTAGGTCGATAAGCTTCAACTAAACCCACCTATGTGGGTTTATTAATAATCATTAGTGACGATTCGTCATAAACTTAAGTTTGCCTAGTGTTGTTTTGGTTTTCTTGAGTGTATGACTAAGAATTGTGTCTTTTGTCAGCTTCGGCTGGCTTTTTAAGACACAACTATGACGAATCGTCACAAATGGAGACTGTGATGGAACATGACAGCCAGAAGCCCGCTCTCGATCACCAAAATCGAGATAACCGTAATGTCGATAGCGTAAACGGGGATCTAAATAACAGTTGGCACTCAATACCGACCAAGCGTTCGTTTATCGTTCTGCTAGTGGTTTTTTCAATCATCATGCTCTCTGCATTAGGGGCAAAGAACCTCTACTTTAGAGGGGATTACAACATCTTCTTCGAAGGCACCAACAAACAGTTGATGGCGTTCGATGAAATTCAAACTACCTTTGCGAAAACCGACAACCTTGCGATTGTTGTCGCACCTGAAGGCGGCAATGTCTTCACTCCAGAAACCCTCACCTTAATTCAAAACCTCACGGTCGATGCGTGGCAGATCCCGTACTCAAGCCGTGTCGATTCGCTTGCCAATTATCAGCATACCGAAGCCGTTGAAGACGACTTGTTAGTGGAAGACTTGCTGTACGAAGAATACGAGCACACGCCAGAGCGGATCGCCAAAGTAAAACAGATCGCGCTCAACGAACCACTGCTTAAGAATGCATTGGTATCGGCCTCCGGCGATGTGACCATTGTTAACGTGACGGTGCAATTGCCCGAAGTGGACAAAACGGCGGAAGTGCAAGAAGTCATTGCGGCCATCAACGCCATGATTGACCGCTATGAAGCACAATATCCTAATGTCGAATTCCATAAGGCGGGCATCATTGCCATGAATAACGCCTTTATGACCTCGGCTCAAGAAGACAGCTCAACACTGGTGCCGTTAATGCTGTTAGTGGTGTTGGTGTTCCTAACCTTTATGCTGCGCTCGTTCTTTAGCGTGCTTGCTACCTTAGTTGTGATTATCTCTTCGATTGTCGCGACCATGGGTTTGTCTGGCTGGGCAGGGATGTTCCTCAGCACCGCAACGGTTAACGTGCCAACCTTGGTGTTAACCCTTGCTGTTGCCGATTGTGTTCACGTGATTGTGACCATGAGACAAGCGATGCAACGCGGTATGGAGAAAGCCCAAGCCATTCAATACAGCATCAAGCTTAATGCGATGCCGATTTTGATTACTTCTGTCACCACCGCGATTGGCTTCTTGATGATGAACATGTCGGATTCTCCAGTATTGCGAGACTTCGGTAACTTGTCGGCATTGGGCGTGATCATCGCGTGTTTCCTATCCGTGACTATGTTGCCTGCGCTGTTAAAACTATTGCCAGTAAAGACTTTACCAGCCAATGAAGCAGCGGAAAGCAAAGTCACTTTCATGGATAAACTGGGCGACTTTGTCGTAGCGAACCGTAAAGCACTGCTGCCTATTTCTACCTTAGTGATTGTTGGCGCAGCCGCGTTAATTCCATTGAACAGAGTGAATGATGAATCGGTGAAGTATTTCGATACCTCAAGCGAGTTCAGACAAGCGGCAGACTTCATGGAACAGACCGTAAGCGGCATGACGACCATCAGTATTGCGGTGAAAACCAACGAATCTCAAGCGATTGCTGATCCTGTATTCCTGCAAGCGATTGGTGACTTTACCGATTGGCTACGCATACAACCAGAAACCGATCATGTGGCCACGCTTTCCGATGTTTACATGCGTTTGAATAAGAACATGCATGGCGATGATGACAGCTACTACCAACTGCCGCTTAACCGTGAACTTGCGGCGCAATACCTACTGCTTTATGAGATGTCTCTGCCTTATGGTTTGGACTTGAACAACCAAATCAACGTCGATAAATCATCGATAAAAATGGTGCTGACGGTCGACAACCTAGGCAGCGTTGAATTGGTGGAACTCGAAGAGCGTATTTACTCATGGTTTGCAGCCAATGCGCCTCAATATGAAGTGGTGGCGTCTAGCCCGTCGCTGATGTTTGCCCATATCGGGGAAACCAACATGGCGAGCATGCTATCAACTCTGCCTATCACCTTAGTACTTATCTCTGGCTTGATGATCTTTGCATTGCGCTCGGTTCGCTTGGGCATTATCAGCCTAGTACCAAACATTGCCCCGGCGATTATTGGCTTTGGTTTGTGGGCGCTTATCTCCGGTGAAATCAACCTTGGTCTGTCCGTCGTAGTCACGCTCACGCTGGGTATTGTTGTCGATGATGCGGTGCATTTCTTAAGTAAATACCAACGAGCACGATTAGAAGGGCAATCAGCGGAAGAAGCGGTTCGGTACGCCTTCCACACTGTTGGCCGTGCATTGTGGATTACCACGGTTGTGTTAGTGGCGGGTTTCTCTGTATTGGCGATGTCGAGCTTCAGACTCAACTCTGACATGGGCTTACTCAGTGCGATTGTGATTTTTATTGCGCTGGTGGTCGACTTCATCTTGCTACCGAGCTTACTGATGATCTTCGACAAACAGACTCACTATTCAGATAAACCTCAGCACGAATCAAAGCTATCTAAAGAAGAGCAATCTAGCCCGTCTAAACCAGTTGGCGAACTGACTACTTCAACCAAATAAGGAATCGTCAGCCTGCTGCGGTGGGCTGACTCAAGGAGATCATTATGAAAAGCTTTAAACACTCTATTACAAAGAAAACACTAATAACGTCATTGATGACTATTGGCGCATTCGTGGCTTTCCCTGCGTTAGCCGATCCTGCGAAAGGCTTAGAGATCGCCGAGCAGCGTAAAGCCGTCGATATGGGGTGGGGCGATTCTGTTGCGACCATGGAAATGCTACTTCGCAACAAACAAGGCGAAAGTAGCTCGCGCCTAATGCGATTGAAGTCGTTAGAAGTGGATGACGATGGCGACAAAGGGTTGACCATTTTTGATGAGCCGCGTGACGTAAAAGGCACGGCTTTCTTGAACCACTCACACATAGCGAAATCAGATGATCAATGGCTGTATCTGCCAGCATTGAAACGAGTAAAACGCATCTCTTCACGTAACAAATCGGGCCCGTTTATGGGCAGTGAATTTGCTTACGAAGATTTGAGCTCGTTCGAGCTAGGAAAGTACACCTTCAACTACATTGAAGACGCCAAAATCGAAGGTGTTGATACCTTTGTATTGGAGCAAGTTCCGACCGACAAAAACTCTGGCTACACCATGCAGAAAGTATGGCTAGACCAACAATATTACCGCCCCGTTCAAGTGGAGTTTTACGACCGTAAAGGTGCATTGCTAAAAACCCTCTCGTTCCAAGACTACAAACAATACCTAAACCAATACTGGCGCGCGCACACCATGTCGATGCAAAACCACCAAACAGGCAAAAGTACCGTATTAACCACGACAGATTTAGCGTTCCAGACCGGTCTTAAGGACAAGGATTTTCAAAAAAACACACTTAAACGTGCAAAGTAAGGCAAGAATATGAAAAGGATTGTGTTAACAGGAACGCAGTTATCCTTAACCTTGGCGGCGACCGTTGGGCTAATGCAGGTGTCGTTGCCATGTGTGGCGGCAGGTTTTAGCTCTGAGCCAGTAGAGCTGTTTAGCCAAGAGCGACTAGAACAGGTCACCCCACAGCTAGCAGGGCAGGTTAACCTTGAACACAGGCAGTTCTTTAGTGACGGCTTACAAGGGCAGGATAAAGGGCAAAGTTCACTGGTTTTGCAACCGGAGTTTTACTGGGAGCAACAAGAGGGCAACGGCAGCTTTACCTTCACGCCGTTTTTTCGCCTAGACAGCGAAGACGATGAACGAACTCATGGCGATGTTCGTGAAGCTCTATATCTCAATTATTGGGACGATTACGAACTGCGAGTGGGTGTAGGCAAAGTGTTCTGGGGCGTGACTGAATCGGCGCACTTAGTGGACGTAGTAAATCAAACCGATGCGATTGAATCGGTCGATGGCGAATCCAAGTTGGGTCAGCCTATGGTGCACTTTACGTCCATCAAAGACTGGGGAACCATCGATGCTATGTTACTGCCGTATTTTCGTGAACGTACCTTTGCAGGGGAAGACGGTCGGTTAAGAACGCCCGTACCCGTTTCAGACGATGCGCTTTACGAATCATCGAAAGAAGAAAAGCACGTTGATGTGGCACTGCGTTATAGCCAAATGTACGGCGATTGGGATGTCGGTTTAAGCTATTTAGGCGGCACAAATCGTGACCCTTATTATCGTGTAGAAGGCAATGAACTCAAGCCGTATTACGCGCAAATGCAGCATTTTGGGTTAGATGTGCAAGGCATTATGGGTGACTGGTTATGGAAGCTTGAAAGCATTTATCGTGACAGCTACGACAACCACACAGGTGTCGCGACAGGCTTTGAATACACATGGGTTGGCGCGCTAGAGTCGTATTGGGATATTGGCTTCATTGCTGAATACCTGTACGACAGCCGAGGCAATAATGCCCAAAGTGTCGGTCAAAACGATGTGTTTCTTGGAGCGCGCTTCGCCTTGAACGATGAAGACGGGACCGAGGTGTTAACGGGCATTACTCAAGACTTAGATAACAGCGATGTCTACAGTGCAAAGCTCGAAGCATCTAGCCGTATTAACAACAACCTCAAGTGGCGATTAAACGCGTGGTTGTTTGAGAACGAAACCCCAGAAGATTTGTTGTTCTTCGCGCGTAAGGACGATTTTGTTGAGATGGCGTTGGAATATTATTTTTAGTCTTTACAAAAAGTTAGTATTTCCAACCATTTAGCATTTCCAAGAACTTGGCATTTCCGAAAAGTTAGGTATTTCCAATAAGTTAATGTTGGTTTCGTGAGGCGTTCTTGTTAAAGGGAACGTCTCAAATTTAAGATGAGCCATATTTAGAATGTTCAAAGTCGTATTTTTATAAAATGGATCAAACAATCGAATAGTCCCACAGGTAAAATGGTTATATTTTTCGAGCATCTATAACCTCCGAATATGCATGTGAAACGTGCTGGTGGTATCGGCCCTAAGGGATATATGAATTCATTCAATTGGGATAATAACTTTGAAACAGGCATTGGTGTCGTAGACGAACAACATCAATACCTTGTTGGTTTTATCAACCACTATGGAAACCTGTTGTCAGAGAATACTATCTCTATAGACGACATGAGCGTCGCTTTACTCGATCTCACACGCTATGCCGAATTTCATTTTAAAGAAGAAGAATCTTTAATGAGAGATTGCGGTGTATACGATTTACACATTGAAGAACACATCAAAGTTCATCGCATGTTTATGCGAGATATCTACAGCATGCAAGCATTCATCTTGGAAGAAGATCAGTCGTCAGCACGGCAGTTACTTGATTTCCTCATCCATTGGCTTGCATACCACATCCTCGGTATCGACCAAAACATGGCTCGACAAGTGGCCGCGATAGAAAAGGGAGCAACACCTCAACAAGCGTTTGAAGCAGAAAAAAAGCAGAAAGACTCTTCAACCATCCCTTTACTCGCTGCGCTTAACGGCTTATTTGAACAAGTCTCTGAGCGCAACAAGCAGTTGTTACGTTTCAACCAGTTACTCGAAGAAAAAGTCGAGGAACGTACGGCAGAGTTAAAACAAGCGAACAAGAAACTTGAAGAACTGTCGTTAACAGATTCACTCACTAAATTACCTAACCGTCGCAGTGCTTTTAAACAGTTAGCGGTACATTGGCAAGACTCGAAAGAACTTGGCATGCCTTTAGTGTGCATTATGATTGATGCCGACCACTTCAAGCGCATTAACGACACCAGTGGCCACGATGCAGGTGATTTGGTGTTACAAACCCTCGCGCGTGAACTGAAAAATGCGTTTCGCAATGACGATATTGTGTGTCGATTAGGGGGCGATGAGTTCTTGGTGATTTGCCCAGATACCGACCTTAAAGGCGGTATGCACATCGCGGAAACGACTCGACAGAAAGTGTCTGAATTAGAGGTTGAAACCAGTAATCAAGTTTGGATTGGCAGTATTAGTGTCGGTGTAGCTGAAATAACCCAAGAATTCGGGTCCATGAATGAGTTGGTTAAAGCCGCCGATGAGTCTGTTTATTTAGCGAAAAACGCGGGCAAAAACAGCGTGTGCTCGATTCAGATATCGAACTCAGTTCATTTAAAATCTAGAGCGCAGTTCCATTCAGATTTAGAGCACGGTTCACTTTAGTTTTAGAGCTCCGCTCGCTTCAAATCTAGAACCTAGCGACTTTAAATCTAGAGTCTAGCCGCTTTAAATCTAAAACCTAGCTCGGCTCCAAATAAAGAAGTGGAACCAGTAATTGTTCCACTTCTTCTTACTCCTCATTAATATCCTGTTAAATTTGCCGTGTTTTTAGTCAATAACTTGCTCTTTTAGCGATTCAATTTGGCATTGGTAGCGTGTTTGATTACTATGTGTAGCTATCTAAAAAAACTAATCATCCGATACGGACACTACCAACTGGTAGATGAGGAAATGATGCAACATCTAGAAGAGATCATTGCTAATGCAACGACTGCTATTGATACAGCAGATTCGTTAGTCGCACTTGATGAAGTGCGAGTTCAGTATTTAGGTAAGAAGGGTGAACTCACTCTTCAACTACAAAGCCTAGGTAAACTTCCACCTGAAGAGCGTCGCACTGCTGGTCAAGAGATCAACAAAGCGAAAGGTGCTGTTCAACAAGCGATCGCAGCTCGCAAAGACGCACTACAACGTGCAGAGCTTGAAGCGAAACTAGCTGAAGAAACTATCGATGTGAGCCTACCAGGTCGTCGCATTGAGAACGGTGGTCTTCACCCAGTTACTCGCACAGTTGAGCGTATCGAACAGTTCTTTGGTGAGCTTGGCTTTAGCACTGAGTCTGGCCCTGAGATCGAAGATGCATTCCACAACTTTGATGCACTAAACATCGCAGACGATCACCCAGCTCGTACTGATCACGATACTTTCTTCTTCAACCCCGATCTAATGCTACGTACGCACACTTCTGGTGTTCAAATCCGTACGATGGAAAACGGCAAACCGCCTTTCCGCTTCATTGCTCCGGGTCGTGTTTACCGTAACGACTACGATCAAACTCACACGCCAATGTTCCACCAAGTGGAAGGTATGTTAGTTGATGAGAACGTAAACTTCGCACAACTTAAAGGCATTCTTAACGATTTCCTTTGTAACTTCTTTGAAGAAGAAGTTGAAGTGCGTTTCCGTCCTTCATTCTTCCCGTTCACAGAGCCTTCAGCTGAAGTTGACGTGAAACGTAAAGATGGCAAATGGCTAGAAGTTCTAGGCTGTGGCATGGTTCACCCTAACGTACTTCGCTCTGTTGGCATCGACCCTGAGAAATACTCTGGTTTTGCATTCGGTATGGGTGTAGAGCGTCTAACGATGCTTCGTTACGGCGTAAATGACCTTCGTGCGTTCTTCGAGAACGACCTTCGTTTCCTTAAACAATTCAAGTAATCCGGGGCAGTCAAAACTATGAAATTCAGTGAATCTTGGCTACGCGAGTGGGTTAAACCTGCAATTAACAGCGAAGAGCTAGCTCACCAAATCACTATGGCTGGTTTGGAAGTTGACGATGTAGAACCTGTTGCGGGTGTTTTCACCGGCGTTAAAGTAGGTAAAGTGGTTGAGTGCGGTCAGCACCCAGACGCAGACAAACTACAAGTAACTAAAATTGATATCGGCGAAGAAGAGCTGCTAGATATCGTTTGTGGTGCATCTAACTGTCGTCTTGGCCTAACTGTAGCAGTAGCAACAGTTGGTGCAGTACTTCCTGGTGACTTCAAAATCAAGAAAGCAAAACTACGTGGCGTTCCATCGCACGGCATGCTTTGTTCTTTCTCTGAGCTAGGTATCGACGTAGAATCTGACGGCATCCTTGAGCTACCAGAAGGCACAACGCTAGGTATGGACGTACGTGAGCTTCTTGAGCTTAACGACGTAACTATCGACGTAGACCTAACAGCAAACCGCGCAGATTGCTTCAGCATCCGTGGCCTTGCTCGTGAAGTTGGCGTACTAAACCGCGCAGACGTTACAGAGCCAACAGTTGAAGCTGTTGCAACAAGCATTGAAGACACAGTATCTGTTGAAATCAAAGCAACTGATGCTTGTCCACGTTACCTTGGCCGTGTGGTTAAGAACGTAAACGTGAAAGCGGAATCGCCAATCTGGATGCAAGAAAAACTGCGCCGTTGTGGTATCCGTTCAATCGACCCAGTTGTAGACATCACAAACTACGTGATGCTAGAGCAAGGCCAACCAATGCACGCATTTGATCTAGCTAAGATCGAAGGCGGTATCGTGGTTCGTCTAGCAGAGCAGGGCGAAAAACTAACACTTCTAGATGGCAACGAAGCTGAATTAAACAGCAACACACTTGTTATCGCAGACCAAAACAAAGCACTAGCAATCGCTGGTATCTTTGGCGGTCAAGATTCAGGTGTTACTACTGAAACAACAGACGTACTTCTTGAAGCTGCATTCTTCGCACCGGATCACATCCGTGGTCGCGCACGTGCTTACGGCCTTCACACAGATTCTTCTCTACGTTTCGAACGTGGTGTTGATTCAACACTTCAAGCAGCAGCAATGGAGCGTGCAACACAGCTTCTAGTTGAAATCTGTGGTGGTGAAGTTGCGCCAGTAAACGGCAGCGAATCTGAAGCTGATCTTCCTAAAGCAAACGTAGTTGCTCTACGTCGCGCTAAGCTAGACAGCCTACTAGGTCACGAAATCCCATCTACCGACGTAGTGGAAATTCTTACTCGCCTAGGTTGTAACGTCGAAACGACAGAAGCTGGCTGGACGGCAACGTCTCCATCTTGGCGTTTTGATATCGCAATCGAGCAAGACCTAATTGAAGAAGTAGGTCGTATCTACGGTTACGATAACATTCCAAACCAAGCGCCTAAAGCGGCACTTAAAATGAATGACCACAAAGAAGCTAACCAACCGCTTAAGCGCGTTCGTGACCTTCTTGTAGACCGTGGCTACCACGAAGCAATCACATACAGCTTCGTAGAACCAGAACAGCAAAAACTTGTTGTACCTGGTGTTGAGCCGCTAATCCTGCCATTCCCAATCTCTGCGGACATGTCAGCAATGCGTCTTGGCCTAATCCAAGGTCTTCTAAACACAGTTGTTCACAACCAGAAGCGTCAACAGTCTCGCGTTCGTCTATTCGAATCAGGCCTACGTTTCATCCCTGAAGCAACAGCTGAAAACGGCATGCGCCAAGAAATGATGCTTGCGGGCGTTATCTCTGGTACTCGTGGCGAAGAGCACTGGGACATTGCAACTAACACTGTAGATTTCTTCGATCTTAAAGGTGACCTAGAAGCCGTTCTTGAGCTTTCTGCAAACGAAATCGCATACAGCTTCAAATCTGCGAAGCACCCAGCACTTCACCCAGGTCAAACTGCGGCTATCGTAGTAGACGGCAAAGAAGTGGGTATCATTGGTACTGTTCACCCAGAACTAGAGCGTAAGTTTGGTCTTAACGGCCGTACTATCGTATTCGAAATCGAATGGGCAGCTATCAACACTCGCGTGCTTCCAGAAGCAGTAGCCGTATCTAAGTTCCCTGCAAACCGTCGTGATATCGCCGTTGTTGTTGACGAAGCAGTTGCTTCTGGCGACATCGTAGAAGCGTGTATTGCTGCTGGTGGCGAATTCCTAACAGGCGCTAAACTGTTCGACGTATACGTTGGTCAAGGCGTTGAAGAAGGTAAGAAGAGCCTAGCAATCGCACTTAGCCTACAGTCTGTAGAGCGCACACTTGAAGATGCAGACATCGCTGGTTCAGTAGATGCTATCGTAGCTTCAATCTCAGAGAAATTCGGCGCAGCACTTCGCGACTAATCTCTTCTGATAGATAGAAAAACCAAAGGCCTCGCATTGCGAGGCCTTTTTTTCTATGGTGAAGAGTCAAAATAGGGTATGGGTTTGTAATTGAGCATAATTGAAGGAGTGGTTTTGTTAATCTAACAAGGCATGACGAAAGGTAACAAGTATGAGATAATCCAGTGGTTTATACTCAAGTTATATAGGTGAAAGATGTCTAGATACGAATCGATGTCAGGCAATAGTAATATTGATGAGTTAGAAATAGCAGATGCCATCGAAAGTTGTGACTCTTCCTATACTATGTCTCCAAGTACAACAATACGTATTGCGAGAGAGCAATACAGTATATTTGAGTTTACTAGACAGATTCAAAGAAGAAGAGTGGATGTTTCGCCGGACTTCCAACGTTTTAATGCTTGGCAGCCATTGCAAAAGTCCGAGTTGATAGAGTCAATACTTATGGGAATTCCCATACCAATGTTGTACTTGTTTGAGAACGAATTTGGGCAAAGACAAGTAATCGATGGGAAGCAACGTCTCACCGCTATGCGTGATTTTGTCGAAAATGGATTTAGCCTATCTGGTTTGAGAATGCTTTCTCAGTACAACGGCTTCTTTTTTAATGACCTTCCCCCAATTCTTCAAGCGAAGATAGAGGACTGTCAAATTCCAACATATATTGTTCAGCCTCCAACTCCTGAAGTTGTAAAGTTCTACATATTTGAGCGCATTAATAGAGGCGGAACACAGCTAAATCAACAAGAGTTACGCCATGCTCTGCATCAAGGCAATGCTACCGAGTTACTCATAAACATAGCGAATGAACCCGAATTCGGCTTTTTCGGTATGGGGAGCTCTGACCGCATGCGAAGAGAATATATGGCTTTGAGATACTTGACATTTTACTTGTGTGCGAATGGCTATATGAACGTACCTCATGATAACAATGATGTTAATGAACTGCTTTCGCTAACAATGAAGTATTTAAATGGGTGCCCTTCTGATTTTATAAATTACCTAAGATACCAATCGAAAAAAGTTTTTCGTGATATCCACATTGTTTTAGGTGAAAAGGCATTCATACATGATGAGTATAACAATACTATTTTAATATCTCTATTTGAGGTTTTTTCGTATATTTTTACTTATCCGGACTTAATGAATAAAATAGAATCCGATAAGGGTAAAGTTTTAAATATTTTAAATTTCTATAAAGCCAATATCGCAGGGAATAAATCCACTTATGGTGATTATAGTCAAGTCAGTACACTTTGGCGTCGAATAGAAATATCAAGAACAATAATTGAGGGTGTGAAAGTTGCTTAGCAATATTAATGTGAAAGGTTTCAAAAGTATAAAGGAAGAATGTGTTGATTTTAAACCTTATACAATCATTACTGGATTGAATTCATCAGGTAAATCAACTGTAATACAAGCAGTATTATTAGCTATAAAACACTCTAAAGACGCTAATAAATATAAAATGGCCCCTTCAACTCAGTATTTAGAAGATTATTCTTCAGTTAGAAATAAGAATATCAATGCCAAAGAGATAAATATTTCACTGTCTAGTTCTGAAGTAAGTTGTGATGTAATAATTACAAGTGAAGGTCTTAAATCTGCTGGTGGTGTGGACCTTTCCTTTGATATGCCTAGTGATAATAAAGAGCCTGAGTTGTTTTATTTAAACGCAAATAGACAAGGGCCAGAAGAACTTGCTCTTATTAGTTCTACTAACAAGGTTGGTTCCTCTGGTCAATATATATTAGGTTATTTTAATTCAGTCAAAGACTCTCCTTTGGCAGATGAATTATGTAAGTATAAAGAATCGAAGACACTGGGATATCAAGTAGGTCAGTGGTTGAGCTATATTACGGAGACTCAAACAGAGCTGACAACCGAAGCTCAATCAACTTCTCAAGTTAAGGTCACTTTTAACGATGCCAAGTTGGGGCCGGTTTCTCCTCTTAATTTAGGGGCTGGTATGAGTTATGTTGCCAAGGTCGTTATATTATGCCTAATTGCTAAAAAAGGTGATGTAGTCATAATTGAAAACCCAGAAATACACTTGCACCCTAAAGCGCAATCATTACTTAGTGCTCTCTTCTCTTTTGTATCAAGCAATGGTGTTCAAATTATAGTAGAAACACATTGCGAACATTTAATAAACAAGACTCGTCATCAAGTTTATAAGAAAGAGATTAAAAACGAAGATGTCATTATCCATTATAAAGAAAACGTTGAGTCATCATTTATTACTCTAAATTTAGATAGTAATGGACACTACATTGATAAAAATGGCGTTAAAATTAACTTCCCGAGAGGCTTTTTCGATAGCACACTTAACGAGTTGATTGAAATTGGAGGCTAGTCTTGGGTAAAGTTGCACTTGATGATGAATTATTCATTGAATATTTTCGTTTTAAAAATGGTAAAAGTACCAATCATTCACTTGTTAGCAATATGCTTTCTCATTTGAAGTTGCCTTTTGTACAGTCTTCTTGTCAAGCTTATAGGTGTTATCAAGGGCTTACAGAGCAAGAGAGAGATGAAAGCCAAATTATATCTCCGTCAATACTTTCAGCTTTTTTGAGTGGTGGTATTCAAACGAGAACACTCGAAGAGTTAGGAAAGATGTCTAAATATCATCTTGTTCTAACTGCTGATAATCAAAGGAATACCTATCCCTATTTAAATATAAATGCAAAGAATATTGAACTTAATTATTCAAAAACATGTTTGAGAGGTGAGTCTAGAAGCGATATTGTTAGCCACCTTGAATCTCTTTGTGCTGATGCAACTAAAATTACGATTTGTGATAACTACTTTTTTGCTCCAGCTTGGAGTAGTGGAGGGATTACTACTGAGAAATTTTTCGATGAGATCCTCCCTAAGAAGATGCTTACTATTGAGTTTGTTAGTAATAGTAAATCGGTTAAAGAACATAAGCCTCTAGTTCGCTCTAAGGATACTAATTGGAGTGCCGTTCGATATAATGGGGTGTGCTACTCAACTCAAAATCATGATCGTTATTTGATAATTGAAAAACCGAATCAATGTATTGAGGTGATGCTATCTAGTGGCTTTATTTACCTTTGGAAACCTGAAAAGGAAATAACCTGTGTATTCAGGGAGGTTTAAGCTTAATTAAAGTAAGTATTCATCATGGAATCCTTGCTTTATTTTTCGCATCTCTATGCTTGTCGTGTGCAATTGGAAGTGGTGGGGCAGTTCTTGTCTTTTGCTAATCTCTTCTGATAAATAGAAAAACTAAAGGCCTCGAATTGTGAGGCCTTTTTTGTATTAATAATACTATAGACTCTCGGTACGGTACTTTTCGTATTCTTCTCTGTAAAGGCTTTCCGATTCATCTTTAAATTGCTGACGTTTTCCAAATAGATCTAACAATTTTTCACTTACACTTTTATAGATAATTGCATGAGCCTGGTTTCGAATCTTTTCCTCGTCATATTCCTCAATTGAAAAGTCATCTCCCAGAGATAGGTTTACCAAATTAAGTAGAGCGGTTTTATCAAGTTTATCGACAGGTTCATAGTCTCCATTTTTTGTTAAGAAATAACCTTGGTTATTTTTTATCTTTAATGCTTGCATATCCGCCTCTTCGTTCATTATAAGAGCTCTCACCAGCTTCTAGAGAGTTCATTGTTATATCGAAATTATTTATTTTTTTTCCATCAACAGAAGTCAAATGTACGTTTGATGGGTGACCTGAATACCTGCGATAGATGATTTCGCCATTCTCAACTTCTTTAGATGTATGGATTACATAGTCAGCATCTATTGATGCTCCAACAGTGTTATTATGGGTAACGACGACAACAGGCATTGATTTAGAAAGTTCTTTTAGAATCTGATTTACCTCACTCTTCAAGAATATGTTGTCGAAAGATGATTCAGGCTCATCTATCAATAAATAGTCGAAGTTCTTTGCATCTTTAATTTCTTGAAGTAATCTAAACTCAGAACGCTCCCCACCTGAAACCGTAAAGCCATCTTTGTTTAAAATTTGATATTCTATACATGTGAAGTATTTATAAAACTCGGATGGTGTTAAAGCCTCATTATTTTTTAACTCTAATAGATATTTATATGGTGATGAATATTGGTCAAATGCATCTTTAAAAGCTGTTTTTACCCCGCTAATACTTTTTACTTCACCAGCACCAGAAAAAGGACGTTGCTTACATACAACAGTAAAATTTTGGATATGTTCTTTCTGTATAACTTTCTCCGTTTGTAACAGCTTTGTTATCTCATTGAACTTAATAACTTTTTGATGTTCCGAGATTACTCTATATAAATCGACATCTTTAATTTGTATGGATGATGAACGAAGTTGTAGCTTATTTTTGACATCTCTTACTATATCGTTAACTGCGCTTCTCTTTTTCCTTTCTAAGTTTTTTTTCCAAAAAATTTCTATCAGATTACAAAGAAGAGCTCTCAGACCAATGAGGTCGACATGTTTATCGATGATAGTTCTATATTCTGTGTTGTTAATGAGTAGTCGAGTTGAGTTAATAAGGTCATAAAGAACTTTGTCATCATTCACATCAAAAAGGCTTTCATTAAAAAGTAATGATTTTGAAAACGAATCACGCTTTCCAGCATCGTCCGCTAGTTTTATTAAGCTATCGAGGTAGTCAGAGACTTTTCGCCTATTTTGAGCGAGGTCTATATCGATGACATCATCTAGTACACCTTTAAAGTCGCTAAGATACTTATCTGAGAAGTTACTTTTTTCACGAGCGAGTCCCTGGTTAAACTCTCTATCATAGCTAGCATCATCCCGCTGAACGAGAGAAAATTGTGGTATATATTTCACATTCTCACACTCTTGGTTAATTCGGTTTAGGGTAACTGTTTTACCTGAAGAACGTGAGCCTAAAATGATGTTAAGACCTGTTGACAAATGTAAGCCATCATCAAAGACTTGAAAAAGTCTATTTCCATCCGTTTCTGATAGTGAAACTTTTGTCTTGTCTCTCAAACTGCTCCTAATTGATTTTAGCGAAACCTCTCCACAATCGATATAAGTTTGACGTGGGGGGAAGCTACGAAGACTCTCTTTCAACCTGAGATCACTGAAAAGCACAGGTGTCAATTCGGAGTCATCTTTACATAGGCGAATAAACTTTTTAGGGCTATCAACCTCTCCAGCAGTGATGTAATCACTCAGAAAATTAAGGCTTCTTTTTGATAGAGATGGTTTTTTATCGTAGTGAGGAATTATCAAGTATTTACTAAGGTCACCAAAGATTTCATGCAGTTCACTTGTAGATATAGAGTCTCCAATATTCCTGACTCTTTTAGTTACCTCTAAAGTTCTAATTTGGAAATCCTCCAAATCTTGTTTTTCCGATATAAGAAGAATATGACCATTGTCGAGATTAATTTCTATTCCTGGAAATACTGCGCAATCTACTGCATTGTCGATCTCATAAAACTGCTCTAAGTCGAACATGTCATGGTTTGTTATAGCTATCGCATCTAAATTTGCTGTAGAAACATACTCGCATAATTTGGACAGTGAGAATGTAAAATCAGCATCGCTAATCGTAGGGACTGTATGTAAGTGGAGATCAATTTTTTTCAAGTTTAACTCCGCACGCTGGGAACTAGATAGTGAACTGAATAATTTACTATCACGTTGTCGTTTTTCTTAATTAAATGTTATTCATAATATCAATTGGTTAAACCTGTTGTATATTAACTTTGATGCTTACACATGAATGTTTTGATTTGTGTCAAATCACCCAAATGTCAGAGGAAATGTAGCCGTCCAATAGGACATCTCGAAGAGTGCTACTTTTAATCTCTATGCTTCCTACTCTTGACCTGTCTAAAGCTTCACACTTTATAGTGGCTATATTGATTGAGAGGGGCGCTTTCTGTGTTCCCTCCAAAGTAAGTAGAGAAACACTATGAAACGTTTAATTCTAAACATCACATTCTTGGTATTCATGGCGCTTGTCAGCATGAATGCCATGGCTCATGACTCAACGATTAAGTACGATATTGCGATATCTCACGATGGTGAGCAAATTGCGTATGGCAAAAGCGGGAGCGGGGATACAGCGTTGATCTTCATTCATGGCTGGAGCTTAGACAGTAGGCTTTGGCAAAACCAAGTGAGTGAGTTTTCAAAGCAGTACCAAGTGATCACCATGGACTTAGCAGGGCACGGTAACTCATCGTTCAACCGCGAAGAGTACACTATGGTTGCATTCGCTAAAGACATCAAAGCAGTCATCGAAAAAGAACAACTCGACTCAGTAATCTTAGTCGGCCATTCGATGGCGGGTGGTGTGATTGCAGAAGCCGCTAAACTGATGCCAAAAAGAGTGAAGGGCATTATTGGTGTCGATACATCGCAAAACGTCGCACTAGCCGTTTCACAAAGCGACCTAGATGCGATGACCAAACCTTTTGAAGCAGACTTTCAAGCGGGCATTACTATGTTCGTGAAAGACTCGCTATCAAAAGACGTAGACGCGGATTTACTTTACTGGGTAACGCAAGACATGGCCTCAGCACCGCCAGCTATCGCGATAAACCAGTTCCGCCATTATCTAGGTCAATACGTGACAGGCGAAGCACACCGCGTGTATGAGAACGTGAATGTGCCAGTAATATTGGTCAACGCTCGCCTATGGCCTACGGATTCAGAAGCGAGCAAGAAACACATTAAGGATTACAGCATTTACTACATTGAAGACTCAGGCCACTTCCCAATGCTTGAGCAACCACAGCAGTTCAATACAACGTTGATGAAAGGGGTGCAGTCAGTGAAGTAAGGTGCTGTAGTTGTTAAATGATGGATGTAATCGTTGATAGATAAAACTAAGGCCTCGCGTGTGCGAGGCCTTAGTTTTCTGAGTCAAATCGATGGAATCTGTCAATCTGATAGAGTCCATTATTTTTTGTCTTGAGATTCTTTATATTTTTTTGCAATCCACTCATGCAAATGAAGCCCCGTTTGACGCTTTAGGAATACACTGATACCAGCCAAAATTAACAGTCCAATTATTGTGCCCATAATTATCTCCACGCTTTGTAATTTTTTAAATTCAGTTTAATCAATACGTTAGTGTTTTGATTAATCCATTGATTTCATCATTTTATCTATATTAAGCCCACCAAGCTCCTCGAGGTTATTCTTAATCTCTTCATCGATTGATAGCTGACGTTCCACTTTCTTTATTTCCTTCTCAAGAAACTTTTCAACTTCTTGAGATACGTTGAACATTAAGCCCTGTTCACGCGCTGCTTTTCTCGCTCGCTTAAGACGAACATCTAAGTCTGATGAGATTTTGATGTTCAGTGATACTTTGGATTGTTTTTTCTGTAATGACATATCGATTCTCAACTTTATCTAAAAATACTATAAACTTTTCTACCTTTTTAGCAAGAAATTCCGAGATTGACGGATTTAGGGGCGAACAAGAAACAGATCAAGGATTACAGCATTTATTACATTGAAGACTCAGGCCACTTCCCAATGCTTGAACAACCGCAGCAGTTCAATGAAACGTTGATGAAAGCGGTGAAGTCAGTGAAGTAGGGCGGTTGCACGTGAGAATAGGCTGATAATCCCCTCCTAACCTCTCCTTGGTTTACATCTCCAATCTCTTGTTGGTAATGGGAAAGGGGAGGAACTGAATAGCGATCGCTACATGTGCTGCTATATGTTCAGCGGCAAAGAATGTTCTCCCCCTCGGTCGTTAATCTAAAGAGATCGTTTAACTGCATTGGAGGGGAGTGTTGTGTGCTTCACACAAACCAAGCACCTAACATACGAAATATTTCTATCTTCATCATTAAATATACAACAGGTGTCACACTTGTCTGTAAATGGCTAATCTAACCTGTAATGACCTCTTTACTGATAAAAATAACTTTAACAGCACCTTTCATCATGTGGGGAGGCTTTAAACTCAACGTCAGATAAAGAGATTTCTTATGTATAAGTATCTAACACTAATCGTTTTATTACTCGCTGGATGTGTGTCTACAAACGAAGTTGCAGACAAATCTTGGTGCCAACCTTACAACGACCAACTTACTGAAGTTTTTAGCAACGAACTTACGTTAGGCGCGAGAGCCCTAGATACCGTTATCGGGTGTGCTCCAAGGCCTCTACCTAAATTTGTACAAGGAGACGTACTAACTAACTCAACACTTATGTCCGATTTTCAAGTGAAACAGGTCACTGATATTAAAGAAGTGTACGCCGAAACCAAGCCTAATGCGGACGATATCATCAACTTTGTTATTTCACCGCAAGCAAAACAATTAGCATTGAGCAGGGCATTGCGCCTCAATGAGCTTTCATACTTAATTATTGCGCAATCGCAGAAGGACAAATCTGAAATAATAAAAAACAATACCTTTGAAATACTTAATGAATTTACGGAAGATAATATTGATAAGTTAAACAAGGCCGTAAAAGAAGCCAGTTACGATAGATATCAGAAACAAGTGCATCGTATTCAGCGTGATTACTATGACATCTTGTATCAAATTACTCTCGGTGGGGCTGATAAGGATGGACGACAGTCAATAGCATACGACCCGAAAGATATCGTAAAGCTGCTCACTAAGGCTGTTAAGATCTATGCTGATCAACAGGCTATTAGGTCAAACTTTTTATTAATGCGCGATCAGTATTTCGCAACTATCAACGGTAATTCACTTCCATCTTTTGATCAGCAGTGGGAGAACCAGATAACAGACATTAAAGAGCAATGTAAGTTAACTGCAAAAGGGCTTGGTTTAGATGAAACCAAGTGCGAAGTTATTCAGCAATAGATAAATCTTTATTAAACTAAGGCCTCGCGATTGCGAGGCCTTTTTGTGTTCTGTAGATCGAGTGAATCGACTTTGGTAGATGCACGTTAGAATCGGCTACAAATCCCCTCCTAACCTCCCCTTGGTTTACATCTCTAATCTCTTATTGGCAACGGGAAAGGGGAGGAACTGAATACCGATCGTGACAAGTGCCGCTATATGTTCAGCGACAAATAATAATCTCCAATGAGTTTCTCAAAGAAGTAAAAGTTCTCTGAATACTTATCAATCCCAAGAAATAACATTCTAAAAATGATCGTGTAACAATTTATTAACCATATGTATTGTCTCTGTGTTCTTTGTCTTAGTTGCATATCGTTACCAAGCTCAGAACATACCATTATTTTTGAGGATCTGAATATGAACGGAAAACTAAGAACGGCTTTATTCATGCGCGATCATATTCAAGATTTTCTTTTAGAATCGGCGGCTTAAATGACTCTCTGGCTTAGGGTTTTAACATCGCGAAGCTCATTCGCGATGTTGGTTTTCATCGCCATCGCGTCAGTGATAGCGAATACGGGGTGGCGAGTCGTGATGAATAACTTCGCTGTCGACACTGTTGGTATGACTGGGGCTGATGTGGGTGTATTGCAGAGTGTTAGGGAAATCCCAGGCTTGCTTTCATTTACTGTTTTGTTTCTGTTGTTCATCGCTTCAGAACAAAGAGTCGCGGTATTGTCGGTTGCAATATTAGGGCTAGGTGTTGCCGTGACTGGGTATTTGCCTTCGATTTATGGCTTCTATTTCAGCACAACGATCATGTCTATTGGCTTTCATTATTTAGAAGCGGTGAACAAATCACTCTCAACACAATTGTTAGCGACCGAGAACTTTAGTGAATCAATGGGAAAGATTCGCTCTGCTGCCTCGTTTTTCTCGATGGTGACTTTTCTGTGCATTATGGTCGCGAGCTATCTTTTTAACGTTTCAGATAAGGCCATTTTCTTTACTTGTGGAGCGATATGTTTCTGGTTAGCGGTTTACTTGGTCACGTTTAAAAATACTCATACAGAGGTTAAACAACACACTAAACTCATTGTCCGACGTGAATACACGACCTATTACATTCTTACCTTTTTGAGTGGAGCAAGAAGACAGATCTTTGTGGCCTTTGCTGGCTTACTGATGGTGACTAAGTTTCATTATACGATTGCGATGATGGCCACTTTATTTATGGTATCCAGCTTAGCAGCGACTCTTGCTCTACCTTATGTTGGGAGATTTATCGATCGAGTAGGAGAGAGGCAAGCTTTGGTCATTGAGTATGCCGCGTTAGTGTTAGTGTTTTTATCTTACGCATTTGTGGATGATCATTATGCGGCTGCGGGGCTATATGTTATCGACAGTATCATTTTTAGTTTTGCGATAGCTTTGAACACCTACTTTAAAAAGACAATTAGGGAAGATGAAGTGGCTTCAACGGCGAGTTTGTCATTCACGATTAACCATATTGCAGCGGTATTCTTACCATTTTTGTTGGGAATCATCTGGATGTCTGGTTATCAATGGGTGTTTGTTACAGGATCAATAATTGCTTTGATTAGCTTGTTGGTATCATTGACTATGGGCACGCAGCTTCATCAGCGGATTAATGGATTCGATAAGCTACAGAAACAATAGCGACACTCATCGAAACTACAGTATTTACTACGTTGAAGACTCAGGTAACTTCCCAATGCTAGAGCAACCAGAACAGTTCAACACAACGTTGATGAAAGCGGTGAAGTCAGTGAAGTAGGGCGGTTGCACGTGAGAATAGGCTGATAATCCCCTCCTAAACTCCCCTTGATTGACATTAATGAGAAAGGGGAAGAATTGAACAAAGTGAGTTAGTTAGTTGTCGGTGCGATCCCTCTTGTTTCACCAATTTTCATTGTCCATAGATTTTTGTCAGAAAACCCACTATCTCTTCCCGCCTTCTTAAAACGTATCGGAGGTTCAAATGCTGGCTCATCCGATAAACCGCTAATGGTTCCCCAGTGAGAAGCAATCAATGTTTTTGCGCGAACATCTATGCCGATAGAGACAGCCTCTTCAGGTGTGGCATGCGACATCCACAATAATTCCCTAGGCTCATATGCTCCAATAGGCAAAATAGCAAAATCAAAGGAGCCATATTTCTCACCGACATTATTGAATAGTGTTTCTGAGTAACCTGTATCGCCAACAAAAAGGAGACGATTTTGTAAACTTTCAATAACCCAAGAGGCCCATAGCGTTTTATTATGATCAGATGTACTTCTTGCTGAATCATGAACAGAAGGCTCCGCTGTTATCTCTATTCCTGAAACCGAAACTGACTTTCCCCAATCTAACTCAGTAACCTTGTTATACCCTCGTTCGATAAAAAAAGACTTAAGTCCTAAAGGAACAACGACATGAATATTGTTTTTGTTTTCTAACTTCCTAACTGTTTGATCATCCAAGTGGTCATAATGATTATGTGAAACAATCACTATATCTATAGGAGGCAATTTATTTATAGGTATGGGTAAATCAACAAACCTTTTTGGGCCGGCCCATGAGACGGGGCTGGCGAATTTTGACAAAAAAGGGTCAGTCAGGATCGTCACTCCAGAGGTCGTAATCAAAAAACTTGCATGCCCTAACCAAGTAACACTATCGCTTTCAATAGAGTTTAAAAGTTGAAGAGACTCCTTCTCTGTTAGCTGATGTCCATCGGGGATATCAGGGACAAACACCGAGTCCCATGCTCTTTGTATATAGAACAAGCCCCCTTTAGGTGCGGCAGTTTCTACAAATGGGTGGTTCTGATAACCGTTGCTTGTATGATGGTTTGGCTCATCCACCAATGAAGGTTTTTGGGAGGATTCAGGCGAGTGTGAAGAACATGCAGATAAAGTAACTAAGACTAAAATGGCACTAATGAAAATTTTCGTATCGTTCATCATTGACTCTCTAAAACTTTTTATATGGTGATTCGATAATGTGCCAGTTTAAAATAAACTTAGCTATAACCACACTAAGTTAACTAACTGTTTGTTAACAGCGAGCGTATAGCTCAAAACCGATTCTATCAACTTCAAGCCCGCAAAAACCAAAAGTGAATGCCTTTACGTAAGGTCTCTACAGCCTTTTATTAAGTATCAATATTTCAATGAATTACCATACCTCGATGTTTTTGCACGTTATCTCATTTGTCATAGCCAAGTTCATTGTGCTCGTGAGTGATCCGCATCAATAGTTTTGGCCATTGACTTAACGGAGTTGAGCTGCCCAGAATCCAGTCTGGCTGGAGAAAATGATATTAGAAAAGATTGGTTAATCTGAGTCGACGTGTTTATTGACAAGGCTAGCAATTAGACTACGCTTTAATAACTGATGGAACATCGTCAGTGGAAAACGAACAAGTTTCAACGTAAACCGTAACACTGTAAAAGAAAGAAAAGATATGTACATTGTAGAAAAATAGAAAAGCCACTTTTTACATTAAGTGGCTTTTTTTTTGTCAAAAAAGACTATCAACGATAGCTTCAATTTTTAGTGCAGATAACGAATCCAGTTTGAAAGTTAACAACAGAAAGAAGCAACCACTCAATCATTCTAATCTAGAGGTTAACGAAAACTTGGGATAATCGCCGGTATGCCCGGTAGAAGACCAACCAACGCCATCACACCACTTAACACAATGAACATAGTGCCAGGCAACACCCAGCGGCTCATTTTACTCAGTTCACTACTACGTTCTTTACAACCGACTAAGCCTAAGTTATCCAACAGCATAGTGAGAGCCCAACCAAATGCTGGGTTAACGAGCGCTGAAGAGAACACAACAATCGCTGCCGACTGTGTGGTTTTCCCTTCACGAGTCATTTCCATGCCAGCTTCTAGCAATGGAACAAATACCCCAACAATCAGCGCCACACACAGTACAGGTTGCCAGATAGCTAAATCCATCGGGTAACCCCAAACTGCGGCGATGATACAGAACAGAGCTGTGAGCAGCGCGCCAGCAGGAATAGGGCGTTTAGCAATCGCCGCCGGTACGATGTAAGTACCCCATGAAGAAGTAAAGTTAGTACCACCGAGCAGAGAACCGAACGTTTGACGAATTGAAGCCGTGGTCATGGTGTCGTCGATGTTCATGTGTACTTTTTCGGTACGCTCTGGGTAGCTGATCTTTTGGAATACTTGATGCCCTAAGAAATCTGGCGACCACATAGCCACGGCTAGAATCGCAAACGGCAATACCACCATGAAGTGTTCAATCGTCGGTAGGCCAAGCATCCAGCCTGTATCTTCTCCCCACCAATACATAGGGTTCATGTTAGGTAAGCCTGGCTCAGTGTGGAAAGCGAATGGGGCACCCATGGCAAATGCAATCGTACCGCCTAGCAAGCAGCTAAGAGGTACAGCTAGCCAACGCTTACGGAAATGTTCCAATAATGCGTACAAAATAATGGTGCAAAAGATCACGACAAAAGCAATGTGGCTCATGCCAATTCCCTCAGCCCAAGCGAACAGCTTTTTCACTTGAGAAGCGGTTCCAACAAAGCCAAGGTAGAGCAATAATCCGCCACATACGCCTTTACTGGTGAGGTTGGCCAACATGCTGCCACCTTTACTGATGGCTAAGATGAGGCCAAAAGCGCCAATCAATAACCCAAACGCCATAGGGTGTCCGCCTGCTGCAACCACAATTGGAATTAAAGGGATGAGTGGGCCGTGTGTACCTGCGAGGTTCGCGGTCGGCAACAGGAAGCCAGAGAAAATAATAATGAAAACAGAGGCGATGAGGAGTTCATAACGAACGTTTTCTAGAATGAAGTCTTCATTTAATCCGAGAGACCCAGCAAAGGTGGCTGCAATAGCGCCCACCATAACCACTTTACCAATGGTCGCCGCCATCGCTGGGATGGTGTCTTCTATCTCAAATCGATAATCTTTAAACGGCAAATTTGGACGCCAGCGCTTAGGCGACATGATTTGCAATTCGTGTTCTAGATACTGTTCTCGGGAATCAAATTCCGATCTTGGTTTATGTTGTTGTTCATAGGTGAGTTCATCCTCATTGGCTTGAGGCTTCTCTGTTTGTATATGTGCGGACTCTAAAGTAGTGCTCATTTTGATTCCTTTCGTTCACACTCTGAGGTGTGTTATTCCAACAAACGTTGTTGACTCACGGCATGAAGTGTAAACAATGCGTCAACTTATAATTAAAAATTCATTAACATTTAGTTGTTAGTACCTTATACCAAACCAAAAAAAACAAATAGACTCAGTCGGTTAGACATTAGTCGTAGAGTCGGACGACTAGTATTAGACCCTGTAGATAGTATGTGTCTGTTTATTGGTAGGCTCTTAATGTCAGGAATAACAAAGTCACTTTCAACAACAAATGGTTCGACTCTAAAGGCCCAGAAAAAAGTCCAACAACTTACGTTTGGTTGCATGCTTGGTTGCGTTCTTGATGTGATTTGATAGTGACATCTGGTCCAGTTTTATGTTGGATATATTGGGTAATAAGCAGGGGTAGGGATTGCCTCTAGTAGCTCAATTTCTCCTACGTTTGGCCCCTGATAGTGTTAGAATCTCCGCATCAGAATTATCGAGAAACTAGGTATTTATAAACAATGTTTATCCATCACGTAAACGGCATCGACTGGCTGGTGATTACAGCTTTTGAAGAACTGAAACCGATGTTTATTGAAGATGCTGGTCCCATCCCAGCTTACTTCTCTACCACCAGTGAATTGAGCCTGATTGATCAAGCCAAGCGTAGCTATGGATTTTTGCCTAAACTCCGCGGTGTGATCACTGATACCGGCACGTATCAAAGTGAAAATCTTGAAGAAGATTTGAACCCACAGCTAGCGTGTATAGTGGAAGGGCGTGGTCGGGTGTTTATCTATCACGGCGACTATGTGGCTTTTGTGGATGACGAGCAAACCTTCATTACCCGTATGGACTGAGAGTGACTCAGTGAGTTGAGATCTGCGAATTGGTAAATCGGCGAGTTAGCACCCTAGAATTAAAAACTAAAGGATTAATACGATGGCAAAAACGATCTCATTGGTACTTGGCAGTGGTGGCGCAAGAGGCTTGGTTCACGTTGGAATCATCCGTTGGTTAATTGAGCATGGCTATCAGATAAAATCCATCTCTGGCTGTTCAATTGGCGCACTTATCGGTGGTGTCTACGCCGCGGGCAAGTTGGATGAATTTGAAGAGTGGGTCACCAGTATCGACCAATCGGATATGGCTATGATGTTGGACTTTTCATGGCAATCGAGTGGTATCTTCAAAGGGGACAAGATCATCGACACACTGCGTGGATTGATCGGCGAGATTTCAATTGAAGATCTGCCCATCCCTTATACCGCAGTTGCTGCCAACGTCGCCGATGAAAAAGAGGTTTGGCTTCAATCAGGTTCTCTGTTTGACGCCATTCGCGCCTCTATCTCTTTACCACTGTTCTTCACTCCACATGTCATTAATGGTGAAGTGCTGATTGATGGAGGAGTGCTCAATCCCGTACCGATTGCGCCTACCTTTAGTGATAAGACAGACTTTACGCTTGCTGTGAACTTAGGTGGTGAACCTGAGATGCTTCAACAGGAAGTGATACCGGTTTCCCTACCAACAAAAGAGAGTAACCTGCATGAGAAGGTTGTTCACTTTATCGATAATCTCGGTAGCAGTGTAAAAAGTAAAATGAGCTTCAATTTTGCTGCTTACGACATTGCCAACCAAGCGTTTGATGCGATGCAATCGACCATTGCTCGCCAGAAACTGGCCGCTTATCCCGCCGATATTACGCTTGAGATCCCACGTAATGCTTGTGGCACCTTAGAGTTCGATCGCTCACAAGAGATGATAGACAAAGGTTACCATTTGGCACAGGCTAAACTGGGTAACCGGCTTTAATGTATTTGCTGCTGAATGAGAGTAATTATGGAAACTGAACTAAAAGAGCTTGAACTCCACGAGCTTATGGCAAAAAAAGACGTCATCGTACTCACCAGTTTAGAAGAGTCCGCTGTATCTTGGCTGATAGATTGCTATCAAGAGAATACTGATATTCAGATTATCGAGAACGCACACCAATTAGATACTGAAGCGGTTTTGGCGCAATGCCGAAGCAGCCTGAGTGAAAGTAAAAAGGTCATACTTACCGCGCAGTTTCGCAGCCAACTGCCTATCATCAATCTCGCTTCACTGTGTAATGAGAAGCGCAAGTCATTGACCAATATTGAGTTATCCGGCTGGGACGAAGAAAAACGCCTTCCTCACTCTTTTAGCAGTTTCTAGGTCATAGTAGCTTCTAGCTTCTAGCTTCTAGCTTCTAGCTTCTAGCGGTTTATTGGTAACAGCAGTCGCTAGTCTTTTGAGTTTCTATGTTGACGTAAGCCCACAAGGTATGGACTTCACTTCAAATGCCTGCCGCCATCAAGGTGCAAGGTTCTTCCTGTCATGTAGTGACTGGCCAACACAAACTTGATGCCATCTATTATTTCCTCAAAGCCCGCTTCTGTCGGGATCAGAGCTTTCTTCAGCGCTTTGGTTTTGTATGCCTCATCGTCATGTTCATTGAACTTAATCATGGCTGGAGAGAGGGTATTTACTTTTACCTTGGGAGCCAGCATTGCTGAAAACGATAGCGTTAGGTTGTTGAGTGCAGCTTTACTGGCCGCGTAAGCAATGTGTTTTTTACTGCCTTTTTCAGCAACGTAATCACTGATGTGGATGATGTCTGACGTTTTATCGCCAGACATCAGTTGGTCTTTGAGCGTTAAATTGAACAGATAAGGCACGGTGGCGTGAATCGTCATCATCTGGTGCATGATTTTTGAGGCATTGTCACTGGGGTTTGTCTTGTTCTCAGGCTTCCAGTCTGAAGCGTTATGTATGATGGCTCGAAGTGTCTTATATTCTTGACCAACGTAATGAAGAAAGCCCTCTAGGCTGCTTTGCTGATAAAAGTCTACCTGCTGCAAGTCGGCTCCACTATCGCGCAACAGTTGCAGTTGAGGATAGTCGCTGCGGTAGGTGCCAACCACGCTGTATCCATCCGCTAAAAGTTGCTGCGCCAGTGCGAAGCCGAGTCGCTTTCCTACGCCGGTTATCAGTATCGTTTCACTCATCGTAAAAACTCAGCTCTGGTTTGGGGGTTAGTTTTGAAAATACCACCAAGCGCGGTTGTGGAGGTTTCAGAGTTTGCATCCATGACGCCTCTGGATTTAACGCAATAGTGAGTGGCTTTAATTGTCACGGCCACATTTTCTGTTTCGACTAGAGTCTGTATCGCGACCAGGATTTGCTGAGTAAGGCGTTCTTGCACTTGAGGACGCTGAGCAAAAAATCGAACAATACGGTTGATTTTAGACAGCCCAAGAATCTTGTTTTCAGGTATGTAGGCTACTTCTGCTAAACCATCGATGGTAATGAAGTGATGTTCGCACGTCGACGTTAAATCTATGTTCGATACCTTCACAATTTCATCAACCGACATTTTGTTTTCTATAACGCTGATTTTTGGGAAGTTATCGTAATCGAGCCCTGAAAAGATCTCGTGAACGTACATTTTTGCAATGCGATGAGGTGTTTCAGCAAGGCTGTCATCGGTTAAATCCAGTCCAAGCGTACTGACCACTTCCGTCAAAAGTCCTTTGATGCGGTTGTACTTCTGGTTGGGATTCATTTCGCTCGGTGTCATTGGGGTTTCAAGTCCTTTTGCGAGCAAAGCTTCTCTTACTTTTTCGGCTTCTGTATTCAGCATGACTCTCTCCTTATGAGTTAATTTTCGAGCTCTGCTTCATAGCTAAGCGTGAGTGAAACGGAGTCGGCAAAACGTAGGGCATGAGGCTTATCAATTCTCACTTGAGCGTATCGTACCCATGGATGATCGATACAAATGCCGAGTACGTCGCTGGTTAACTTTTCTAAAAGCAGAAATCTTCCGGATTCGACATGTTGAATGATCTTCTTGCAGATGTTTTTGTAGTTGAGTGCGTTCTCCACATCATCTGAGAGGCAAAGGTTGTTAGCGGGGTAGTGGATCTCTGCATTGATAACGATGTCTTGCTGCTTAGACTTTTCTTCTTCGTTGAAGCCGATGAAGGTTCTTAGTCTGAGATTTGTAATGGTGATAATGGCGTTGTGATTCATAACAGTGTCCAATCCTTAGAGAGTAAAGTCAGGTACGTGCTTGTTTTAAGAAAAGATCAGTAAAGCTCAGGTCATTAAGAGTTCAGTTGTTCTTTTAGCCGTTGTTCCTTTCGCAATTGTTCCTGTTGCAGTCATTCTTTTTCAGTTATGTAAAGGCTAAGTGAAACTGAGTTTGAAAGGGATGGGTTCGGTTTTCTGACTTAACTGATCGAAGTTTTCCCAGAGCTGCTCAAAGGAGATGTCTAGCGTGGGGTGGCATTTTTTCGCGGCAACATCAACTAACGGCCTGAGCACAAAAGCGTACTCGGTGATTTCGCCTCTAGGCAGATCTACGCCATCAATAACGCCGACTTGATTACCATAAAGAAGGATGTCGATATCCATCGTCCGTGAAGCATACGCTTTGGTCTGACGCTTGCGATCGTTCTCTGATTCGATTTGATGCAGAAACTTAACCAGCTCTGCGACGGGCAGGTTACACTCGAACCCAACGACAAGGTTTAAGAAGTTATCCCCTTTGAAACCGACAGGCTCGCAATCGTAGAATTTGGAAATGTGTAGGGGCGCAAAGCGGTCATGCAATGCTTTGAGAGATTCTGTGACGTGATGTTCGCGGTTAATGTTGCTTCCGATGCTGACATAGACGGTGGCCATAGTATTTCCTTCCTTTTAATCAGCCTATACGTCCAACTCGCGATCAAGATCAGCAATGCATCCTCTTAAAGGTAGGAAGACAAAAGAAAAATACGGTTCTGTTACAAGTTTTGCCCGTTTTGAGCCCGAAAAAAGGGCACCTGTGAGCTAGAAAGTGCCACGAGTCAAAGCTCGGCCTATGAAGGTATTGGATAAAAATGTGTTTGGGAAAATTGAATATGATCGGTCATGAATAACTAAAGGTATGGAAAGTTGCTTAACGTAGCGTCCAGTATTGATGGTGCAGATCACTGACAAGTATATGGACCTTCATGACAATATGCTTTTTCAAATATTTAAAATCATGCTCTCTAATGCCTATCAAAAAAAAGCCCAAACAAAGGATTGGGCTCAATTCAATAATCATGAAACCATTGTCATGGTGGTTATATTCCGATTAATTCCCCCAGATTTGGCTTACAAACTCTGGATGGTCAATAAACGGATTACGATTCCCTTGGAAATCATGTACCGCCTTATTTCGGTCGATTTCTTTTTGGCTTACTGGATCTTCAGAATGCCAACGCTTTAGCATAGTAAGTAACCAAGGTTCAAAAACGGTTGTATTGGTTCCATCCAGAGCGGCATCAGAGCTTGTAGAGTTCCCTTCCCAATTAGCGATTTCATTTTCATAGCGTGTTGCCATGTAGAAATATGCTCTTGCGAAATCACCTTTAAACTCATCAATTGGCTCAAACACCGTACCTGCATAACCAAGAGAGTTTGCTGCACTGCCTAATTTAGAACCATTGCTTGATGTGTATGTTGCACTACTTACCTCACCAAATGGCCAATTACTACGTTTCGAGTTAACGTAGCCGTCAGTGGCAAATAAATGGTGACCGTCAGAGTTCATTGGCTCGACTTTTCCACCAAACCAGCTTTTCGGGAATGAGTGCTCGCGGTTGTAGCAATCACCTTCTTTGCTGTATTGACCACATTGATCGGTCACCTTAGTAAATTGGATTGAATCTGAGCCTGAAGGTTTCTCCGAATACATATCGAGAATCGACCCATCAGTGTCATAGTATGCGTCTAGGTCAGCCTCAGACACTAATGTCCAAATAGCGGTGTAACCCTGACTACTATGATTATCAATAATTTGATATAAGGCCGTTTTTAACGCAAAGCCCACTTTGCCTTCAGCGTCTTTGTAATACTCACCTAAAACGGGTGGTTCAGTTGGCGGTGTAGTCGTTGAGCCACCAATCGTAAATTCTGTACTCTGACTTGCTTGGAAATCACCACCAGATGCCACAACGGTTCCGTTTACCGACAAACTGTATGAACCATTCCCCACACTGCAGCACATTCCATCTCCATAAGAGTCTGAGACTTCTAGGGTGTAGCTACCATCCGCTAAACACATTTCCACTTCATTGTTGGTGTTACTTTGATAGTCTGAACCAGAATAAAGAGTTTGAGAAACTGAGTTTTTGAGAGACCAACTGGTTTCAGAACCATAGTTATCCGTCACTAGCGTGAGTGCGGCACTTGTGTCATTGCAGCTTTGTGTTGGTGGAGTCTCCGTAGGCTGAAAGTTATCTAAATACACCACTTCCGAACCATCAAAACCTGCATCATCATAAAATCGTATGCCTACAACGATATCTTTAGTGCTGGTAGCGCTGTACGAGTGAGTCAATGCTTGCCACTGATTCGTTAAACCATTATTCGAGTAGCCTAAATAGCCATCAACAAAAAGGCGAGCTTTCACGTTACCTTCTGTGTGATAAACATCGACAGAGAAATCATAAGTTTTCCCTTGTTCAACACTTATCGTTTGAAGTAAATCGGTATTACTTTGAGTACTTGTATTCACTGTTACTTGTGCAGAGAAACTGCCGTTATTTACAGGGTCGGTAGAGAGGGAAAGTGCAATGCCGGAGTCAATCACACTCCATCCAGATGGTACGTTTCCTTCCCAGTTTTCGAAACTTCCATTTTGCACTTGCGCATGCGCACTCGCTGAACAAAGTAATGCAACGCCACTTAGTGTTATTATTCTATTTATCATATAACCTTCTGTTTAATCAGATAAAAACCAACTAAGCTTAGAAAGTAATCAAAAAATGAATGGAGATACACATCACATTTATAAATGTAAGCATTGTCACTTTTATTAATATATGTGATGTAAAGCGATGTGGTATCGATCTGTCAAATGCTTTCACGCGCTAGATTATTGAAAAAAAGGTTCATCTCGGCTTTCAGGGGAAAGCTGCGATGAACCAAAAATAAGCCCTTATCCACAAGCCCTGCCTATAGTAAATGTAACCTCTACTAAAGTTCGATCCAGCCCTTACCTAACCAACTGAAAATTATGCGCACAATTCAGTTTGGTTCTAATTTCTAGTTGAAAACCGTGCAAGCACATATTGCTACCGATTCAAGGCACGATGAAGATCAGTTTCTAGCGCCCCATAAACCCAAACAACAGCGTCACAGATTTATCTCACGGGAAGCTTAGTCTTTGTTTTTACCTGACCGAAGGCGAAGCTGGATTCAATAGAGGCAATATTGGTCAGGCGAGTTAATTGCTCTGTAGATAGAATTAAGGCCTCGCATGTGCGAGGCCTTTTTTGTTTGTATCGAGCGGGAGTAGCAAAAGCCTCTTGAGGTTTTACCTTTCTAAATTGTGCTTAATTATCTGTTCTACCACACCATCCATCGTCTTTGAGCTAATCTCCGGTTTCAAATATAAGGAATGATACTCAACGCCTGTGCGGTCTATATAGGCGGCTTGTAAGCCAGCAGATAACGCACCATGAGTGTCCCAATCGTGAGTAGCGACAAGACGAAGGTTATCGACAGGCTCTTGTAAAGTTTCTGCTGCAAATTTATACACATCTGAACTAGGTTTAAAACTGCCTGTTTCTTCAACGGAAATGACGGTGTCGAAATAATCTTCTAAGTCCGAGTTCTTGATTTGAGAAGTGATAAGGTCGAGGGATGAGTTGGAAAAAGCGACTGTTTTAAAACCGTTGTTACGCAATTTAAGTAAAGATTCTTTGATATCAGTGTGCGGTGGTAGATTGGCAAAGGAAGTTAATAAGGCACCTTTGCTTTCGGTCGTTAGGTCACAATTGTACCGCTGTGCAATAGCCTCGAGCGCTGCATTCGCTAATTCAGAAAAAGTAGATTTTACGTTTGTTGCGATGCAAACCGTTGAGGAATGTAAAAGCTTTGAAAACCAGAGCGATAGTGCATCCTCACTGCCAAACACCGCTTTAAATTTAGGCTGTAATGACTCCAAATTTAAAACCGTTTCGTTTATATCAAACAGTATCACTTCTTTTTTCATGCGAAGAACCCAGAATTAATTGAATTTCATACTTACATAATCCGCTCTCATCACACCGTTTTGAACCTTGCTTTAAGTAACTTAAGCTTTGCTTCTAATTTGAAAAGGGGCAGGAATGAGTCAGCGATGAACACGTCAGCTCAATCTGGCGTTGCTTAATGAGTAGCAGGCAACGCCAAATCTAAGGTGAACTCTTTTAGCTTAATTTGCGGCTTCTATGGTGCCTTTGAAAGTGCTGTCTAAAAAGTCATTGATCTCTTGAGAGTGGTAAATTGAGATGATCTTTTTATACGTTTCATTATTTTTGTCTTCTTCTCGCGCCGCCACAACCATCACGGCTAAAGGTGCGTCTTTTTGTTCTAAGTAAATGCCTTGTTTCTTAGGATCGAGTCCAGCCGACATTACATAGTTCATGGTAATTACAGCAGCATCTACATCGTCAAGAGAGCGGGGGAGCTGAGCGGCATCCACTTCAACAAATCGAATGTTCTTCGGGTTGTTAACAATATCGTTTAAAGATGCGTTGAAACCAGCGTTGTCTTTTAAAGAAATCAGTCCAGCATCTTCAAGTAGTAATAGCCCACGCCCGCCATTCGTTGGGTCGTTTGGAATCGCGATTCGTGCGTTATCTGGGATAGAGTCAAGCGAAGTGTACTTGTTCGAGTAAACGCCCATACGCATCAAAATTGAACGTCCGATAGAAACTAACTGGCTATCGTGATTGGCATTAAAGTTGTCGAGAAATGGCTGATGTTGGTAACTGTTCAGTTGGATACTTCCATCGTCCAGTGCTGCGTTAGGGGTGATGTAGTCTGAGAATTCGACGAGCTCAATGTTAATCCCTTGCTTTGCTGCTTCTTTGGCGACGGCCTGTACAACTTGTGCATGTGGGCCAACTGTCGCCCCTATCTTGATGACAGCCTCGTCTTTTTTTCCACATCCTGTTACGCCGAATACGAATGCTAATGCCAACAGGGATGCTGTGATTTTTTTGTAGCTGTTCATGATAACTCCATTTAATTAACTAAAAGACATGTAGGCGTCTAGATGTCCATATTATCTATTTATACGATCGGGTCAATAGGTTTGTTAGAAGCAAAGCTAGATTGATATTAAGCAGCTAGGTGTACTTAATACCAGAATGTCGACACCCCAAACCTATCTGTAGGGCAAGCCCATATAGCGTTGAGAAAACAAAGGCCTCGCACGTATGAGGCCTTTTGGGTTTCGTTGAATAAGGTATAGGGCAGTAACTTGGAACTTAAAGAAAACGGGTTCGGTAAAGCTGCCTATTAAGAAAGCTTTTTACTAAAGAACTCAAGTGTACGCGCCCACGCTAACTCTGCTTCTTCTTCAGCATATCGACCTGTTGAATCGTTATGGAAGCCATGATTCACACCGTCATAGATGTAAGCGGTGTAGTCTGCCCTAATCTCTTTGAGTTCAGCTTCATACTCTGGCCAAGTTGCATTCACACGTTTATCGATTCCCGCAAATTGGATGAGCAATGGCCCTTTAACATTTTTTCTTAAATCGGGTGCGGCAGGAGTGCCATAAAATGGAACGCCCGCATCCAGTTGCTCTGGCATTACCGCCGCCAACATATTTACGATATAGCCACCGAAGCAAAATCCGACTGCGCCTAGCTTACCGTTACTTTTTTCATGAGATTTCAAAAAGTTTGCAGCGGCGATAAAGTCTTCTTCGATTTTCTCTCTGGATAATGATTTTTGCATTGCTCGACCTTCATCATCATTACCTGGATACCCACCAAGCGAATAGAGTGCATCAGGTGCAAACGCAATAAACCCCGCGGCTGCGAGTCGTCTTGCCACATCCTTTATATATGGGTTTAAGCCTCTATTTTCATGAACAACTAAGACAACTGGCGCATTATCCGCTAACTCTTTTGGTACCACTAAATAACCACGGCCTTCTCCGTATCCTTTAGGTGAAGGAAATGTCTCGTAGGTTGCTGTGATGGAAGGATCATTGAAAGAGACTTGCTCTGCCTGCGCATAATTAGGGATCAGTGCAGAAGTTAGCGTCGTCATGGTTAAGCCAAGTACAGCTAGCCCGGATAGACGAGTCATAAACTCTCTGCGATCAATCAGGCCGTGTGCATATTCGTCGTACCAATCAAATGCTTCTTGAGGGATAGACCGAGTTGGGGTTGATTGAGATTCGGTATTTTGATTCATAACTTTTCCTTGTTGTGAGTTGTTTGACCAATCAACTATAGTGGAAATCTTAATATATTTGAACGATCGCTCAATAACTTTTGAGCTATTTGTTATATCAAAGTACAAAAATTAGATGACAGTCAGATAAAACGATCACTTCGGAATCGATTCCCATCTCTTTGGTTTGTTTACTGAATCAATCAACACAAGGTTTAGGTATGGGATTAAGTCAGTGAAGTTGGGTGGTGACTATTATTTGTTTTTGGGGAGGGTCTAGTTCTAAATTGACCTTTAAGAGCTAGGCATATTTACGGTCAATAGGGCAGAATGTTTCAATACAAACCGCTTGATTTTACTCTGGTATAATCTTTCCTTATAAGGGAAGCCATAGCGTTATTAGAACCGTTTTGATGAGAGATAAAAAATAGATGTTAAGACTTTTGCGTCAGATAGAAAAATGGAAACTTGCATCGTTTAGTTTACTCATGCTCATTGCCGCATTTTTTATCTACAACCAGATCGGTAATCGTATTTCCCGTGTCGATGAGGCAACATTTTTGATCGGGCAACTGAATACTGTCTTGGATGCAGCGGAGCAATATTCTCATGACAATGGCTCTTTACCTCCAATTACTTCCGATACCGACACGAACTTCGGCTACTTAAACATCAATCACTTAATTGAAAATCCGGGCTTATCAACATGGCAAGGGCCGTACCTACCTTATGGCGATACATGGATAGGTGGTGATCAGTACATCGATCACCCAGATTACATAGCAACGCAATTACTGCTTAAGGAAAAGGGCAGCCAATGGGCACGAGGAAGCTCCGAGACAGGTTGTGAATCGTCGTCAGCAACCTGTTCTCTTGCGGCTTGTATATGGTTGGTACCAACAAAAGTGGCACAAGAAATTAATCAGATTATCGACGGCAACACGGATATAGAAAGTTCGAATACGACCGGAAAAGTACGTTACGACAAAGGTTTTGGCGGTGCACTTATCTGTATGATTGGAGATGACTATCCAATGTCTTCTGCACAGTCAAACTAAGTCGTTACTAATTATCTCACGGGCAGCTTAGTCTTTGTTTTTACCTGACCGAAGGCGAAGCTGGATTCAATAGACGCAATATTGGGCAGGCGAGTTAATTGTTTGCGGATAAATTGCTCGTAGCTTTTGAGTGACTCGCTCACTACATGCAATAGGTAGTCGTGATTGCCTGTCATCAAAAAGCACTCCAACACTTCATCAATCACTTCAATGTGCTGCTCGAAGTCGCGCATGTTCTCTTCAGTCGGCTTTTCAAGTTTCACCAACACAAACACATTCACAGGCAAGCCGCAGGCTTCTTGGTCGACACTGGCGTGATAGCCACGAATAATCCCTTGTTTCTCTAATGACCGAACTCGGCGTAAACAAGGAGAGGGTGAAAGTGCCACTCGATCGGCCAGTTCTTGATTAGTCAGTCGTGCGTTGCTTTGCAATTCAGCCAGTATTTTCTTGTCGATCTCGTCCATTGGCATATCTCATCAATATTGAAGTTTATTCGGCAATATTATTGCTCAAAGTGTATGTCTTGCTTCGAAAATAGCAATTTTTAACATCTGCCCAAAACTAAAATTAAAGGAGGAACAACAAGCATGGAATGACTTAGCAATTATGAATACTTCAACTCAACTTAGCCCGCTGCGTAAAACCACAAAACACGAACAAGCAGAAGCCCTTGCCATTGAGCAAGCAAAGCACTTCGGTATCGATCCAAACAGTGATTACGGCGTCACGTTGATTGAACTGGCGACGACCCTGTACAAAGCCAATACCAAGACACACGATCTTTGGGCAATAACGGTTGATGGACTTTCAGAACTTGATAAGAGTGACCGAATCGCTTGGTTTAACGCCAAACGCTTCTTGTCATTTCAGATCGCGAAGATCCTCGATAACCTACAAAACCCAATGCGTGCGACTTACCAATCCATTGCCACCAATAATGGCAATTTTGCCTCTAAAGGTGCCTATCCTATCTTTGATAATGTTGCTGCAATCTTCTCTGCCAGTCCTGTTATTACACGCACTGCGACCTATTTGTTTGCGTGTACAGAATGGATTGAAGATGCGTTCAACGGTAAAGAGCCGCTGCACGATATTTACTCTCGACTGCTTAACCCAACATCGATTTCACTGGCTAACCACATGGTTGATATTGAGGCAGGCTCTAGAGCCAACGAATACCTCGCATGGAACTTTAACTCGGGTATGGCGGCTATTGATGGGTTGTTGAGTCATTTACTTGGCCATGAAGATATAGTCTTGGCCTCACGCAATATTTACGGCGGTTCTTATCAGTTATTGGAAGATTGGTTTGGCAAGCCGTCGAACCTGAATGTCGCGGTAGAGTGGGTCGATGGTTACTCAGGTGATGAGTTTGCGGCTCGTCTTGATGAGGTTGCCGATAAATACGCGGATCGCCTCGCTGCGGGCAAGAAAATCTACGTTTACCTAGAGTCACCATGTAACCCGCATGGGTACGTTTTAGATGTTGCTAGCATCAGCAAAGCTGGTCACGTTCGTGGTTGGGATGTGATTGTCGACTCTACAGTGGGTACACCATTACTGCATCCAGTACTAAAACGCGATGATGTGATGGAAAGACCCGATTATGTCATTCACTCTTACACCAAAGAACTGGCGGGTTCTGGTACCACAACTGCAGGAGTAGTCATCGGCCGTAACGAGACCATGTTTGTTCCAAAAGGAGAGGAGGTCACCTGTAACAAACCTAACGGCGATGAGTTCACCATTCCATGGAACGAAACGCTGTTTTGGAATGTGTATTACATTAAAGGCGCATTCTTAGACGCAGACAAAGCGTTCGAAGTGCTCAATGGTATGAAAACCTATGAAATGCGAGTGGTGCAGAAAACCATCAACACCCTGACTCTCGCAAAGATCTTTGATGCTCACCCAGACATCAATGTGTCGTGTCCAGCTTTGCCAGACAGCGATAACTATGAACACTGCCAGAACAACATGTACTTGGGGCTACCAGCGGCGCTGTTTACTATCGATATGGAAGGTAACGGTAATCATGCGCCAATCAATCGTGATGGGTTTAAACAGTTCTTCGACATGCTTGAGCCTGCTATCGGCATGCAAGTGAGTCTAGGGCAAACCAACACCGTGGCCTTGTGCCCAGCACTGACCACGCACTCAGAGCTCAGCGATGAAGCGCTCAATGAAGCAGGCATCAAACCGACCACAATGCGCATCTCTATCGGCTTAGAAGATCCTCGAATGTTCATCGCTCATATAGTTGAGGCGGCCAAATTGTCCATTGACCGTAAGCACGCCGACTTCTCATCTAGCTTCCCGAGTGGCGACAATATCGATGAAATCTATATGCAAACCTATATGGATGTGCACCAGAGGTTTGTGAAGAGCTTGCCGAAGTTCAGTCAACTTAGTCAGTAAGTTGGGTCAGTAAGCTAAGCTGGCAATAAAGGTTAGCAAGAAAAGTCAGTGAAGTAGGGTAACTGTAACCGTTAAAGGACAGTCATAATCGCTAAATAGCAAAACTAAGGCCGCGCGCGAGGCCTTAGTTTTAGAAAGCTCTCACTGTGTAGCTTCATCGAGTACTATTCAATTGGTGCTTGGAAAGCGACTCTCTTGATGACTTATTACTGGGCTAATACTGAATAACAAAGAGCAAGAGCTCTAGAAAAGGAATGATTTTCGTAAAAAGTAAAACTATTCGATTAAGATAACCATTAAGATCATATGGTTATGGTTTTTTTGGGTATTGTCATTCTACGTATTTTCAACATGAATGAATTATGAACGCTACTTTCATCCGCGATTAATACCACCTCCTGCATAGTACACCCATCAAAACAAACTATGACTCCTTAGAGGTTCTTATGAAAAACGTACTTATTGCTACTACACTGGTTCTGGCTTCTGGCTTAGCAACAGCAAACACTTTACCTGCAACGGGCGGATTTAATGGCCCGACGGCTAGCGCTCCTGTTACGGTTGCTCAAGTCCTAGAAGCAAGAGACGATACCCAAGTTCAGGTGACGGGTAACATTGTGCACTCTTTGGGAGATGACGAGTACAAGTTTACTGATGGCAAAAACACAATTGTGATCGAAGTAGAGGATGAAGCTTGGGCTGGTTTGACGATTGCTCCAAATGACAAGATAACGATTGTTGGCAACGTTGAAAAAGATAGCTGGGAAGAGGCAACAATTGAAGTTGATAGAATTGCGATTGGTAGCTAAATCGAGTGAATGCAGTAGTAACTGAAGCGATAACTTAAACCTCAAAGGAGCTCATTGTGGCTCCTTTAAAGTTTTAGAACTATGACAAATAGAGAACATGTATTTACTTTGTGTTATTGCTCATAACTCATTGCTCATAACTCATAACTCATAGCTAAGTGCCATACCCGTCCAACATTAATTCAGTAAACAGTCTCCGTCTCTAATAAAGCTAGATTCTTAGGTAATAGACTGAATTTCGGCTGTACCAACCCATTTTTGTGTTTGGGACCAAATATAGCGGTGGCTCATTCTGGGGAAAACGTGAGAACAGGAGCTAACTCACTGACGCGAAAAGTGTCTGCTCCATTGGTTGTCAGCATGAAATGGCTCATGTTGAGATTACTCGGCAGAGAGACTCAAAAAACGGTCGTTAGAGAACGTTGTAACTCTCTCTGCTCACTCGTTTACTATTTAGGCTGGTGGCCAGTCTTCTTCGCAAGTTCTTGCATAGCCTCGGCAAACGTTGTTGTCCCGCCTTTAGCTTTAACCTGTACCACCTTATACCCCAGATTTTCCAGCGCTTGGCGCTCTGTTAAAACAGCTTTATCATCTGGCTGACTGCCCTGTACTGGCTGATGAATGTAACACCCCTCGAGTTGACCATCTTCGACTAGTTGGTGGTGTTTTAGTGCATTGATATCAAAATTCATAGTAAGTCTTTTTGTTTAGAATGGAGAGTCTCTGTGGCAAAGGCCGCGAGTATTTATAATTTGATTGTTTGTACAATACGGCATTTTAACCATAAGAAGCTAGTGTAAATACAGTAATCCAAAGGAATGTAGCTAGGTACGGTTTACTTCTTCAACCTCTTATTGATAGTAGGAAAGGGTAGTAACTGAATGCGAACGTTTCCACACATCCCTATCTGAGCTATTCGCTCAACTATTGAGCGAAATCGGCACAAGTTATCAACCTTTCCAAATATGGAATTCACACTTCTTTTATTGGTCCTATTTTCCATTTGTGAATGGTTATAACCTAGTTTTCGTAGAAAAGAGAATCGAATAAGCCGTGAGCGCGGCGCTTCATAACGAATGAAAACTAGGCACAAGCATGAACGAAAATTTTTATAGATACGCTATTTACACTGTTTTTTCAGCGGCAGCATTGTTCTCCGCTTTTTTAGTCACCTCAGATAATGTTTCCCCTTTTACCACTCAAGCGACTTTGTATCGTAACGTAGCGACCATTGCGCCAGAAGTGTCCGGTGTGATTACCGATGTCATGGTTAGTAATGGCGAGTTGGTTGAAAAAGGTCAGCCATTATTTGCTATAGATACCAGCAGCTACCAATTGAAAGTGGCACAAGCGAAAGCCGAACTACATCAAGCCCGTGATTCTGATTCAGCGAAATGGCAGCAGTTAGCAGCAGCGAAACAAACACAAAGCCAACGAGGATTTGAATATCACAACGCGAAACAGAAACTCGCACGTAACCAAAAGCTGCGCAACAAAGGGCTCGCGACTGAGCAAGAACTTGATGACGCAACCACCAATACACAAGTTGCGAGTAGTGCGGTTGAAGCTGCGAACGCGGAAGTGAAGCGTATTGAGGTTGAGTTATCTACCCAAGACCGCACAGCGGCAATTGAATTAGCAGAAGCAAAACTTGCCAGTGCGGAACTGGATTTAGGCCACACTCAAGTCGTCGCGCAAACAGAAGGTGTCGTGACCAACTTACAATTGCAATCGGGCAGTTATATCACTCAAGGTACTTCATCATTGCTGCTGGTGGACGAAGCTCATGCGTGGATCAGTGCGGACTTCAATGAGAAAGGCATTGATAAGCTCACTAATGGCCGCGAAGTTTTAGTCTCTTTTGATGCGCTACCGGGCAAAGTCTTTACTGGTGAAGTGAGTAGCCAAGAGCGTGCGATTTACGACACCAATAATGCCAACGGCAAGCTATCTAACGTGACCAATGATACGCGTTGGATCCGTGAGCAACAGAAAGTACGTACCCGCATTACTGTTAACGAGCTGGATCCTTCGATGATCTCAGGTTCACGAGCGAGTGTGATTGTTGAAAGCGGCAATCCAATAATGCACGTTATTGGCTCTGCTTGGATCCACTTGGTTTCAATATTTCGCTACATCTACTAGTAGGAGATGGCTATGTGGACATTCGAAAACACCGCTCAGGGTCATTCTCAACGTAATGAAGCGCTGCGTGTCGCACTTACTGTGACGATTTGTATGGTGTTGGGAAAGCTACTAAACCTAGACTCTCCCGTTTATCTGGCATTGTATCCAACCATCATCATGACCAAGAACAAAGATTACTCTTGGCTTGGCTTGATCCGTACCTTGTCACCCACTTTATTGGCAGCAAGTACAGCGTTGGTGGTGACCGAGGTGTTTTCACAGCATCCGTTTGTGGTGTGGACAATTAGCCTGTTCTTCTTCGACTTTATGCGTCGTCGAGCCACTACGCCGGCGAAGAAAGGTCAAATGTTGATGCCAACCTTCAACTGGATTTTGATTGTGGTGTTTGCCCAGCACACCACCATGGATATGCCGATGCGTATTCATGAAATTTTGGTATCCATGTTGATTACCATGGTAGTAGCAAAAACCATGGTGGCTCTTTTCCCTGTTGAGCAAGGAAGTAAGCCTCCTGTATTTAAAGAACAGCCCGTCACATTTGAGAACAGAGCAATTTCACTCGCGTTGATTGGTCTTGGTTTGGCATTCTTGATGATTGTCGACATCATCTCTGCAACGTTCTGCATGGTGCCAGTGATTGCTGCCGCAACCCAAACCACACACAAAAGCTTTATCGACGTGGTTGACCGCCGTTTTCAAACTCAAGTAGGTGGCTGTGCAGTAGCCGTGGTGTTCACCTTGTTGATGGCAGGGCATCAGTCTACATTCGGTTACTACACCATAGTGTTGGGTTTGCTTGCCTTTATGATCACCGCATCAATGACCAAAGCGAAAGGTCCAGCCAGAGACGTTCATACCGATGCGTTATTAGCGACCATGCTGCCGATTCAGTTGTACATGACCAGTAGCAATTTGGGGTTGGAAAGTACCTTCCTACGCGCTTGGGAGCTGACTGTAACTTTGTTTGTGCTGTGGGCTTTGTGTCATTTTGTTCGTAAGCCTAATGGTGAAGAGCCGGTACTCGTTCGCTAATAATCAAATCCGGCCAACCGATTATGGTCTGATTTGATTGCACTTTTCATAAAATTAAAAAATGCTTTCACTCTGGCTGAATCTTCTAAATCTTTATGAGTCATCATCCATAGGTCTGTATTTTGGTGCCTAGCTTATTCGTTTTCAAACTTTTTGTTTTCAAGATTACGCCGAACTAAATCGTGCATTTGCTTAATTGTCATCAGCGCCAACCAGATGATTTCTTCTACTGAGCGTTGACCCGTTGTAGAGGTTGGGTGGTCGGCATCGGTTTTATTGGTTAGTGCGGGCAGTTCATGGACGCGGTTATCACGAATGGTATTGATTAACGCGTCCATCGCATCATGAATTAAGTGTTCGACTTGTTGAGAGCCTTGGTATTGCGTGCCTTTTCTGACTAACGGAATCAGCAAGCAGAGGTAATGGCTTAATAATCGATAATGACTCAGCATATCTTCATAATAGTGAGGATCGGCGCGAGTATGTTTTGGCTCTTGCTGCATTTCGTTGTAAATCAGCTCAAGGTCGCTTTCTGCCGTGAGCATTGCAGCACGTTGCTTGGTTAAGGCCATGTGGTCACGTTGTTCGGTGTCGACTTGTAATTGTTCATAGCAATACACAAACAAGCTTTTTGAGCTATTCAATGCTGTTAACGCTTGATTGTGGATCTCTTTACCTCGCCATTGCGGCCATAACAAACCATAACCGAGTAGCACAATGGCGCCACCGACGATGTTGTCGATCAAACGTGGCGCGGCAAAATCGAGCCCTTGATGCGCCATGGTCTGATAAATCAAAATCAATAGCGCGGTAATACAACCAATGGCTAGCGAGTAATTGCGCATGATATTAAGCATTGCGACGGGCAAGAGGATGACCATTAGCGTATACATCGCGGTCGTCGGTACGCCAATATGAATCAAGGAAGTCGCAAAGAGCACGCCGAGCGCCGTACCTAAACAGCGTTGCCACGTTTTACTGCGTGTCGCCAAGAAGCTTGGCTGAATCACCATTAACATCGAAATCAGAACCCAATCAGGGCGAATCAATTCAAAGTATTCCGCAATCCCAGCACCAAGTGCGAACATCAAACCGACACGAGTAACATGACGCCAAATCGGGTTGTCTCGGTTTGGTAGGCGAAAAGACAATTCAAATGGCTGCACTTCAAAAGAGCGTTCATAAGCGGGTTCATTAAGTTCAATACGACGGGAAATGTGCTTCACTGCGTAGGCCCAATAACGAAAGCGGGGCTGGTCTTCAAGCTTTACCGATTCAATCAAGTCATTGGCTTCTTGCTCTAATGGGCTTAAGTGCTCCATCTCTTCGTTCGTATCGTGCAAAAGCTGCTTGGCTTTGTGTCTTAACCTTTGCTGGCAATGTTGACTCCAAACCAATAACAAGTCTCTCTTTGGCTTACTTGACTGAAATTGGCTTAATAGGTCTGGATTTGTTGTGTGACTGCTGATTATCACTTCAAATGTATCGAGTGCGAGAAATAAGGCTTGTCGGAGCGAGTCAGCATCTTCGTGCTTAGAGCGAAAGGATTCGGATTGAAGTGCCTGTTGGAACAACTCGATGAGCTGATATTTTATACGTCTTTTGGGCGCTTCATTTTCGCCTCCTAACAAGAAGGCTTGGCGATATTGGATGTAGTCTGCCAACGTTTCGTAAATCGCAGAAAGACACACGCGCAGCGCATAGTGTTTCCACAGGGCAAACCAAAGCCAGCTAAAAAGTGCAAAAGTAAGGGGACCAAGTACCAGCATTGGGTACAAGCTTAGCGCTGTGTTGGAATTATGGAGTGATAGGGTGACGACAGCAATTAGGAGGCTGGACATGCCAAGTCGCGCCCAAAATGGACCATTGACCGCAGCACTGGCAAGCAAGGCACCCATTGCGCCATAGGTTAACCATAAAGGCAGCCCGCTGATCAGCAGAGCGTAACTGGTGGCCAAAGTGATTCCCCAAGCGGTTGCGGTAATCGTAAAACGTGTCCATCGCCTAGGGCCTGCGGCATCAAGTCCACTAATTAAAGCCGCTGGCATGGTCATGAGAGCGGTCATGGCAATATTGATGTGATTCGACAGTAAACCTAAGCCGAGAAACAGCACAATGGCACTGGTGGCGCGAAGCCCTAGGTTAATAGAAGGGGAGTACCAGATTTTACGCAGAATGGCAGGAGAAAACGTCATAGACCCTCTTAACTTGCTGTGTCTCATTCAGTGTAACGTCAAACCTCTACATTGTGCTGGTTTCAATCACAGATTGATAAATTGAAGCGCTGTAAACCTCTTCTATTGGCATAGATCGCGATAGCTTGGCTTATTGGAAAGTGAGTCTAGGCTTAACGTTGCCAGTGTGTCTTTGAAAGGGGAATCTTGTAATGCGGTAGAGAGGGTGTCTACTTCTCCTTCCGAGAGCAAACTCGCGTGTCTGAACAGAACGTAATCTAATGCAACGTGTAGGTACAACGTTGAGAAATCAGGCTGAAGTAAATCATGAGTGTTATTCAGTTGCTCGATAAGTGATTGAACGCTTCTTTGAATACCTTCCTTTCCTCTAACTGTCAGCACATTTTGTTCAGCGTCAAAACGGCTCAATGCAGCGCAGCGAAATGCCACTTCCATAAGGGTCTTGCTCGTCCCCAATAACGACATGCGTTTAGCATTATTAATCTTGGTTAATATGAGTGTTTTAGTTGGGTAAGCCTGTAATAGGAACTCACAAATCATTAAGCTCTCGGTGAGTGTAATACCATCACGGGTTTCTAGTACCGGAATGGTACTAAATGGATTGATTGTGACTAATGCGTGGGGTGTCTGCCATGGATCGACCCATTCAAGTTCAAGTGGTGCATTACATAGGTAGGCAGTGGCCAACACCGCTCGTGAGAATGGTGAGGTATCATTTAAATACAGTTTCATGAGCGATTCCTTTGCTAAGAACTTGTTTGAGCAATGTTTAATGTTTTCTGCCCAGTTGATGTCAATACAATGCAGACAATCGATAGAATGAGTGCACTTGAGCTGATCATAAATAGGACGTTATAGCTGCTTAATTGTGGGGCGTAATGAGCCATCACAAAGCCAACCACGCCTTGCGAGATAGCAAAAGCCATTGTCATAGCTCCCCAAGATTTCGTATGAAGCTGCGTGCCAACGAGTTCTAAGGTGTAAGTTGATACGAGTGTGACGATACCTGGAGTGAACATACCGACGAGTAAGGACGAAACAAAAAGCGCAACGTCACTGGTGCTTAATAGGGGCAGTGCAACGCCAATTGCTTTGCAAAAAAACGCAGCTAATAACGCTTTTTTGAGCCCGATCTTATCACCTAATACACCGGTCACTATTGGCCCAATTGCGGCACCGACGCCAAATACGGCCCAATAAAAACCGCCGCTTGCAAAACTCCTCCCCAGCTCCCGAACAATATAGTCGACCCAAAAAAGAGTATGAGGTAAGTAACCAATGGCGCTAAAGGTATAGGCTAAAAGTACAAGTCGAATACTGACACGTTTACGCTTAGATAAGTCTCTAAACGAAGCTGGGCTCATCGTACAATGACTCTGCTTAACCTCAATACTCCATGTGTTCCATGTAAGGACGGTCGCTAGAAAAGCGATGGCTCCCATAGCTAACCATGCGCTTTCCACACTTTGATAGATAAGCAGAGGTATGATCGTTCCTGAGATCATGGCACCAAGCCCGATCCCTGAGAATACGACGCCACTGACTCTTGCCTTCATCTCTTGCGGGTGAAGGCTCGCGATCAGGGGTGGTGCGAGCACCATAAGGATGGCTCCCGATATTCCTGCAATGGTTCTCAGTGTTAAAAACCATTCAAAAGGGGCAGACTTTAAGGCACAACCAAGATAACTAAAGCTGCTCAATAAAAGAGCGGCGCGTATGAGTGTGCCTGTTGAATAATATCGCTGTAAAAAGCTTGAAACAGGAGCCCCAAAGATATAACCAATCAGCGTTGCAGCCCCAAGCGTTGAGGCATCTTCACTTGAGAACCATCCGCTCTGTATGAGCACTGGCATCAAGGCTATGTAGGCAAATCGGCCAATACCATTGCCGACTAATGTTGCCGCAAGCCCTGCGAAGGTAGCGCGGTTTAAGAGTTTTATTTGCTGCATGTCGCGCCTGATGTTTGCGTTTGTAACATTACGCTAACATTTTAACCTGAGTGCCCTCAAATGAGTTTTTACTCTAATGTGTGGAGTTTGATGATGATTGATATTCTCTGTAAATGTCAGATTGGTCATTTACATTGGGGTTCATTCTTTTGAACTCAGTTCAATGTCAAAGATACACAGCTTGATAGTCGATTGAGTTAGTCGACAAACGAATTCGACTTATTCCAATCTTCTCGCTGCGATTGTATTCATTGATAGAGTGGTCAAAGCCGTAGGCTGTTGAAGGTGCCATGTATTGAGTTACGCCTTGTTGTGTCTCCGTTATCCCGTCATGGCCGTGGCCGCAAATAACCTCACGCACGTGATACTTGCTAAGCACGTTCATCACATCGGCATCGTTTTCTAGACGGATGGCTTTCATCCACGGTGCACCGACTGGAATGACAGGGTGGTGAACAACCACGATAGGGTCATTGGCTTTTCTTAACTGTTGTTTTAGCTTTGTCATTCCACGGTTATCAATGCGCCCTGAACCGAGTGGGTGACGCGTATCCAACGGCTTGAAGCTAGAGTCCAGAAATACAAACTTTCGTTCATTGATCATTGCTTTATCTGTGACGAAAATCGTCGAACCTTTTAACTCTGTGCGCATTAAGCAAGAGTCGTCATGGTTGCCCGCAATCGCGTAAATAGATTGTTCGTTAATGTGTTCTCTAATGAACCCTTCTAATCGAACGTAGTCTCCCGGTTTTGGGTTACAACAAATATCACCGGTCAGAAAAATGGTCTTGCATGCTGTGTCTTTACTGACGTATTCCAATGCTCTACGCAGGTTCTCATAGCTGGATTCATCTGAAAGATGACAATCACTGATTTGGTAAATGGTGTTCATTGTTGTTGTCCGGTTGTGCCATACGCATTATCAAAGGTGATAGAAAAATGCCTGCCAAATTGGCAGGCATTTATTGATGCTAATTTGCTTTAGGTGCTTTAGGTGCTTTGGAAGCTTCGTGTTGCTCAACCATAAACGCAATGGCTTCATCGCTTAAACAAGATTTACTGACATATTGGCGCTGTTTTCCAATATGAAGGATAAAGCCTAAATCGGTCTGTTGCAGTTGGGAGATGTCAGTCCAAGCGATAGTATTGGTGTTTTTAGCGTTTTTATAACTCACACCGTTAACGTCACCTTGAAAGATCACTTTGCTGCCAGCACCGGAGCTGATTTTTTGTCGCCATATCCACCAGGTTCTCTTGCAGTACACACTGAACGCTTCAATCACACTCAAAACGATAAAGAACCAGCCAACGTAACCGTTAGGTAGTAGTTCAAACTCTAATAAAACCACACCAAAAATAAGAAACAGTATTCCTTTTAAATAGGCTTTTGGAAATTGAGTCGGAAGGCTAGTTTGATCATAACACTCTGTGAAAAACGTCTTGTCGAGGATGTACTCTGTGGTGAAACCGGGATCTTTAGACATGTCTGGCTACTTTAATGTTTTCTGTGAATGAGATTTCTATAAAGGGGCTGCTGCGCTGCAATCTCGTAATTCCAGCATTGTATCGCTTGTCGGTACTTTTCTTTAACGGTTTTGATGCTCTTTTGTAAATCAATAATACCGACGGGGTTTGCTCTCGGCATAGCTCACTTGTTTACCTGAATTTATATTAAAAATTGATATTAAATGATGACTAAAACTAAGGCCTCGTGTTTGCGAGGCCTTGATGTGTGAGATGCGGGTGAAAAGAACCTCCGATTTATGGCTACGTATTAAAGCTCTACATGGTGAAAACAGGTGACATACCACTCTCTTGTCCGTTCATTAGTAGTAGGCCAATCAATACAAGTAGAATGCCACCAAAGAGTTGTAAGTAATGACCTGCGACTTTCAATGAAGCGTTATTGTTCTTGTTACCTGCAGCCAAATAGCGTTTCACTAGATGTTTGCCCGTTAGCGTCATCATAGCGATTAATGAGGTCGTTAATACGGTACCTATTGCCATAGCAAAGGCACTCATAACCCCCATCCAATATAGACCAACCATATTGGCGAAAAGCAGAACCATAATGGCTCCAGTGCACGGTCTTACTCCAATAGTCACTATGATTCCGGCGTATTCACGAAGCGTGGAAGCTTTGTTGATCGCGTCTGCATCGGCAACATGCTGGTGGCCACATCCACAGTCGGTATGAGAATGATCTGCATGAGAGTGTTCCGCAGTTTGTAATGCGTTAGTCGGGTTCAACATCGCTGAACCAACAGATACAGATGAGCGAAGCGCTATTGGCGATTGGACTGTGCCTGGTGGACGAGCGGCCATTGCTGAAGGCGCATCGGCTGCTAATGTGGTGATGGCTTTCACTTTCAACTTTGGCTTACACATTGTGGTGTATATGTTTTTTAAAGCCTTCCAGCAGATCAAAGTACCTACCACGGCCACCAACGCAAAGCTTAATGAAACAAACATATTCGCTTTGTCATTCACTACGCGCATTGACGCACTAAAGCCCCACAGCAATACACTCACCAATAATATCGCGACCAGTGCTTGTAAAAACGCAGACACAACCGTAAGCACTAAACTGGCTTTCGCCTTAGTCGGGTGAGTCGCTAAGTAAGTAGATACGATAACCTTGCCGTGTCCTGGGCCTAAAGAGTGAAGCATACCGTACACGAAGCTGAATCCGATAAGGTAACTGCCTGCGCCCCAAGGATTGGATTTGGCTTCATAGAGTAGGTCGGCAAGCTCTGCGTTAACTTCCCTTTGCCATTGAATACTAGAGATCACTAACGATGGCCATATAGACCACAATTGGTACGCACCGACAATAACAAGTAACAGGGCGCCGACGCCAATGAGGTAATAGTTTGTTTTGAGGCTATTTTTCTTCATTTAACAAGAACCTGTATCAGAGACCTTTCTCATAGTGAGTGAGAGGTTTAATGAGTTTGAGTTAAGACGTTTACTTACTAGCAACGAGCCGCTGCGATTAAGACACTGGAACCGCAGCACAATGAAGCTCAACCGATTGAGTAAACAGTTGGCCTAATGTGTTGTCTGGATCGGTATCGACAGGTAAAGACATTGCATAGCTCATTTGTTCAGGCGTCGGGTTGGGCTCGATTAATTCCAACTGACATTGTCTCGCTAGTTCAGGTGACAAGGTCACGTCGCTATTCGATAACCACGACATGTCGACGAAGTAACTAGGGTCAAAAATGAGTACGCGGAGCGAGTCTCGTGTCACAGGTTTAGGCTTAGAAAGTGGTAGGTCAAATGTTAGAACCATTTTGGCTTTGTCACGCTCAAACTTGGCGTGTTCAGCAACCTGATATTTGATGGGCTCTTCACCATCATAAAAGTACGTGAAGTAGTGCTCGTACATCATGTTTTCAATAACAGACGCAGCGAGCTTTTTGAATGTTTCAGCTTCTGTATCGGCAGAGACGTCTTCTCCATCCAACATGTACATCGAGGTCATTGCATCAAAAGACCATTCCATTGAAAGTCCAGTGATCATGCCGTTTTCGCCCTCGATGTGGGTTTTCATTTCAACCCAAGAGTGAGGATGGGCTTGCAGGGTCGGAGCAAAAGACAATAATGCCAACCAAAGAGGCAAACGCTTAATAGAACGCAAGCCAGTCGAGAAGCGGCTTGCATAGCGCGAAGAGAGCTGATTGAGTGCGTTGGTTAGAACAAATAGCTGTTTCATGAGGACGAATGGTTATTTAGTGTAATGTTATATTATAACAATTGGATGGGTTGTTCACATCAAATTTGTGTCATGTTCTGCCTGTTAACGTTTCTAATATCGGTTTCAATTCAGAGTTGCTTTTATTCGCAACTGCTTTTATTCGCAACAATGCCCCGCAAGTGCGAGGCATTATTGTTGGGGCGGGCAAGGGTATAACCAAATTGGGCTAGTAAATGAGTTTGCTTAGAAGAACTTCTTAATCGCTTTTTCAGCACATGCAACATCTAAATGACCACCCGGAGCGCCGCCTACACCAATCGCACCAATCATGGTGTTGTTGAGCTGTACTGGAACGCCACCTGCTAGGAACAACAGGTTGTCGTCCATATTCTGTAAGGGTTGCATGATAGGTTTATCGGCGATGAGCTTCATCAGGTTACTTGACGGCTGCTTCATGCTCGCCACGGTGAACGCTTTTTTGCGTGAGCTATCAAGTGTGTGGATGCCAGCGCCATCAGAACGTAATTGAGCAATCACATTGCCCGACAAATCAACAACAGTCGCAGAAACCTTGTAGCCATCGGCTTCACATTGATTAACGGCTTCATGGGCAAGCTTGAATGCCGATTCTGATGATATTTGAGTGAAAGAGACCGATTGTGTTTCTGCCGCCATTGCATTGTGAGAAAGGCTAAGGAAACCAAGAGTTGCCGCTAGTACAGTAAGTTTTGTCGTTTTCATGTTTACTCCGTTAAAGCATTTGTTTTCAAAAGTATTTGTTTTCAAAAATATTCGGTTTTAAATATTGGATTTTGGTTCTAGGGACTTGTTTGGTATGAACAAGCCACTTTTAATCAACAGGTTCATACTAACGAATGCATGATTACGACTGGCTTTCTAGAACATTACAAAGTTGCAATGTTGGTTATATTCGAGAAAGGATATTGATAGAGTGTATTCAGACCACGGCTAACAGATAAACGGACGTTAATGAAAATACTATTGATTGAAGATGACATTCATATCGCAAGATTTTTGGTGAATGGTTTTCAGCAAGAAGGGATAACGGTGACGCACTCAGCAGATGGTGTTGATGGATTGCATGAGGCCATAACCGAAGAATACGACGTGATCATTCTCGATATCATGTTGCCCAAGAAAGACGGATTTGAAGTGCTTGCCGAGCTGCGAGGGCAGGGTTACGCGACGCCCGTCATCATATTAAGTGCCAAGCATTCAGTGGAGGAGCGAGTACAAGGATTACAGTCGGGCGCTGATGATTACCTAGTGAAGCCTTTTGCATTTCCTGAGCTGCTCGCTCGTTGCCAAACCTTGGTGCGCCGAGGCAAACAACCGACACCTCAAGCATTAGAACTGCATTACGATTCGCTGAGTCTAGACCTTCTTAAACACACGCTACAAAGAGATCAACAAACGATCACCATCAACCAGCGCGAGTTTATGCTGATGAAGTTGCTGCTCGAAAATCCAGAGATCGTGATGTCGAAAACGGCGATTCTCGAGCATGTTTGGGGGCATCAATTTGATCCGCAAACCAACGTGGTCGATGTACTGGTGTGCCGCCTTCGCAGCAAAGTCGATAAGGGCTTTTCTAAGCCACTGATTCACACACTTCGAGGTGTTGGCTATGTCCTCAAGTCATAGTATTGAACAGGCGCTTGCCAAAACGCAGAGACATTTGTTGGTTCGCTTTATGTCGACCTTACTGCTCTGCTTGTTGCTGGTGGAGTTGATCGTCGGGGCTATTTTCTTTTTCGATCTCTATCAAACCGAGAAGAAGATCCTTACGTCTATGTCGACTGAGTATCAGCGCATTTTAACTTACGATTCGAGTGAGCAATTGATTCATGTTTTAGAAGCCAATCCTCATCGGCTACTCGAAAACAACATCGCGGCTTATAAGGTTGAGAAGGGCGTTTCATCTGAGGGAACATTCATCGCTGGTGCTCAAAACCTATCAATAGAACAACCTTTTTCCAGCTACCAAATTGATGAGAATCGCTCATGGTTGGAAAGCTTCATCTTTAGTCCCTATATGTCGTTATCTATTGAAGGAGAGCAGTTTGATTTCTGGCTAGTTTTGGATAACCGATCGAGAGACTATATCGCTTACAATCAGTGGCTGATGACCTTGTATGCGTTGCTTGCACTTGTGGCGGTGACTGCGGTATTTACTCGTAACATTATCCAGAGTGCGATGTCACCGCTCATTACCTTTGGTGACCTGCTCGATAAGCTTAAAAAAGGGCAGTTAGAGTTTCCTAGCACTGACACTAAGACAGAATCCGAATCTGAAATACCGCAAGGACTTAACGTGATCAGTTCCAGTGTTCACACTGCAGTTGCAAAGCTTCAGCACGTAACGACAACCTTGAATACGACGGTTGATGCGATTGCTCATGATATTCGAACCCCTTTATCTCGCATCACTTTGGCGTCCCAAACGGCTTTGCTCAATAACGCCGATCAACAAGCGATGAAAGATGCATTGGCGGACTGTTCTGAACACGCAATGCAGGCGAGCAATATGCTAACTGCCTTGATGAAGCTGAATGACGAACTGACGGGCAAACGCACACCACAGAAAGTACCGACTCAGGTCTCTGATGTGATTGCTAATGTAGCTAACTGGTACGAAGATGTCGCAGAAGATAAACAAATCGAGCTGGTGGTTGAGAGCGCTGATGGTCTTGTGATTCAGTCAGACCCTGACAAGTTGACTCAGGTGTTGGTTAACCTTGTTGATAACGCGATTAAGTACACCGAACCCGAAGGAAGAGTGACGATCAAAGCCGAGCAAAGTGCAGAGGGTAAGGTCGTGATAACCGTCCAAGACAATGGTGTTGGCATAGAACAGAGGTATCAGGACCTGATTTTCGAGCGGCTTTACCGAGTCGACAGCAGCCGTAGCAACGTCGAGGGGTATGGCCTTGGTTTGTCTCTAGCGCTTGCCATGGTTGATAATCTTGAAGGTACCTTAGTCGTGAAATCTGAGTTGGGTGTGGGGAGTATTTTTACTCTTTCGTTGTAACAACGATTGGTATCGTCACTTCTGTCTTTGAAATTTCAACTCTTCCGTACAAAGAATGCCCCGCACTAATGGGGCATTCTTGTTTTTAGGTAAGGGAGGCGCTCCATGAACAGGTGCGGGAAATTGAGTAACCTGCGCTAACCCTATCGGTTGATTGTTGTTTTTGATCTTAGTTATCGATCCAGTAAATCTAATTTTTCACATTACAGTTATTGGCATATGCCAATAATGAGGAGTATGCTGAACGCCTGATCACCAATAACAGGGAGTTACCATGTTATACGCAGTACCTTGTCTTAATCTTCATGTCGGCAACCATTTTGCTCGTTCACCACAGATCGCGATTGTCGATGAGCAACGACAAATAAAGCAGATGGTTCCTTTGGTTGAGTCCGATTCGTCTTGCAATAAAAAGAAGCAATGGATTTCAGTCCTCCGTTCTTACGACGTGCAGGCTGTCGTTGTCCGTCACATAGGAAAGAGGATGCTGGCGCACTTGTTCAATAACGATATTAGAGTGTTGGCAACAACAGGGAAGGTGGAAATCGGTGCTTTGGATTTTGATAATCTGCAAGAAGTGACCGATTTAGATTATGGTCGAGAGCCTCGAAACGTTTGTCACAGTAAAAAAGGGCAAAGTAAGAAAGGGTGTGGCAACAAAGAACACAAGAAAGATAGCGCGATTTTTACGTCACAACCGAATCAACTAGGCGTTATACGAGGGTGTCGTAAATGACATTCCTACTAACACTATTAGGCTTCATTGGAATGGTTGCGTTGATGGCGATCGGTGTGATTTTCTCACGCCAACCAATTAAAGGCAGTTGTGGAGGGTTGGCACAGATAGATATTGAGCGTGAATGTAATTGCAAAGATGTATGTGAAGGGCAGAGTCGAAAGCTATATCAGATCTCTGAACCATCAAGTTAAGGCTATAGGAGTCTCTCGACAAGTAACGTTAAAGCTTCGAACTATGAGCCTTGAATCACTAACGCGTGGCCGTTGACGATGCACTTGGCGACTTTGGCTCGTGCACGTTTAATGATGTTGCCGAACGTTTGGCGAGACACCTGCATTTGTTCAGCGGCTTCAAGTTGGCTCAGTCCTTCTTGATCAGCCAATCGTAAGGCTTCCAGCTCTTCTAATAGCAATTCTTCTTTATGAAGCTCGTCCATAGGAACGCCATTAGGCTTAAAACAAGAGTAAGCCGCTCGGGTGCATAACTGGCGATGTTTTTTTGGTCGAGCCATATCAATCTCTAAGTATTAAAGGTTAAAAGGTAAGTATGAAGGCTTTCATTCCACACAATCATCGGCGCTGCCAAGTATGCAGCCAAGGCTTCTTTTCAGACAATCCAATAATATTTGAAGCTATTGGTGAGCGTGAAGTTTTAGCTAAGCATGAAACTTTAGATAAGTATGAAGCTTTAGCCAGGATTGTACCAACAGATAAAGCTGAGGGCTACGATGGCATCATGCAGGGTGGCATTGTCACCGCGTTACATGACAGCGCGATGCTGCATTGCTTGTTTCAAAATAAGGTCACTGCCATGACGGTCAGCTTAACGTCTCGTTTCCATCATCCAATTTCGATTGGTCAAGAACTGGAAGTTCGCGCACGATGGGTCAAAAGCAGACGAAATATCTATTTCTTAGAAAGCCAAATTACGCAGTGCGGAAAGTTGTGTTCATCGGCACAAAGCCAGTTCATGTCATCTCACTAGTTATCGATCCGAGGTTTCCTATGCCGTTAGTTTGTTACGCCCATTCTTTTGCACAATAAATAGAGGTTTTCTATAGTTAAGGTAATAACTAATAAAGCTAGGGCAGCATTGAATTTATCATAAACTTTCTTCACTTCTGATCGTGCTGATGTGTGTTCATTAGTCGAGCCTTCGTATTCAATTCATTGCTGTCTTCTTCCGGAGGGCTGCTGATGCACAAATTGTTCAAATTGACACTCCGATACAGTGTCACTTCAATCGTTTCTCTTTTTCTATTCTTCAGTGCTTTTGCTTCCTCTTCTCCCCTTAAAGTCGGTGTATACCCTTGTCCGCCTTTTGTAATTAGTTCTATGGAAGGTGAATGGAATGGCCTGAGTATCGAGCTTTGGGAGCAGATAGCGAAGGAAATGGAGGTTGAGTTTACGATAGAGACTCATCGCTTGGATGACTTACTCAATTCCATTGAAATAGAGCAAATCGACATCGGTGTTTCCTGCATTTCAATCACTCCAGAACGTGAGTTGTTCGCTGACTTTTCCCACTCCTTTTACGAAACTCATCTCGCGATCGCCGTTAAGAAGCAAGGTTATCTTCACTCCCTACATTCCATATTCTTAAACCCCGCCTTATGGATAATCATTGGTGTCATCATCTGTATCTCCGGCTTAATAGGTGCGTTTTTTTACCTATTGGAACACGGAGAAAATGAAAAACTCTACTCGATGAAAAGCAGAACGGGTCGTTGGTTAGAAAGCTTCATACTCGGATTGCTGTTCATCACCCGAGGTCCATTCAATTACTTTGAGTTTAAGAGCTTAACTGGGCGAATTGCCACGGTGTTCATTGGCGTGTTGAGTATGTTGTTCATCGCCAGCATTACCGCCGTGTTAGCCAGCAAGCTCACGCTTAGTCAAGGGTCTTCGCAGATTAAAGGCATCAATGATCTTGCGAACGTGGAAGTTGGGGCAAAAGTCGCAACGACGTCTTCTTTAATGCTCACCAGTTTTGGTATTCGACACAAGAGTTATATCGATATGCCAAGACTGTTGGCGGCTTTAGAAGAAGGCGAAGTGGAAGCGATTGTCGCTGATGATGTGGTTCTCAAATATATGATCGGTAATGGCAGAATAAGCGGGCAATTTGAAGATCTGGAAGTGTTGCCTTACCAATTAGAAAAGCAAAATTATGGCTTTATCATTACGGAAAACAACGCGTACGAAGAAGAGATAAACCGTGCGTTATTGAAGATTCGTGAGTCGCGAAAGTGGCGTAAAATCTTGGTTGATTATTTTGCGGATCAATAATCAACAACAGCGGAATACTACAAAGCTTTCTGGGTTCTTACTGCTACATTTCGGAACTAGAGGCTTTGTTCTTTTTGAAATATTTCACTGCTGTCCAGACGGCATAAGCCGCAACACCAACAATCAATGCTGAGCGAATTAGGATAGGCGCATCGTGCTCCAGTTGACTAGCATGCGGAACAATACTGGCAAACAATCGACTGGTGAAAAACAGCCCCATTACTAACATAACAATCTTATTCATGTGACCTGCCATTCAATTAGATGCGTTACCAGAACAAGGGATCGGTTAATCACACTCTCGTGAGGTTAAAGTTTGTTCTGTTCGAAATTAAAGAATGCGCTTCTCAAACGCGCCCGTCAACGCGATATCCGCCTAAAACCAGTAAGCTAAAGTTTCGTTTTTGGAAGTGGTTCTTTTCATTAATGGAGATATACGCAAAGGATTGAATGTGTGAGGAACAGTTGAACTTATTGCGATGAATTTCAATTTCGCCAATTATTATTCTGATTTATGATCGCATGCAATCTAGGGGGGACAAATGTCCTCCTATTTGTTTCTGAAGGCGCAATAAGATAAGTGCTACTAAAAAACAAATAATAAAGGACACTTTTATGGACCTATTCGCCCTACTTGATATCAATAATACCTTAGTCAACATCCCAATAGGGGATGGCTATGCCATGAGCTGGATTGAAGCTTTTGGCACTGTATTTGGCCTGTTGTGTATTTGGTTTGCAAGCCAAGAAAAAACCATTTCTACACTCAATTACCTACAACATTGCCTACGACTTATTGGTTCAAAGTCAGACAAATACCGTGTTAGGCGGTTTCGATAAAGTGAATCAAGAAGCGGAACGATTTGGTACATCGAGCAGGGTATACCGAAGAGCGGTTAAGGACTTACTCGCTAAAGGTTTTATCAAGAAAGGGCAACAAGGGTTGGAGATTATCGATCAGCAGGCACTTCAAGCGTTTATTGACTCGTACGAGTGAGAGTAAGCAGGTGATTCCGCTGAGTTCGGAGGGTGATTTGATCCCTAGTGATGAGGATAACAGGAAGACGTGATACTTAAAGGCCCGCGATTGCGAGGCCAAATGTTCTATTCAACAGAATTAAATCAGCTAACCTTTGCTAGTTGAATTGTTGGTACGTCAGAACCATGAGTGTGCTGACTCATTACGTTATGTAGATCTTGTTCATACTGATCTAACCAGGCATAACGTTCACGATATAATTTTCGTTTTTGGCGTTTAAGAGTCTCAAGGTCTTTCCTTGTAGGCTGGATCGGCAGCGTATAAAAACACTTATCGTGTTGTTGTCCGTCGTGCTCTTCCCATAAGCAATTGTATTTAAGGCTTATCGCTTTCCCTTTTTTACCGTAGCGTAATGAGTTCGAAACATGCCCAGATTCGTTGACCGCATAAATGTGATTGATACCTAAGCTGGTGGCCATTAATCGCAGCGTTTCTACCATGAATGATTTAGGTCTCAAACCATAGAATGCCTTTGTAAACGTGCGGCTAAATCCATTGTCATTTGCTCCACCTTGTACGCCACCAATGTAGATATCATTATTAAATACAGTGAATGATATGGTGTACATTTTGTTCAGCATAGAGTCAGTGAGGGAAAGGGTCAATTCGCCTTCTTTTCTGGCGTTTCTCTCAAAGCTCAAGTTCAGAAAATAGGCTTGTTCATTAATCTCTAGCTCTAAAAGGTTAAGTCTTTCGTTATATATTTGATGGCGAGCTGTTGTAGTGAACTTATCTTCGAACCAATCATAATGCTTTGATAATATGTCGATTTTCTCTTTCTTACTAAAGTCAGTACATAAATAAGGTGTGACAAACTTAGATAGGAAGTTCGGTTGTTTTTTAAATAAGAGCTTTCTTTCGATAGAGCTGAAGTTCTCATTCATTTTTCTAGTGTCTGAATAATAAAATAACGCTCGAACTGCAAACTTAACTATCGCCTTGTATTTGCCCTTATTTTTATGGACATTTGCGTCAATTCCCATACGAACTACATTCATAATCACCTCAACAAAGAAGCAGTGCCCGAACACATCAGCGTGCGAACCACTTCATTTACTCTCATAAACATCAATGCCGATGATGATAATGAAAAGTGCAATTTAGGTATGTATGGGTATGTATGACAATGTAATTGAGTCAGTTACTTAGCGTTCAGATAGTGTCCAGCTTTCCAATCATGTTGAACGCGGTTTAATCAATGTAGGGTTCTTAACCATGTGATTGTAGTGTCACAATTGTCTTGGGGGGAGGAGCTCAAATCACGGATAGATGTGGGGAATCAGGGAGGGCTGGTTCTTAAACAAACAATGCCACTACAAGGCTGCAGTGGCATTAGAAGGAGAATAAACTATAACTCTAACAGTTTGGCCAATTCACGTTGTTCGAGAAGCTCTTCAATACGTTGACGAGTCTTCGGCGTTTCGGCTTGTACTTTGGTTGACTTGCCTGCTTTTTTACTGCGGCTAGCTTTAACTTTTTCTTTAGTTATAGACATCGTAATCTTCCTTGGATTCTGCTTTGAGTTGGTATTGACTCTAAGCGTTACATGACTCTTTTAATGCTTTACCTGCTTTAAATGCAGGCGTTTTTGATGCTGAAATTTGAATCTCTTCTCCTGTTCGTGGGTTACGACCAGTACGAGCAGCACGAGAATTAACTTTGAAGCTACCGAAACCAAGGATGGCAACATCATCACCCTTAGCCAATGTGTTTGAGATACCTTCAACAAGTGCGTTTAACGCTGAACCTGCTTGATCTTTTGATATGTCTGCTGAAGTTGCGATGTGTTCAACCAACTGAGATTTATTCATATTCTATATTCCTTATTGAGTACGGCTGGCGCTTATCTTTAAGGCCAAGCTTATTCTATCTTAGCAATAAGGGCTGAAATAGTGTTAACACCTAGGCAGGGTATTGTAAAGTAATCAACAAGATTGAGCGTTAAATCATCTTTCAGTATAACCGAATGCAGTTCTTTAGCTATTGGTAATTTAAATGCTCGCTATCAAGCTGGCATGAGAAAGGTGAACGCGAACCTTTCATTTGATTGATAAAGCCAATCATAAGTGAGCGTATTACTGGTCGGTTAAATGAGAGAATAGAAACAAAAAGCCTAGCGATAGAGCTAGGCTTTGATGGTGAGGTGTAAATATTGTGGGGTGTTAAATGTAGTGAAGTATAGAATTAAAGCGACTTAGTGACGCAGTAATTGACTAAAGCGGAGGTTGAAGGCTGCAGAGTCATCAGGGTCTAACATGATTCGAACAATATTGATGCCTTTAGGGGCTTTCAATGCTTCAAAGATGTTTGCCATATCTTTTTCTGTGTGGGCAACATAGCTATGAACGTCTTTGCCTTCGGTGCCTCCTAATGCTTCGCCAAGTTTTTCATATTTCCAAACCGCAATGTCATTATACGAGCGCTGTTTGCCTGGGTTAATCGCTCGTTCTGCACCATAACCAGAATTATCGAGAAGAAAAATAACAGCGTCCTTTTTATGGTGAATCAATGTAGCAAGATCTTGAGCGCTCATGGTAAACGCACCTTCACCTTGGATGGTAATAGATCGGCGATTGAGTTGTTCATTCGCAAAGTTTGCGCCTACGAACATACCGAACCCGGCGCCAAGTGACCCCCAGTTTCCACAACCGTGCATAATAATATCTGCAGGGAATTCAGCTTGTGTACTATTGATAAAGCCACCAGTATCGCCATACAACATATCACCTTCTTCTAGGTAATTTGAAAATTGAATGAACAGTCGATCAATAGTTAAGTCATTGTTTGTTGGTACAAAAGCGTCGCGTTGTTCAAATGCAAATTTTCTTCTTGGTTGTAATATCAATTGACCAGCTTCGATATCTTTAATCGCCCCCAATAATGTTGGCAAAAAATCACGTAAGTACACTTGGTCAAAGCGACGACCGTTGATTTCTACATAATCTTGACGGATCCAGATAGCATCTTGTTTTTTACCGAGTTGGGTGGAGAACACTCCAGTATCGAACTCGTTTAATGTGACCCCTAATGCAATAGCAACATCAGCACCGTCGACCATTTCTTTTGTATAGTCTTCGCTGACTTCACCCATATAAATACCAACATTGTTGTCATGTGCCTCAAAATCACCCATTTTGCAGGTAAATGTTGTTGCTACAGCCGCATTTAGTTGATTAACCAGTTCGATACCTTGAGGAACGAGTGCTTCACGTTGAAGTAGATGGCCTGTCACGACGCTACGGGTGCGTGAACGGTGCAATAGAATAACGGTTTCTTGCAATGCGGCTTCAAGGTTTGATATCGAAGACTGATCTAACATTAAGTCTAATGGTTTTGTTGGTGCATCGACATCCATTGTTTGCATGTCGTATGGGACTTCCAAATATACTGGCTTTTTAGTTTGCATGGCTTTACGTAGCATCTGGTCAACGTAGTAGGGTGCGGTATCAATGCTCTCAACTCGTTGGCTCACACAAGTAATATGTTTGAACATATCAACGTTGGTATCAAACTTATTACCAATAGCGTGATGATAAAGTCGTTCGGTTGGTGTTTTCAATACGCTAATGGCTGGTGCTCCGGCCAATACTAGAATCGGCGTATCGTCGGCATAAGCGCTGGCTAAACCATTGGCGCAGCTAAGTGAACCAACACCAAATGTGACCGCCATTGCCCCAAATCCATTTTGCTTGGCGTAACCATCAGCTGCGTAAGTTCCGTTAAGTTCGTTGCAAGGCATAATGTGTTGCACGCCATGGTCGCCATCAAGGATTTCGTCAAATAATGGAAGTACGTAATCACCGGGGATGCCGAAAATGTGGTTCGTATTTAGTTCTTTTAGGCGCATTAAGATGTAGGTTGATAGTGATACTTTTTTCATGGTGTTACCTCATTGAATTTTATTGTCAGCGGTTGCTGTGTTTGGATGAGGTAATATTAAAAGGATCATAAAAATCGATATAGACGACTTTTTGAGTTCGGCAATCTCATTTTTGGAAACCGTCCATTATGCTTTCGACAACAGCCCGCTGAGCTGCGGTCTGCAGATTTTTATCTCTATATAACAAGCTGAATCTAACCGGGCTGATGGTGTAGTCATCAAATATTTCAATTACCTTGTCAGCAGCGGCAATATCTTCATGGATATAGGTTGGAATGACCGCATAACCAAGAGAATCTAGTACGGCAACGACGACCATTTCCATATCCATAACAGTGAGGCGGCAATCGATTTTGAGTCGAAACTGTTCTTCGGTAGAGCGACGTAACACGGTTAGAGTAGGGTGAGAGAATGTACCAATGTAGGGCGTTTTATTGAATTCACCATTGGCGATTTCTGATTGATAAGAAGTCTGAAATTCGTGGCTTGCAACGAAGATTAACGGGACATCTATCAACTTTCTGGCGATGAGGTTTGTCTCGGGCAGTTCGCCGCTTGCAACAGCGATATCTACATCTTCGGTGAGTTCGGTTGAGCTATGGGAGTTTTTAAGTTCGATCGAGAGATCTGGGTTCTGTTTGAGTAAGTCTTTGAGGTATGGGTACATAAACTTAAGGTAGAACTGCTTAGTAGCAGATATCACCACTTTACCATGCAACTTTCCAGAGTCTTCATGTAACGCATCCAATGAATGAACAAAAGCTTCTAGGTGTTTATTGAGTGCTTGGAAGTATTTCTCCCCTTGGTTAGATAGAGTTAGCTTATTCTTACTCCGAATAAAAAGCTGGACTCCCAAGCCTTGTTCAAGCCCTACAATTCGTCGACTTACAGTAGAAAGTGGCAGTTTTACTCGCTCACTGGCTTTTTTCATACTGCCGTATTTTGCGACCTGACAAAATACATAATAGTCGTCTATTTGATTCTTCATGTTTTACCGCTCTAAATTCGCCCCTTTCTTAAAGAGTAACACATGAAAATACATGCACATTCGGTATTTAAATTGCAGTTGGTAATGTGTGTGGGAAACGGGGTAGTTAAGCGACATCCAACAAAAAAGCCCAGCGGATGTGCTGAGCTTTGGTGTGTTTCTATTTTAGGACGAGACACTAAGGTAGTTCGGTAAGAGCTACTTAGTAATAAAGATTTTCTCGGTTTCTAATGACGTCATAGCGCGAACTTGGCGCCAAATGTAATAGAAAATGCCTAACATCATCAGCATGCTTGGGATAGCAATGGCTGGGTAGCTGTAAAGTGTCAGCTTACCAAGTTCTTCATTAAAGGCTGCAGTGCCGGCAGGGCTTGTGACAATCCAAGTTGCAAGAAAGTAGTTCATCGCAGAAGAAAAGGCGAAAGTACTCGCGAACATGTAGTTTGATGTCATGAGGCAACGGTCAAACTTTGCTTGGTTACCGAACTGTCTTAAACGCTCTTCAATTAGAGAGATGTTTAACAGTGCTGGCGTAAAGATAACTTTTTGGATGAACGGGTAGCGAGTGAAAGTAGAACCAAGAACCGCTAGACCAATCAGGCCGGGGATTAATGCTTCTTTTAATGCTAACCAACGCGTGTCTAATTCGAAGAAGCCAATGCCACCTGTTAATAACACACTCACAAAACCAAGTGCCGCGATGAAGTTAAATTTCTTGTTGCGGATTAGCTCCATACCACCGTAAGCGATAGGGAAAGCCAATGCGACAAGTAGCGCTAAACCCGTTCCTAAATGCTCTTCTCCACTGAACTTCATTAAGATGAATGACGGAAGAAATACGTTAAAAACGATTTCGAAAAGAGGGTTCGATTTTTTGTTTTCTGTGTTACTCATAATTTCTAAATACATTATGTTATGGATTTATTCTCAGGGATTGTTGTTTACCTCGCCTAAGATGTAAAGCCCTAAGGCACCATGCTGTGTAACGACATGTGACATTTACCTCGTTACAGACCGCTTAATGCCTTGAATTGAATAAAATAAATCCGTTAGGCTCTGCTTTTTTTAAAGGCATGCCAACCAGCACTTAGAATCGTTTTAATGACCACACTAAGCGCACTTAATTTGGGGTCGGCATTTTTCCCAGCGGCAATGCGCCACATTTGATGCTCGTACCAAACCAGTCCAACCATCGCCACTTTATCTAATGTCGGCTTACCTGTCGTTGGCACAGTTAACGGCATTCCGTGGTTTGGATCGTCTATCAGTTTATTGGGGAAGTCAGGGTCAACCGCCATGGTTCGTGCAATTCCAATAAAGTCAGTCGCGGAAGTTTGCAATGCTTCGTTCATTGCTGGTGCCGTTCGAAAGCCACCAGTGACCACCAAAGGTGTATTTACTCGCTTTCTTACCTTAACCATGTAATCCATAAAATAGGCTTCACGCTTTAACGTGCTTGCCTTTACAGGTTCGTTTTTATTCTTAGAACCCATCATCGAGGGGCTTTCATATGTGCCACCGGATATTTCAATCAAGTCGATGCCGTTGTTATTGAGCGTTTGTACAACTTGCATCGACTCTTCTTCGGTGAAACCGCCTTTCATGAAGTCAGCGCTATTGAGCTTAATCCCCACGGGAAAATCGTTACCCACTTCTTTGCGGATCGCACGGTAAACTTCGAGTACGAATCGAAGTCGGTTCTCCAATGAACCACCCCATTTATCGTTACGTTGGTTGTGTCTTGATGACAAGAATTGACTCACTAGGTAACCATGAGCGCCGTGAATTTGCACGCCAGTAAATCCCGTTTGCTTTGCTAGCTTAGCGCTATGGGCAAACTTGTTAATCACGTCGTGGATCTCAGGAACAGTGAGCGCGCGAGGCGTGTTAAAACCTTTCTCTAACCCGCGCTCTAAAGAGATTGCTGAAGGGGCGACTGGCTGATCACAAAGGAATTTAGGGATCTGTTTGCCTGGATGGTTTAGCTGCATCCATATCTGTGAGCCGTTTTGTTTTCCGGCATTTGCCCAATGGCGAAAGATGCTGAGGTCACTTTGCTCGTCCAAAACAACGTTATTCGGCTCTCCAAGCGCATTTCTATCAACCATCACGTTACCTGTCATGGATAAACCGATGCCACCTTCAGCCCAACGTTGATATAGGGTTGTTAAGCCAGTTTTAGGGTTATGTTGCTTGTCGCCAAGTTGTTCACTCATCGCTGATTTGAAGAGGCGATTCTTGATGACTTGACCGTTGGAAAGAGTGAACGGCTTGCTGAGGTTGCTCGAATTCATGCGCTATTGGCTACTATCTTTTTATATGATGGCTTTAGTATGTCTTATTTTTTCGACTGTTCCGAGTAATCTGACTCATGTTTGGTTTATATGTGTTCAGTTTGGAACTTTATAGACATTGAGAATAACTGAGTGTTTCCCCCTCAAGTGCCAACCACAAAAATAAGTGAGTGTGGCTTGAAGGGGGATTTAAGAGGGCGGGTGTGAAAAAACTATTTGTCGAAGAGAAGATTGAAGCTTAGTGGGATCTTATCTGAAATGGCTAACCCACCAACGGTTGCTGAAAGCTTGTTTAGGTTATCTGTCGATATTCCAAAATCAGCGCCATTTACAATAATGGTTGAAGCTGAATTGACCATAACAAAGTCGTCTGCAGGAACCACCAAAACAGGGAAATTAATCTTCTTGGTCACGCCATGTAAGGTGACTTCGGCTGCGATAGTCGTGTTTTTCGGATCGCCAGAAAGTATGGAGGGATCAATTTTCCCGGATACCTTTACTTCAGGGAAAGTGATTGATTCAAAGTAGAGTTCATTGAGTCGCTGGTCACGAATCGCAACTCCGGTGCTTAGACTTTTTAAATCCAACATTATAGAAAACTGGCCATCTTCTGTGAGCCCTCCTGATAACGCTTTGATGGACGCAGGCTCAACAACAAACTGTTTCTTAATGGTTGCGAAGGTGATATTCGACAACTTTGAATCTAACGTGTAGCCGCTTTCCGCGAAAGATTGCGCAGAGATAACGGCACAAAAGAGACCGAGCGTAGGGATTAGTTTTTTCATAGTTTGGTCACCACATTGATGAATTTACAGGTCTAACGTTATAAACCGGTTCGCATTTTGAATATCTTTTGGGAAAGAAAGATAAATAAAAGCTTAGCCCAGCATGCAACAAATTACCCTAGGTAAGGGAGTACGTCGCCATATTATTGGAACCATGATCGGCTAGTTGTTCGGATTGTGGTTGTTATGTTATAACATATCTATAATTCACTCTTACATTTAAATATTGATGATAAAAGTAAGAGGGAGGCGATAAGAATACGTAAGGAGATCACGTAATGAATGCCGTTTTAACCGAATCTTTGTCAACGAGTATCAGCCAGTCATCGAGTGCGAGTTTGATCGAGAATATTAAGGAACAGGCAAGCCAGAACCTATGTTTTAGCGCTTCAGAAGAGCCGACGGTATTATCCGATATATACAAAACTGGAATCAACATTGCGATTTGGCAGCGCAATTTTGATGAAGAACTAACGGATGAAATCAACGAGTTTATCGCTTTGAATCCCAAATTTAGTAAGTCTATTAGCCTTTCACCCGACAACGCTTTTGAGAAATTGGAGTTTGCGACGGATGGAACGGCTTCAAAGGCGCTATTAGACAATATGACGGAGCTGGTGGATATGTTCTGTTGTTTGTTCGAGCTTGAAGAAGTCGGGCTGCGCTTAGCGGTTTTGAATCAAGCAATGTGTCCACGTTTTCACTTTGATCAAGTGCCTTGCCGCTTAGTGACTACCTATCACGGCACAGCAACTCAATGGCTACCAAACTATTCGGTCGACCGCTCTAAGCTAGGTCGTGGAAGTAATGGACAACCAGATTCGGCTTCAGGGCTGTACAGTCACGAGCCTGATATTAAGCAACTCTCAAGTGGCGATGTTGCACTGTTAAAGGGTGAGCGCTGGAGCGGAAACGAAAATTCTGGCCTTGTCCATCGCTCACCAGTGACTTCACCTGACGAGACGCGGCTCTTGCTGACGTTGGATTTTGGTTAATCGAGCTATATACGCGAGACCATTTTCTGCAGTAAACGACGGATCTCTTTTTGTTCGTCTGGTTCTAATATACTTAGGTATTGTTGATTGACTTGGACAGGGATCGGCAAGAGATCTTCTTGGATCGCACGTCCGTTATCGGTTAAGTAAATATTGAAAGAGCGACGGCTGTTTGGGTCAAGCCGTCGTTCAATCAAACCAAGACGTTCGAGTTTGTCTAAGGTACGAGTCGTAGTCGAATTTTCTACTTTGGATTTTTGAGCAATCGCTCGTTGAGTCACCCCTTCTTTTTCCCATAAACACATCAATGTCGGCCAAAGAGCAATGGTTAATCCATGTTTTTTGAGTTCTGAATCAAATGTCTTTGCTGCATCGTTTGCGATTACATGGATCAACCAACGAGCGGTTTGCTGTTTATTAAGCACTTCATTCATTGATTCGTTCCTACGCTCCAGATTAAATCGGTTTAATTTACGCCAATGCAACCAGAATAACGGTAAACATTGCAGCTAAAGCAAGTACAAACAACGCACGCCATTGCGATACAAACGCTACGCTTCCATTAAATTGGATTTGTGTTTGAAAGCCTGTGATCATCGCCCAAGTTAATGGTTTTGAACGTAATTTATAGAAAAGAACGGCAAAGACGTGTACACCAACCAGAGTAGGAAGAACTTTTATCATGGCAAGGTGAACGTTTTCTAATACCGAAAACACGGAGTCATTCAACCAAATATTTGCATAGGGCAAGTGGTCAAGAAATCCAGCTAAGGCTAAACCTGAGACACACTGAAGAACTAAAGCCAGTAGCAGTGTTACAACCATCCAACCACCTGCAGGATTATGACCCGGCTTTGTTTTTTCTTTGCCTTGTAGATAGTGAATAACCGATCTTGGTGAACGTAGAAATTGTCTGAATCGGCTTGTTTCACTGCCAACCCAACCCCAAATCAATCGCCAAATGATCAATGTCATGAGTGCCAACCCCAGTTGAATATGGGGTCCATTACCAGAAATACCCGATGCCATTAAACCTATAAAAAGCGCGGCTTGAGCCCAGTGATATAGGCGAGTTGATAGATCCCAAATTTTCATAGCTTCATTCTCTTTGTTGTTTACTTAACATCCGTTCGGTTTGCATTAATTTACACAACAATAGTTGCAACTGCAACTATTGTTGTGTAAATTGAATTCATCAAAGCAAGACAAAACACCGAAACGAACCATCGATATCAGGCATCAAAATAAAATAACGAACGATAAACACAGCGAAGAGAGAACAATATGAACAAGACAATGGCGAGCCTACTGTGTACGACAACCGTTTTAACAAGTACCTACGCAATAGGCTCACAAAACGATGCTACTCAAAGTCATGCAAGCCAAATAGAACAGCGCCAAGACGCTTTTACACAGGTTGAAACCTTAGTTGAGAAAGCCAATGACACTTTGGATGGCAACGGTACGAATTGGCTGGCGCTTGAAGAAACCAGTTTAAAGCTAACAACACATAGCCAAGCGTTACTGACATTGTTTCCGTCGGGCAGCCAGGAGGGGAGCAAAGCAAAGGAAACTATTTGGAGCCAGCCGGAGAAATTCAATCGACTACTTGGGCAAATGGATCAGGGTTTTCAGGAACTCTACCGAGGCAGTCAAAGCAGTGATGTATCGTTAGCGGAATCAGGATTAGAAGCAGCGCAAGACACTTGCAAAAGCTGCCATCGCTCATACCGCTCTCGTTGGTAACGTCGTTTAAATCGTTCAACCAAATCGACCAGTCAAATTTACTCATCACATTTATTCAGCAAGAAAGGAACAAACCATGAAAACTATTACATTTACCGCATTTGCCACTTCAATCTTATTTTCTGCTTTCACTAGTGCGGCAGACTACGCCGTTGAACTGGAGTGGAATACCAACAATTTAGAGCAGGTGCTCGACAACATGCCAGAGCAAAAGGCTGAATTCAGTAAGCTAATTGACCAAGGTGAAATCAAAGACATGTATGTGTCACATAGCGAGGTTGATGGCCGTTCGGTACAGTTATTACGTTTTGTTATTGAAGCGAATGACCCACAGCAAGTACAAGACAAACTGGCTCATTTACCGCTTTATAAAAAAGATTTGGTTAACATTGCCAAAATCATTCCGCTAGGTTCTAAGTGGCTAGATAACACGCCAGATTATAATAATTATGGTGTTACCATTACATGGAAACAGGGAATTGAAGCTCTTGAAATAGACCGTGTGCTTAGTATTGATTTGCAAAGAGTGATCAGCCTTAACCAAGCAGGGCTTGTAACATCCTCATATCTTGATACGCAAAAACTTGAGAACAATGTTGTTCGACCTGTGTATTCGGTTTCTTTTATTGCTCAGGATGCACAGCATGCAAAAGAGCTGAGTCACCAATTTGAGGCCGTTACGTTGGGGTACGCTGATGTGAATATTCAATATTTGGGTTACAAGCTTTCTTTGACTAATAACAAATAATAGTTGTTGATTGAGTGCCGCTTATTAACGAATAACCCTAGTTATTGATAACAGCACCAAACTTACTCAGATACTCAGATACTCAGATACTCAGATACTCAGATACTCAGATACTCAGATAAACAGACAAGCAAATAAATATAAAAGCGGACAGTATGAATAATCGATTGATCAATTTCCTAAACGAAATCGGCACTATTATGTATGTGGGCGGTATTTTGTCTCACATTGTTATAGGCGCAACGCTGGGGCATGAAACTGCCGAAATGGCGTACCACGTTGGTATGTACAAAGAGTTAAGTGCCTATATCCTGATTTTACCGGGCTTAGGACTAAAGCTATTTGCAGATTTATATTACTACTTCTCTGTAAAGCAGAAACCTAACTGGTTGAAAGTTAAGCTTGTGATGCTAGCGTTCTTGAGCGTCAATGCGTTCGCTTTCTTAGTGCCAATGATGCCTGAATTGGTCGAGCTTGCTAAGGCTTCAATACCTCAAGGGCAGGTTAGCCAAGCATATTTAGATAAAGCTCAAATTGAACAATGGATCGGTATGTCTAACGCGCTTCCGTTGCTCGCAGAGTTAGTGCTAGGTTCGTTCAAACCAAAACTGTTTGATGAAAGAAAGCTGAATAGTTAGATGTTTCTATTATTTAGAGAAAAGAAGCTTACATATTTAAGTATGAATCTTGACTTGAAAGAAAATAAAAACGCTATTTGGTAAGCTCTAGATTAAATAAAAGGACAGAACACCATGCGTTGTGTCCTTTTTTATTTGGTGGCTAAAAAATGCTGAAAGAATAGAGTGCACTCGATAAATCTTACTTCAAGAGATCTCTAGATATGATTTGAACAGAGGAGTTTTGGAGTATTTGTTTTGTGAATGCATCGCCGTTCGTGCCCTCGTTCACACATATCAAAATACAACTCGTTGGTTGGTTTCATTATTTATTTTAAAGCGTAAAATATATGCAGCTTGCAACCGTCTTGGCAACCAATTTGTTCGCCACGGTTTTTTACTTCCAAACTATAGGTTTCCTATGTTCAAGAAACTCTCGCTTAAAAATAAGCTAGCGATCTCAGCTAGCATGGCCATTATCCTGGGGGGGATTTTGGTCGAAGCTCTTTCTTTTCGTGCTTCATTACAAAGGCTCGATATTGAAGTCGCACAACGTTTAGAAGGGACGTCGGCATCTTACAATCAATATGTATCAGATTGGATCTTATCTAAAGAACGCGCGTTGACTTCTCTTCCGAAAGAATCACAACAAGACAGTTTAGTGACTCATCTTAAACAAGTTCGTGATTCGGCGTCTTTTGATAATGTATTTTTAGCCTTCCCTGATGGTTCACAAAAGAACGCGAACGGAGTGGTATTGCCACCAGGTAATGATGATCCTCGCCAATGGGGTTGGTACACCAATGCGGTAGCAAACCCTAGTAAAGTGTTTATGGACAACCCAACGGTTGCCGCTGCGACTGGTGCTAACGTTGTGTCATTGGGTACTGCGATGCAGTTGCATGGTCAGCAAGTCGTTTTAGGTGCGGATGTTGAGATTACCGACATTCTTAACAGCCTTGAAAAAGTGATTCTTCCTGGTGAAGGTTACATGTTTATCGCGACCAAGAAGGGCACGGTTTACACGCATCCAGACACCAAGTTATTGAACAAGAATATTAGTTCGCTTGGATTGGATTTTTCGGATGTACAAAAAGCACTAACGAGCAGAAAAGATACAAGCATTGAGTTGAATGGTAGCGATTATGTTCTTTATGCGAGCGCGATTGAAGGAACAGAGCTGATTACTGTTAGCGTAGTGAATCACGACTCTTTGGTTGCACCGTTATTTGATGCTGTACTTGGCCAAGTCTTAGTGACGTTACTTGTTGTGATTGTATGTACGGTGCTGTTTAACCTGTTGTGTACGATTCTATTTCGCCCGCTAAACCATGTTTCGAAAGCCTTGGCACAAATCGCTAATGGTAGTGGTGACTTAACTCAGCGTATCCATGTTGAAAACCAAGATGAAGTTGGGGAATTAGCACATAACTTCAATACTTTTGTTGGTAGCCTTCAGCAGTTGATTGGTCATATTCGTGGTCAATCAGAACAACTTAACAACCAATCAGAGCAAAGTACTCAGCGTGCGAACCGTTCGGTGAACGAGCTTAACCATCAACAACAAGAAATCACGATGGTCGCGACGGCGGTAACAGAAATGGCGTGTGCAACGCAAGAGATAGCGTCACACGCAGAACAAACCGCAAAAGCAGCACAAGATTCAGCGACGAGTACTAACAGCGGTCACGCTCTGGTAGTAGACACCAAAGGCTCGATCAATAACCTAGCCAATGAAGTTAACGAAGCGGGTAACGTAATCAGTGAACTGAACAAGCACGCTCAAGAGATCTCGACAGTATTAGCGACGATTCAAGGCATTGCTGAACAGACGAACTTACTGGCTCTGAATGCAGCCATTGAAGCGGCTCGTGCTGGTGAACAAGGGCGTGGTTTTGCGGTAGTAGCTGATGAAGTACGAGTGCTTTCACAGCGTACTCACTCTTCTACGGAAGAGATCAAATCGACGATTGATATTCTACAGAAAACAACAGGCCAAGCCGTTGAGTTAATGGAGAGTAGTTCTAAGCTCGCATTGCATTCAGTAGAAGATGCCGACAGAGCTTCGCACGCTCTTGAAGAGATCAATACTGCCGTTGCTTTGATTAGTGATATGGCGACTCAAATTGCAACCGCAGCAGAAGAACAAACACATGTGACGGGCGAAATCACCCAGAACATCACGACCATTAAAGATGTGACTGACCACTTAGTTGTTGGTGCACAAGACAGCTTAACTGAATCGAACGAACTTAAGAGCCAGGCTGCAGGCCTAAGTGACAAGGTAGCAACGTTTAAGCTTGCTTAACTGACTTATTCGCTGATGCCTGATCGGTGAACTAGTGGTTAGCAACGCGCCAAAGCGACGTACATTACGTCGCTTTTTTTGTATTTATGAAGAACTGTTCAGCTAGGCGTTATTCTGATTCTGCAAACTCTCTAAGTGCGCTCATTGCTTCATCTGCTTTGTCTTTTTGAACAAAGATATGGTCGTGATAGTAACCCGCAACAACATTGGCACTAATGCCATATGACCCCAGCTTTGTGGCAAAAGCGGCCGTTAATCCAACCGCTTCAAGGCTAGAATGTACCGATAGAGTAATAAGGCTAAACACGCCTTCAAAATCGAGTTGGGCCTGAGTTGCAGCGTCTTCGTTTAATACCAACGTTAGGCCTTCTTTTTCACGGAATGTCGCGATTGGATCAAGCTGAATATAATCAGGCAATGCTCCATCAACCGTGCAAAAAACATAGTTCCCTTCAATTAATTCTGGCGACATGGATTTCAGAAGAATGTCTAAATCAGTAATGGCAGTCATATTTATTTCCTTGTAGGTGTGAACATGGCTTTTGGTTATGTTCACTGAGTTCTAAATTATGCGAATTACGATATGAGCTAACGGGTCATAAGTAAAATTAATAATTCTAATTAAACATCAGTTTTATTAATGATGGTGGCAGTCTACCAGCTTTTAGATTGTTCCATTTCATTGGATAAGTGATCGATAAAAGCTCTTAACAACGGCGTCACTTGTTTACGCGTTCCATAAATAGCATGCACACCCAATACTTTGGGTTTCCACTCTGGCAATAATTGTATTAATTGGCCTTCACGCACCAAGCCCTCGACGGAAGGAAATGGCAGTAAGCAGATACCGTTACCTTTGAGTGTGGCAGAAAGCAGAACTTCGGACGTATTTGCACTGATATTCCCTTTAATCGGCACTGATTCGAGCCCATTGGGGCCATTAAACTTCCACGCGGTTTTGCCAAAATAACTGAATGACAGACAGTTGTGGTGCGCTAAATCTTGCGCGTTTTTGGGTGCACCTTTCTCTTTTAGATATTGAGGTGACGCGCATGTTACAGAGCGGCACTCGCCGAGTTGTCTGGCGACGATATTTGAAGTCAGTTCATTGGTAATTCGCAGGGCGAGGTCAATTCGAGATTCGACTAGGTTGACGGTTTCATCTGTGGTGATGATATCGATAGACACCTCTGGCCATTGAGCGATGAAGTGACTGATTGCATCAATCAAAAAGCTATCAACAATAGAATAACTGGCTGTTATACGCAGTTGCCCCTTTAACTGCTGGCGGTTTTGATTTCTGATGCCGCTCAAGGACTCTTCAAGCGCGAGCAGTTCTCGCGCCACTTCAAGTATCTCTTTTCCTGCGTTGGTTAAGCTTAGGCTACGAGTGGTTCTGTGAAGTAAACGTGTGTCCATCCAACTTTCTAGTTCTCCCAAATAGCGTGTCACTTTGGTTCTTGAGATGTCGAGGTGCTCTGCCGCTGAACTCAAACTGCCACGTTCGACTATTGTGACGAAGACATTCATTGCCTCAAGTCTATCCATTATTTTCACCATCTAAAGAAAAGGATTAACACACAGCATATGTGCGAACTTCATTATATGTCCGAAAAATGCAACAGTGAAAGTTAATTTGATGCCTATTTCATCTAAATCCAATCAAATAAGATGTTTTTCATACTCAACTAGCTGGCAGAAATTCAGCTTCAAATTACGGAATAAAACTATGACAAAGCTATCTAAGCTCCTTTTATCAAGAACCACGCTTTTAAGAACGATGAGTTTAGGAACCATATTGGCTGCATCAACGGCTGTGTCTGCAGCGGATCTAACGATCACCCATTACAATCCAGGTGAAAACGCGATATTCCCAGCAAGCTCGGTATTGGTTTCGGGTGAGAAAGAAGTGATTCTGTTTGACGCGCAATTTAGCGTCGCAGATGGAAAAAATCTGGTGGAAAAAATCAAAGCCACAGGTAAAGAGTTGTCGATGGTTTACATCAGCAGTGGCGACCCGGATTTCTACTTCGGATTGGAGCCGATTGTAGCCGCATTTCCTAACGTTGAGGTCGTTGCCAGTGAAGCGATTGTTGCGCATATCAAGCGTACCAAAGATGCAAAGCTAGAATACTGGGGCCCGATTTTAGAAGACAACGCGCCGTCTAAAGTCATTGTGCCAACCGTTCTTAACGACACTACGCTGAGCATTGAAGGTGAAACTATTGAAGTGAGAGAAATCAATACACACCAAGCTTACCTGTGGGTTCCATCTGAAAAGACTGTGTTTGGTGGTGTGTCCGTTTATAGCGGAGTACATGTATGGATGGCAGATACACAGTCAAAAGATATTCGTGAACAATGGGCGCAATCACTAGAATACATGAAAGCACTTGAGCCAGAGGTGGTGATTCCAGGCCATTACTTAGGTGAAATGCCAACCGGTGTTAACAGTGTTCAATTTACAATGGACTACGTGGCTGAAGTTGAAAAAGCACTAGTAAGTACCACTAACCCAACATCGGTTGATATCAGTGATTACATGAAGAAAGCATACCCACAATTCAAGGCAACAGAAGGCGACCTAGAACTAGGTGCCAAAGTACTAAGCGGTGAGATGGATTGGCACTAAGTTCATTATCTCAGTTGCGTTTCAGAAAAGCCTGAAGATTATGTGCTAGATTTAAGTTGATACACAACTGGAGATATCGATGATCTGGCTTTCAGTGAAGGTACTACAGATTGGACTTGTCTATGGATACAGGAAGTATCAAAAAACAAAAAGTGCTCCTATTTAGGAGCGCTTTTTTTTGCACTTTGTTACGTGCTTTGTTGTTCATTAGCAGTAAGCAGTAAGCAGTAAGCAAGTAAGCAAGTAAGCAAGTTAGCAAGTTAGCGAGATCGAAAATCATCAAGTTCGGCTTTCAACCAAACTTCACTGTTAACCGATGCTTTACCTTCACAGTGAACTTGGTAATGACGCCCACTCAACATGCTTTTTGTTGCTGAATACGCGATGAAATCTTCAGCAGACTTAATATCGTCGGCGTAATAATTAGCTTTCTTTTTTATATGCGCAGCCGCTTCTGGTCCGTTGTGAATTGCACCATTTCGTTCGTATTTGCACTGCGTTGATTCAACAAAGGTAAGCAGATGGTCAATCTCTTGTTGAGGTGAGGCCAATGCATAATTCAGCGATAGCAATTGGCTGGCCATTAACCCACATAGAAACAGTGTACGCTTCACAATCATCCTTTCTTATCCAATCGGCTATTAATGAAAGCGATTAGAAATCAGTGTTTATAGATGGCTTTTTCTAACAAAGAAAAAAGCTGTGTAAATTCTTGCTCAATGGTGTCGCTCGTCCACTCTGATGAGTGAAGCGGGTGGTGGTAACGCACGGTACCAAAAAAGAAGCAGCGCGCAGTAATAGCACAATCCTCAATTTCAAAGACACCCTCTGTAACACCATCATTCAAAATCGACTCAACTTGCTGCAACAGATGGTTGATGTGTTTTGACTTTACGTGCTCGGGTGTTTGTTGCGCCAGTGATGAATACGACTCAAACAACTCAGGCTCGCCAATAAAAATGCTTCTCTTAATGGCCGTTAACGACTCAAACCACTCTCGAAGCTTTACTGATGCACTTTCTGATTTATGCGTGATTTCGGTTAATGGCGCGGTGACACGCTCTAGCCATCTTAATGTTATCGCTTCATGCAGTTCCGCTTTAGTTGCAAAGTGTCGGTAAACGGTGCCGTGACTCACATTAAGGGCACGAGCTACGTCAACAACGGTCGTTTTTCTAGGGCCGAACTTACGTAAAACGATTTCCGATGCATCTAATATTTTTTCTTTAGTAAGCATTTCTAACTACCAATAAATTGTGTCTAAACCCTTATTTAAGACTTTGAAAATAAGAACTTTCGATAACGACAGTATTAGCCTGATGCTATCGATTACCGTCTACTCAGTCAAACGAGGTCATCGTTTAATGCAAAGGTATTGCCGTTTTACATAAGTTATTGCCGTTATACATAAGAGTTATTGCGCTCTTATATCAAATTGGTGCGTTGACAATGTAACAAATGACATTTATTGTAAATTGTCATTTGTTATTATCGAGTCTATCAGGATCATCACTATGCCGCTAAGTTTGATTGCAAGTCGTCCCCCTAAGGGCCGGCACCGCCGAGTGATATCGGCCATTATTGGACAGAAAAGAAAACATCATGCTTGCCCTGAGTTACCACGGCTTGATGGGAAAAGGGTACTTGTAACGGGCGGAGCCGCTGGCATTGGTGAGTTCATTACTCGTTCTTTACTTGCTAAAGGTGCGAGGGTGACGTCGTTGGCGAGAGGCTTGTCGGATGCGACGGATTACATCCTTCATGCCGAATCAATCTATATGGATCTTGCGGATCCTAAGAGTATTGTCACTGCTGTAGAACAGCTGGGGGAGACGCCATTCGATATTGTCATTTGTAACGCCGGGCTGGTGTCTAAAAAGGCTGAAATCTCACCTTCCGGCTATGAAAAAACATTTTCAGTCAATGTGTTAGGCCATCACATCCTTTACCGACTCCTTATGCAGAAAAATATGTTGGTTGACGATGCTCGCCTGGTGATCACCAGCGGAGATATTTACATTCTGGCAAATGAGTGTGCGGCTGACATCCCTTTTGATTGTACATCCAGTGCTTATTCACGAAGCAAGCTGGGCAATTTATGGCAAGTGCGGGAGTTATCAGAGCGTTACCCAAATATTCATCCAATCGCGGTTCATCCCGGAGTGGTTGCCAGTGGTTTTGCTGGCAGCAAAAAAGGGTTTCTTGCATGGTTTCGTACTAAGCAGCTTGTGTCGGAAGAGCAAGGTTCTCACTCCTCTCTGATTGGTGCGACACAAGGTCTTCCAAGAGGAAGTTATTGGCACAATGTGTTTGGCTTAGTTGACTTACCGGAGAATGATCCTGGTTGTGATGGATCTGGTTCTAGGAAGCTGTGGGACCAACTTGAATCGATTGCCGCACCATACTTGCAAGCGTGCGACGTTAAGTTATCTGGAAAATAGTAATGAAGTTTCGTTATACATTAAGGTTAATATTTTTATGAAATATAAGTTCAATGCTCTTGTGATCATGGGTTGTGCTTTATTGCTGATTGGATGTATTAGCAGCGAGCAGGAATATGATCATCCACTCTATGACAAGTCTACTAGTGCGTTTCCAGTGCAACAGTTTGACTCGTTTCCAGAGTATCAACAAACCGTTCAAACTTGGCTTGAAGAGAATCGCGTGTTTTTGCAAGACGATCATGCGGCGGAGCTTTCTTATAATACCCCTTTTGAAATATCTCCAAACCAAGCAAACACACTGAAAAAGGGCATCATTTTTGTGCATGGTCTGGGCGACTCTCCTTGGTCTTTTGTCGATGTTGCCCAAGAGTTCGCCAATGAAGGTTACTTAGTACGTAGTGTTTTGCTTCCGGGGCATGGTAGTCGTCCCGCCGATTTGGTACCTATAAGTATATCTGACTGGAAAAACACGGTTAAAAATCAAGTCGAAATTATGCAGAGAGAGGGGCTGGAAGTCTCCTTAGCTGGGTTTTCTACTGGTGCGAATTTGGTGACGGATTATGCGAATAGCGACCCAAGCATAGAGGCTCTGTATCTGTTTTCTCCTGCCTTTAAATCTGACAGTGATATTGATTTCCTTGCGCCTGCTGGCGCTCTATTTGTGGACTGGGTGTTCCAAGGCGACCCGCAAAATCACAGCAATCAAATGAAATACAATAGCGTGCCTTTGAATGGTTTTGCGCAGTATTATTGGACTAGCTACGAGGTTCAAAAATCTCTAGAAAGCAAGCCTTTCGACAGACCTGCATTTTTAGCCGTCACTCAAGATGACAGCGTCGTTAATGTTAATGAAGTCCTTAAACTGTTTGAAACGCAGTTTACCAACGCAAACAGTCGATTCATTTGGTTTGGAGACAAACCCGATACGCTAGATAAACGCGTTGTTCATTTCGACAGCCGTGTACCGTCAAAACGCATCAGTAACTTCTCTCACATGAGCTTGTTATACCGTGAAGACAATTTCTATTATGGCGCTAATGGTCAATTCCAAATGTGCCATAACAGTACCGATCCTCTTGATTATGAAGCTTGTTTAAATAGTGATGAACCGTGGTATTCCGCTTGGGGATACAAGGAAGAAGGGAAAATTCATGCGAGGCTAACCTACAATCCATATTTTGACCAAATGTTGGATTACGCCAAATCTATCACTGCCCTATAAAGTCGATATTAGAAGGACACTGAAATATATCAAAGACTGTACCCTGCATTGTTGCTGTTGCTGTTGCTGTTGCTGTTGTTAATGCTATTACCGCTGCTATTGCTATTGCTATTGCTATTGCTATTACCGCTGCTAATGATTTCGGGCCCAGCAAGCGCAAATTGGAAGGAAACGGGTTCACACTTAAAGTTGGTTGCTCTATTAGATAGGGAAGATGGTTATTGTATCGGCTAAAGTGTCTTGTTACTTTTATCAGTATTTACAGGGGCCCTAAATTCAAGTTTAAAAGCAAAAACCTTGATATATATTTGATTGAAACCTCATTGCTCGGAGGTGATGTGTAATATAATCCGTGACAAAATATAAGAACAAAAATTAAATCATAGAATTTGTAAACGTTAGGGCTTAGTTAACAAAGTATTCCGTATGAACGCAATTCGTAAAGTTTATCAGTACGCAGAACCAAATCTTACCTTAGTGGGTTGGATGGGCCTTATCGGCTTCCCAATCTACTATGTTGTTTGGGAGTTTCTGTTCCCCCAGTCTTATGAAAACCTAACGTTGCGCTTGGTATGCTCGGTATTATTCTTCGGAATCATTTATCGTAATCGTGCGCCGTTTGAGTTACGGAAATACCTACCGGCTTATTATCAAGTTGCTATCACACTCTGCTTGCCGTGTTTCTTTTTCTACATGCTATTAATGAACAATTGGTCCAATGTTTGGGTTATGTCGTTCATGTCAGCCATTTTCCTACATATTTTGTTGGTCCATGTGACAAAGGTGATGTTCGCACAGACCTTTGCTGGAATCGCCATTGCCACATTGGGTGCATGGGTGGCTCAAGGTTTCTATCTCGAACTCTCGATGGACTGGACGCATGTGCCTATCTTTTTGTTTATCTACTTGTTCGGCAATTTATTCTATTTCCGAAACCAGGTAGAGCACGAAGCCAAGGTATCGTTGGCAAAGTCTTTTGGCGCAGGTATTGCGCATGAAATGCGAAACCCTTTAAGTGGCTTACTGACGTCTATAGATGTAATGCAATCTATATTGCCGAACCCAAAAGTCGGTCAGCACAAAGTACAATATGAACTGAGCGATCAAGAGGTGAGACAACTTCGTGAAGTGGGTGACGAGGCGATGGATATCATTCATTCCGGGAACGAGACCATTGATCTGTTATTGACCTCCATTGATGAAAATCGCGTTTCGCGTTCTACCTTTAAAAAGCATTCAGCGAAAACGGTGGTCGAGGATGCGATAGAAAGCTTTAACTACAAGCGTGCATTCGATAGACAGGCGATATCTCTGGATGTGAAGAGTGAATTCAGTTTCTTAGGAAGCGATACGCTATTGAAGTATGTGATGTACAACTTGTTCAAGAATGCGTTCCATCACCGAAGTCCAGAAGATTTTCATATTCATGTCACGATGCAAAGTGATGATATCGTCAATCAAATCGTAGTGACAGATAACGGTTCTGGTATTCCAAGTGATGTCATTCGCCGCATTTTCCAAGATTTCTATACTACGGGTAAATCGGGCAACTATGGCTTGGGTTTACCATTTTGCCAAAAGGTAATGAGCTCATTTGGTGGCGAAATTAAATGTCAGTCTGAAGTGGATGAGTGGACTCAGTTTACAATGGTTTTCCCCGTACTGACTTCAAGCACAGTTAAAGATATTAAGAGTGAACTGACCAAGTTAAAGAACGTGTTGATAGTGAGTGAGCAAAACATACTGATCACCAAAGCCAAGGAATTGGCTCGCACGATGGGGTTTGAGTTGACGGTCTTAGATGTTGCGTCGACACTTAATAAAAAAGAGTATCAATTTGAGTTCGACCTGATCTTTGTCGATATGGAGAGCTTAGATTTAAGAGCCAGTTGCCTTGATAAAATTGAGTCTTTGCTTTCATTCACAGAATCACGAATTGTCTATTTGTTCGAAAATCATCCGGTTAAACGCGTCCGTAACGTTTCTTTCGAGCCTATCTGGGTTGAAACACAAGCGTGGCTTTTGAATACTCAACTTACCATCGATCGCTTGCTGTTTGATTCGAGTTACGTGATACCAACCACGTCCGCAAAGCCTTTAGATACCACGATCAAACGCACCATTATGGTGGTTGATGACAACGAATCCTTACGTCGTTTTACTGCGATGCTTTTGGAAAAACAGGGCTTTGATGTGATTCAGAAAGAGGATGGTCAGCAGGCGCTAGATGCGTTGGATACCGATGATATCGACTTGATCCTGATGGATATTGAGATGCCAATTATGGATGGTGTTGAAGCTTCTCGCCGCATTCGAAGTGCTAATAAAGCGTACTCATCCGTGCCGATCATTGCGCATACTGGAGACAGTTCTCCTGTCACCTTGGAGAAGATGGATTCTTCCGGTATGTCTGATTTCATTGTTAAACCAGCAGATAAGAACCGACTGTTCGATAAAATCGCGCTGTGGATTTAGCTTTCAGTTTTCAAAACAGATAAGACAATAAGAAAGAGCTCAGCGAGATGCTGGGCTCTTTTTGTATCGAGACATGATAGCTTCCATTCCGTCCTGCCGTTTTTAATTGGTTGTTGTGGCTGTTTATATTAATTCCATGCATTTACACGAGCCAACTGTTTACAAGAGCTAACCGTTTACATGAACTAACTATGTGCTCGAGATCTAACTGTTTACACGAGCTAACGGCCTACATGAACTCTAACTGTCTACATGAATTCTAACCCTTTGCACAAACTCCAATTATCTAAACAAACTCTAAGCCAGAATGATTAAAGGCCTCGTGACACACCGTGAGAACATGATCGATGTCGCGTGGAGTCATGTCTGCATTTACCGAAAAGCGGATGATGTTTTTGTTTTTCCCAGTCGCGGGCCGACAGAATACAGCACCAAAAACGTCACGTTCCTCTAGGAAGTCACGCACACGCTCAGTGTTGCTTTCACTGCCACACTCTAACGCCACTATTTGAGATTCACTGCGAATGCTAAAACCGATTCGCTTTAGTCCCGTAGTGAGTGCTTTAGCGCGTTTGAACAAGATGTCTCGCTTGTCATCAGAGTCTTTAATGACCTCCAATGTCTTCTCTAAGCGAATGACTTCTTGTGGCAACACGGTAGAGCTAAAAATAGCGGGGTAAGCAACAAAAGGTAGCGTCTCTGACAATCGCTTAGGGCCTAGAATGGCACCGGCACGATAGGCAAAGGTTTTGGCCAAGCTGACGGTAATGAAATCCACTTTGTTGGTCAGTCCTAAAGCTTGAACCAAACCTGCACCATTTAAACCATGAGTGCCTAATGAGTGGGATTCATCGACGACCAATGCACAATCAAATTCTTGCGCCATTTCGTAGATGTCGCGTAGTGGGGCAATCGTACCAATGGTGCTGTAGACCGAGTCGACCACAATCACACCTGAACCATAGCGTTGAATCTGTTTACGCAGATGATTCATGTTGTTGTGCATAAAAGGGTGGGCCGTCGCGCCAGCAGCACGAATACCTTCCCATAAGGACATGTGTGCAAAAAAGTCGATATACACAGGCGTGTTAGGAGGGCAGATCGTTTGCAGTAAGCCAATGTTAGCCGCCCAACCTGATTGAGAAAGCAAGCAGCTTTCCATTCCCACAAAGTTAGCGAGCTCGGTTTCAAATGCAGGTTTAGACTGTTCATCTTGCAAGAAGATGGCAGACATCACCACATTATCATCGTGCTCTGAAATCGCATCCCGATGCGCTGTTTGTATCTGTTTATTATGCGACAAAGCGAGGTAATCGTTGCTTTGCATAACCACAGCATCATGGCTAGGGCGTTTCCCCAATACCAAGTGCCTTTGGCTTTCGTTTTGTGTAATGAGATCTTGAATATAAAAGTTCAAGCGTTCTTCAATAAAGGAAGGTAGTGGTTTGTTTTTAGATTTATCACTCATAATAAGTTCTCTTCGAATACAAAAAACGCCAGCGCTGACGGGAGATATATTGAAGAAAATAAATGAGCTGTCATTAGTCAAGTTGCATAATTTTGCACACCCTTGCAAACTCGGTATTTAAGGGTTTTAAGGTGATTTGAATTCCTTACGGTTCGGAATTCTAACTTGGTTTTGTATTAAGAATAATCACCGTTTTTCGCAAAAAGTTATACGGATTACGCGTCTGAATATTGGTGGATAAGCTGAATTAAACCGTCCAATTGCTGCTTTGTTTGCCCTTCGATGGAATAACCCATATTGATACGCAGGCAGTTGCCATACAGGTCTAGCGTACTGAAGAGTTGTCCAAGTCGGATATCTATCTGTTGATGAACGATACCTTCCGAGAAAGCGTGTTGATCAAGGCTTGGGATCTGTAACCACAACACCATTCCACCTTGAGGATTACTGATTTTCACGCCTTGAGGAAGGTGTTGGGTTAAATAGCTCAAGTATTGCTGCCTTAATGAAAGGAGCTGAGTACACCTTCTTCTGACATGTTTAGCGTATTGGCCTGATTCAATAAAGTCAGCGACAGCAAGCTGCGTGGGCAGAGCAACACCATAATTAGCTGCCGAGAACTGAGCCTTGTATTCATCGATGTATCTGCCGGGTAAACACCACCCTAACCGATAGCTTGGTGAGAGGCTCTTAGACACTGAACCGCACCATAATACATAACCACCTTTGTCATAATATTTTGCAGGTAGCGGGGTATGCGAGGAATAGGAAAGCTCTAAATACACATCATCTTCAATGATCGGGATTTGATATTGGTTAGCTAACTCAGCGAGTTTTTGTTTTTGGTGGGCTGACATATTGATCCCTTGAGGATTCATATGTGACGTGCAGAATATCGCAGCATCAACCTGTTTGTTTTTAAGATGGGCTTCCAGTTGTTGTAGGTCGACACCGTCATCTAAAGACGGGATCTCGATGATCTTGCGCGACATTCTTCCCAGCAGTTCTAGTATTCCATTGAAGCAAGGGGAGCTTATCGCAATCGTGTCGCCTTCTTTGGTACACGATTCCAGAGCCGCTTTAATGGCCGACATACAACCAGCAGTTATTACCATATCCTCGGGCGCGAAGTGCAGATCGAGTTTGGCGAAATGGGTAGAAAGCGCCTGTCGTAACATCGGCTCACCCTGTGTATCAGGATAATGATTGAGCCTGCTGCCCATCCGTTTGATTGAGCGACGAAAGCTGCGTTCTAGTTCAACAATCGATTGTTCATCATTGGTGGTGCTGGAGACCCCTAAAGGCCCATTGATTGAGTTGTGAGTCGATGAAGTTTGTCTAACTCGGGAAACCTTGCTTTCAAACTGTGCCCATTCCGGCGTGGAGTGAGAAGGCTTGTGAGGCGAGACAAAATAGCCCGCCTGTGGGCGTGAATGGATCCAACCCTGTGATTCTAATTCTTGGTAACAGCTCACTACGGTCGACATGCTGATGGCTTGTTGTTTAGCTAACTGGCGCAGCGAAGGCATACGCCCACCTTCGGGCCTTTTTCCTGCTTCAATCTCATCAATAAACTGATTCGCAAGCTTTCTGTAGATACTCATCGATACGACCTATCTCTAACTGTACTGGTTTTTATTGTAAAAATTGTATCTGTACTGGTTTTATTGATCAAGGGATACTCATTCAAAATAAAAGAGGAGTGAGCATGAAAAGAAATGATTTGTTGTTAGCTGTGTTTGTCATGGCAATTTGGGGATTCAATTTCTCGATGATCAAAATGGGTGTGACCAATGTCCATCCTTTATTAGCAACGGCGGCACGTTTTACTTTGGCGGTAATTCCAGTGATCTTTTTCGTCGCAAAGCCTAATGTCGCTTGGCGCTATCTAATGAGTTATGGCTTTGTGTTTGGTGTTGGCATCTGGGGTATGGCTTCGTGGTCTATCACGGCAGGCTTGTCTTCAGGGCTGTCATCGGTGCTGCTTTCAACCAACGTATTAATTGGCATGGCGGTGGGGGTATGGGTTTTCAAGGAAGCGGCTTCAGTTCGTAAGCTGATTGGCGCAATGTTGGCGATGTGTGCACTCGCGGTATTGGTATCAGCAGCGACGGGTAATGTCACTGTTAATGGCGTGATTTTGATCATGATTGCAGCGTGTAGTTGGACCTTAATGGGTGTGATTGTTAAGGCATCTAAAACGACTCAGGCTTTTGCGTTTAACGTGTGGGGAATGTTGTTTGCGCCAGTTCCATTGGTGTTGTTTGCTGCTATGTTGCATGGCGATCAGATTATTTGGCAGGGGATTGAACAGTGGGATTGGAACACTACGATTGCCGTGTTGTTTCAGGCTTACCCAACCACGCTATTTGGTTACTGGGTGTGGAATAAGTTGTTGATCCAATATCCGTTAAGCACGACCGCACCGTTAACCTTGCTTGTGCCAATCTTCGCATTGATCAGTGGTTACTTTATGTATGACGAAGTACTGTCAGTCGCCCAAGTTGTCGCATCAGTATTGTTCTTAGTCGGGATTGGTTTGATCGTGAAACCTGCGAAGACCTTGAGTACCAAAATACCGGATAGCGCAGAGGATAACGGAAAGCTTGTTAAGCCGTTGTGATGTGATTCACTGCAAAGAAGCATGATGTAGACTAATCATTGAAACTACAGTGTTGAATAAAAACTAAGGCTTCGCAATTGCGGGGCCTTTGTGTATGCATTTTTCACCATGAGTTATCGTTGCAATATTGAATTCTCGTGTCTATTTAGGACTACCTAGTGCCTGATTATGAAGTGTTCTGGAGAAATGCTTGCTTTATTGTTATGTTATATCGTAACAATAAAGCAAGGATGACTTGCACTTTCGATATTTGGAAATCAATGATATGGACAACATTAATCAAGTCTTACTGGTTGCAGGAACACACGGTAATGAGCTCTCAGGAATCTATTTAAACAAACTCATCAAAGAGCGTTTGTATGCCGCCGATCGTTCAACGTTTTCGACCCATCCTGTTATCGCAAACCCTAAAGCGGTAGAGCAGAACGTCCGATATGTTGATACGGACCTAAATCGTCAGTTTTCTAATGCTAACAACGACGACACTTCAGGCTTAGCTGAGTACACAGCCGCACGACAGTTTATAGATAGACACGCAAGCAGAGAGCAGCAGTTGATCGTGGATTTACACAACACGACCAGCAATATGGGGGCGACGTTAATCTTGCTTTCCAATGATGTTTTCTATCAAAAAATGGGCGCGTATGTGAAGCAGCGAATGCCTGAGGCCAACATTTTGTTTGAAGACAGAAAGCCATGGGATGAGCAGCCATACCTTTGCACCGCAGGGAAGCATGGTGTGATGATCGAAGTCGGGGCTCAAGCGCATGGTTCGATCAAGTTCGAGACGCTCACATTGATGAAACAAATGCTGACTGCCGTACTCGATTACGTAGAGAAGCATAACCTTAAACAGATTAAAGAGTTGAAAGACTACAGTGCGTTTTTCTATGTTGAAGAGGTGAATGTACCGCTCGATCAAGACGGTATGCGAATCGCTACGGTGCACCCGAAAATATGTGGCCGAGACTTCGAAGTAGTGAAGCAAGGGGAGCCGTTGCTTGCGACTTTCTTTGGTTATGATGTTTCTTGGGAACGCGAACAAGATATCTATCCACACTTCATTAATGAGAGTGCTTACGCCAAAGCGAACATTGCGATGGCATTGGCCGAGAAGCGGTTAGTTTCGGTCAGTTAGTCCGTTGATAAGTTAATCGATTAAACAGTTAATCTAATAATCAGTTAACTGTTCGCAAAACTCATGAGTGCCGCGATTCGTTGCACTCATGAGTAATTTGGATCATCAGTGTTTTGCTACGCGCTTAATCAGTTAACCAAGCACGCGAGCAGTTGGCTTTCTAAGCCATTGTCGATGTTATGTCCGATCACTTCGATTCTTGTTTCAAGACAATCATCCAGTTCCGACTCCGTCAAACCATCTTCTGTTAAGTTGTAACCGAAGATACCACTTTGTGTAATGAACACCGCTTTCATTCGTTCCGCTTTCAAGCCCACTAAAAAGCTTCGTAAGCGCTGGTGGTCAAACTGTTTTTCGGGTGAAAATCGCCAACCCACACTTTCAAATCCTTCACCTTGGTTGCTCGCCTTTATCATACCGCTCTCTGGCATCGGTAATTCTGAAGCGAGTGGCTTATCTTGCTTATGATGATGATGATGATGATGATGATAGTGCCCATGAGCTTGATGATGGTAAAAGCTGGTGTTTCCATCAAACTCGTCTGAAGGGATCTTACCGTGATGGGCAAATATTAGCTTGGTGTCTGGGTGACAAACCTGCGCGACGTACTCAGCCAGTTTTTCTGCATCGCCACTTTTGTAGAGATCGACTTTATTACCCACGATGGTATCGGCAATAGTGATTTGCTGATTGAAGGTATCGTGTTCAGAATAGCGTGTGTCAGAAAGCTTACGGGCATCAACCAAAGTAACGTTCTTCTGCAGTGACAAGACTTTGCGGTAATGCTCTGAAGACAAGACTTCTAGCACTTCTTTAGGGTGACCAAGCCCGGTTGGCTCAATCAATAAGCGATCAGGTTTTGCCTCAGACAGCAGTTGATTCAGTGCGATCTGCATCGGTAAACCAGCCGCGCAACACATACAGCCGCCAGGCACTTCACGAATAAACACTTGTTGTTTGCTGTCGTTCCCTTGGATCAAACTGCCATCAACGCCAATTTCTCCAAATTCGTTCACCAAAATAGCCCAGTTTTCATCAGCGGGCTTATTCTTCATTAGGTTGAGAATCGCAGTGGTTTTACCCACGCCGAGAAAGCCGGTAATGATATTGGTTGGAATACCCAAGATAGGCTTTTTATCAGAGCTCATTGGCAATTCTCCGATAACCTTGCACAAGGGTATGGTTGGCTGAAACCACCGATTCTGAAAACGCCGAATATTCAGGTGGTACCTTTGAGATGTTATTCAAATCAAACCCTGAACCAATATTGGTCATCGGTGGTACGTGGAAGCTCTCGGGCAAGTCATGCCCGTCTACCACGCAGTTATGGCGAATTACACAGCCTTTGCCTATAAAGGCATTAAACACGACGGAGTTGAAACCGATAAATACGTCATCACTGACTTCACAAGGACCGTGAATGATAGAACGATGGGCGATCGATGAACGTTCACCAATAGTGACGGCAGCACCGGCTTTTGAGTGAATAACCACACCGTCTTGAATATTGGTATCGCGCTTAATCACTATGGCTTCCATATCGCCTTGTTCATTGACTTCGTCAGCACGAATAACGGCGTAAGGGCCAATAAACACGTTATCTTCAATGATGACCTTGCCACAGATAATGGCCGTTGGGTCAATGAAAGCGGTCTCCGAGACTTCTGGCATATGGCCGCTTGGATTTCTTCTTAACATATTGATTTCTTTATGTTGATGGGTAGACAGCTGGATTAGCGTTTGAATGACAGCCTCATTGCTGAAGTTGGCATTTCGTTTGGAGTCTCATTTGGTACATGTACATGAGTGGTATGTGTATTGTTGTCTGTTGACTCTGGATTGCTATACACCTTGGTTCCGTTTACCCATGTATGCTTAATCTGAGCAGAGAATTGGTGTCTTGCGAATGGTGACCACCCACATTGATACAAGCTGCTTTCGTTGCTGACCAAAGTTGGAGCTTGCGGATCAACCAAGACTAGGTCGGCGTAATAGCCTTCGCGAATAAAGCCGCGCTTTTGTATCGCATAACGAATAGACGGATTATGCGCGGTTTTCTCGACAACTTGAGCGACGGTCATTGTGCCCAATCGCACATGGTCAAATAGGCTCAGCAGGGCGTGTTGTACTAAGGGTAAGCCAGCCGGTGCTTGCTCATAAGGAACTTGTTTTTCATCCCATGTATGTGGAGCGTGATCAGTGGCGATGATGTCGATTTGGCCGGTGCTTAATGCCGCTAACAGCGCGTCGCGATCATTTGGATATTTAATGGCAGGATTACATTTGATTTGGTTTCCTAAGACGGCGTAGTCTTTGTTGGTGAACCACAAATGGTGCACACAAGCTTCTGCCGTAATACGTTTGTCTTGAATTGACCCTTCGTCAAACAGAGCCAGTTCTTTGGCTGTCGTGATGTGCAGCACATGAAGTTGACTGTTGTGTTTTTTGGCTAGTTCAATCGCGTAAGAAGAAGAGTCATAACAAGCTTTGTCGTCTCGAAGAATAGGGTGGTCTTCAATCGTGAAAACGTCTTTCTCTTTTCTTAATTGCTCTTGGTTTTGAGCGATCACCGGCCCGCTTTCGCAATGGGTGACAATAAGGACGGGAGAATCACGAAAGATGGCATTGAGCGCTTGAGGATCTTCAACTAACAGGTCGCCCGTTGAAGCGCCCATAAACACCTTTACACCACAATGTCGTTCTGGGTTGAGTTGCTTGATCTGTTCTAGATTGTCTTCAGTCGCCCCAAGATAAAATGAGTAATTTGCAAGTGAGCTTTGTGATGCGATTTCAAATTTTCGTTCTAAGGCTTCAATGGTTGTGGTAGCAGGGTTTACGTTCGGCATCTCCATATAACTCGTGATACCGCCTGCAACCGCAGCTCGTGACTCTGTGGCGATTGAGCCTTTATGGGTAAGCCCCGGTTCGCGAAAGTGAACTTGGTCATCAATCATTCCCGGAATCAGATAACAACCTTGGGCATCAATGATTTCATCGTCTGGTGTTGGGGCTATGTTCTTGGCGATCCGTTCAATTCGTTGGCCGACGATTAATAAGTCCGTCTCGGTGGTGATGCCTTCATTAACCACGCGGGCATTTTTGATGAGCATTGCAGACATAACGTTTCAATTTCTCCTTTTGGTTCGTTCTATGCAGTAGATATGTATAAGAGATAAGGGTTAACTTTTATTGGTATTGGTATTGGTATTGGTACTGGGTTCCTCTGCATCACCACATTCATCGCACACGCAACTGATCTCTAGTTGAGGCGTGACCACGGTAAAACCTTCCTGTTTTGCATGGGATTGAAGATCTTGAATAATGGTAGGGTTGATAGTCTGCTCACTGATCTTGTCGCATTTAGAGCAAATCAAAAATTGAGGGATCCCGTGTTCATGTTCGCAAAGAATATGGTCGCAAAGTATGTACTTGTTGGACACTTGTAGCTTGTGCGCTAAGTGTTGCTGTTCAAGAAAATCCAACACTCGATAAACCGACATCGCTTGAACATTTTGGTCAAAATGCTCTTTACAATAATCAACGAGTTCATACGCAGACAACGCTTTGTCGGTGTGAACCAATGCCCGCAATATCAATCGTCTTTTTGCCGTAAATTGTTGGCCATTGGCTTTGCAGCCTTGTTTTACGTGCTCAATGATCGCTTCAATGTCTCTCATTCAATCTACATAATTAATAATAATATTGATATGTTATAACATATCAAGTTGAGGTGTGAAACGTACTTTTTCTTTGTGGTGTCGAGGATAAATACTCAGGGTGATGAATATTAGTTTTGGCTGAGGTAGGTAATGAAAAGACTCGCCAAGCAATCATGGCGAGGGTTTACGGAATAATGAGCATGCTGAAATTTTTAAACCAAATTTACTGGCGCTTTGAGTGTTGGGTGGAAAATACCCTTGGCGCCCATGTCGACAATGGCATAGTCGTTGACTCCTTCAGTCATTCGGTTATGCGACTGACTAATCTTTAGTGTTTTTAACATTAACTCCTCAAGCTTAGCGTTATATTCTTTAAATTCGTCTTCGGTCAGCCTAAGCCTGGCAGTAATAAAGTAAGCCTGTTTGTTACGTGCATCGATATATTGCACGGCCTGTTTTAATGCATCTATGACTTGGTTTTTGAACGTGACGCTAAATTGCGCTTGTTCAGAGAAAGCTGTATTTGTGGGCACAATGACGTGGAATTTTAAGTCAGATAACATCGTTATTAGTTTTAACTGTTCAAGTTTCCTGAGGTAGATATGCAGTGATGGTTCGTTTAAATCATAACTGGCCATTAACTGTTGAGCGTTTGCTCCTTCATTTACAATATCTTGGAAAATAGTAAATAACGGCGGCTCTTTACAGAAGGCTGCATCTTGCTCATCCGTAAATAGTGATACCGAGGCTAATGCTTCTTCTGCTTCTGTGATAATGGCTGATAGAGGAAGCTGAATTAGTTGACATATCTTTTGTAACTTCAAAATAGAGAGCGATTGATGGCCGTTCAGCAATCGTTTAATGCTTATTTCGGAAAATTCTGTGAATTCTGAAACTTCTTTATAAGAGATACCTGCCTTTTTTAAATGGCGTTTGATTGTTGTGCAAATTTCGTCGTCAAGTGCGTCCATTACTCTATACCATCGCTATTTCATACACCTAAGGTAGCATAAAGTGTCACTTTTATTATTCCCTTTGAAATATAAGCGATCTTTTTTGATACTTCCTTTCGGTAGTCAATACTATTTGAGAGGTTGCGATGAATTTAAGGTTAGGGAATATCAATGTTGTTGTCACTGGAGGTTCTAGTGGAATTGGGGCGAAAATAGTTGAAGGCTTTGCTAACGAAGGGGCGAATGTTTGGTTCTGTGGCCGTTCTCAACATCGGATAGATAAGCTGCTTAAACAACTCGGAAAGGCGTCAAAGCAAGTTGTCGGAAAAGTGGTCGATGTTCATGATTTGGTACAAATGAAAGCTTGGATCGAGTCAATTCCGAATATCGATATTTTTGTTCCCAATGTAAGTGCACTCTCTGATGAATGGGAAGATGTTCTACAAAAAGACATTGCAGCCACGCAACAGGGCATTGCGTTAGTTTTACCTAAATTGCTTGAGTCGCGTTACGCTGCAATTACCTATATTGGGTCGAAAGCGAGTGGATATACAGTTTGTAACGCCAATGCTTATGGAGCAGGGAAAGCCGCGCTTGCCCATTATATGAAATCCTTGTCTTTGACCTACGTTCGTAAGGTGAGAGTTAATACTGTTTCGCCTGGAGACACATATATTGCTGATGGTTTATGGGGGCGGTGTAAGCGTGAAGCACCGGACACTTTCCAGAAAGTTATCGATAGAAACCCAATGGGTCGCTTAGCCACCCCTGAAGAAGTAGCCAATGTAGTCACCTTTATTTCAAGCCCTGTTGCGAGTTTTGTCTCGGGGGCTAACTGGTATGTTGATGGAGCATCGACTAGCCATGTTCAATATTAGCGATGTCGGCATAAACTATGTTGGCATAAGCTATGTCGACATAAACTATTCATGTCGATTCGAATTAAATTCTGAAATGATACAAATCTCATATTTAATAACGGTTATTAAGTAACCTCTGTTGAGTTCGATATCAAATCAAGTGGCTGATTTTATTAGATATAGGAGAAAAGTCTCAGAAATTAATATTTAGAAAACTAAAGTTTTAAATTCTATTTATTAGGCCATTTATGGTTTATAACTCTATTTGGCGGCCGTTAAGTAGATGTTTTTTAGCATATATGTAAAATTCGAAGAGAGTTATCTTTCTGATTTGAAAGAATAATTCAATAGTTGAGATAAAAAAGTTGGCGAAAATCAGAAGCTTGGCATACACTTTCCTTGTAAATGACCTTATCTCATTGATTGAATAGGGTAAATGCTTTGGCGCTACTGGCGATGGTAGCAATGTTTAACATAGCTTTGAGGAAAGTTTTATGGCACTCACGAAGGCCGATTTGGCTGAGAACCTGTTTGAAACACTCGGATACAGCAAGCGGGATGCCAAGGAAACGGTTGAAGTGTTTTTCGAAGAAGTTCGTAAAGCACTCGAAAATGGCGAACAGGTAAAACTGTCTGGTTTTGGTAACTTTGATCTTCGCGAGAAAAACGAGCGACCAGGTCGTAACCCGAAAACTGGTGAAGACATTCCAATTTCTGCTCGACGTGTTGTTACTTTTAGACCGGGACAAAAATTAAAGGCCCGAGTCGAGAATATTAAAATCGAGAAGTAGCCAAGCAATAGACCACGCCTAGCGTGGTCTTTTTGTTTCTGATGGGCTTTTAAACTACGCTAAAACTGTTTCCTCTATCTTTATCTCTATCTCTATCTCTATATCTATATCTATCCTTAGCCATTAGATTCATTAGTGACTTTTCGGTTAGTGCCCCCTCAATTCATTATCAAAACACATACCTAACTCTTTCTAATTCTCACTGTCAATTTAAGTGTTTATTTTTCGATCTAGCGTTCAAATAAACTGAACAGTCGTTAATTATAATTGAATATAAATACCTAAATCTTTTTGCTGTAATGCGCCCAATTAATAATCGATCAAGCTAATTTATTGATCTGGATCTAGGGAGGGGCTGTGCGAAAAGCCGCTATCACTTGGGTGTTACTCTTATTACCGATTATTGGTAACGCAGCTGAATACCAACAAATTGCCAACATGTGTATCGCGTGTCATGGCAGCACTGACGACACATCATTTCCTTCTATTCCCAACTTGAAATGGCAAAACAAAGTCTATTTGACTGAGCAATTGTCAGATTTTAAAAGTGGAAAACGCACCGATCAAACGATGTCAAAAGTCGCGCAGCTATTATCTGACGAAGACATCGAGAAATTAGCCGATTACTTTTACAAACTGAATCATAAAGGGTCACCGCAATGAGTTTAGATAGAAGACAGTTTCTTAAAGCTGCAATGACGGCAACCGCAGTTTCTGCATTGCCAGTTTCTTGGGTATTTGCTGCGAACCGCCCTGAAGGTTTGGATGCTGTTGATGTAAATGCGTTGACGTGGGCGAAAGCAGAAGATCTGCCTGATTACTACACCGTTTTGAATACCAACCCTCTGAATGCTTACCCGCCAGAAAGTATGCTTGCTCCGGCAGTAACACCAGCAGATGTGCCTTTTGTTCGTTGGAATGGTCTGATGCCAGATTTTAACGCAATGCATCCAGAAACTTGGACTTTTGAAGTCAAAGGCGAGTCAGTAAAACAAAGTAAAACGTATACGATTGCAGAGCTGAAGTCGAAGTTCAAACATCATACTCAAAGCCTTGTTTTAGAGTGTGGTGGTAATAGCCGCAATAATTTCTACCCAAGTACAAAGGGCAATCAGTGGAACAATGCAGGTGTTTACTGTTCCCAATGGACGGGTGTTTTGCTCAGTGATGTTCTTAAAGACTGTGGGATCAAAGGCGATGCTGTCTATGTGGGTAACCATGGATTTGACAAACACTTAAGCGGCAAAGGAGAGGCCATCTCGCGTGGTGTACCTATTGCGGCTGCGATGAACGACAACGCTTTAATTGCATGGGAAATGAATGGAGAGCCTATTCCATATCTTCATGGTTATCCTCTGCGAACGGTATTTGGCGGACGCCCTGCATCGGTATCTCAAAAGTGTGCGACGGGTATTAGTATTCGCAACAAGATCCATGACGGTCACAAAATGGCGGCACCTGCTTATCAAGTACCAAAACATCCGATAGCGCCGGGTGAGAAGGTCGATAACAAAGATTTTAGAATTATTGAAGAGATGATCGTCAAATCGTTAATTACTTCACCAAAGAGCGGGACTGAGTTTTCACTCGGCAAAAAGGTGACGGTAAGTGGTCACGCTTGGGCTGGATTGAGAAGTGTGGAGAAACTGCAAGTCAGTTACGACTATGGTACGACTTGGCACGATGCCAAATTGAATAAGCCCGTAAATAAAGGGGCTTGGCAACAATGGGAAGCAGATCTTGATCTTCCTATGGCGGGCTACTACGAAATCTGGGCGAAAGCGACGGATAGCGAGGGGGACAGCCAACCTGTTGTTCAACCGCAATGGAATCCCAAAGGTTATCTGTTTAATGGCTGTCATCGTATTGCGGTAAGAGTGTCGTAATGAAGTCTATTGCCCAGATGCTTATCCATGAAAAATTTAATCACACCAATGCTAGTTATGGAGAAAAGCTCGGTTATCGCAAAGGAATAATGAGAGCTGCATTGGTGTGCAGTTTGTTAACGTCGATGCTTGTTCATGCTAATGAAGTCCCTGAAAATCCGGAAGAATATTACGGTGTCGATAAAGCTTCAGGTTTGATTATGGCGCCGGGGTGGGAGATTGTTAATGGTCAATGCAATGCTTGCCATACCAGTTTAATTGTTGCTCAAAATAGCGGAAACAGAGAGCAATGGCGAGAAACCATCCAATGGATGGTCGACACGCAAGGCTTGTGGGATCTCTCAGATACGTGGGATCCGGTACTGGATTATTTGAGTACGTATTATCAAGAAAAAGGTATCGATATGAATAAGTATCGCCGTAAGCCTATTGATAGCACGTTAATGCCACCGATGCCGGGAGAGCAGTAATGACGATAAATTCATTCAAATTGCTGTCTATATTCTTGGCGCCTGCCATTGCCGCAATGTCGCTTTCTGCGTGCTCTGATGAACCACCTAAAGCGAGCACAAATGTCATTCCGACGATTGAAGTGAAGGTGGAGGAAACAGAACCCTACCTACCAAACTTGGCCGCTGGTGAAAAATTGGTTCAAAATCTTTGTAGCCAATGTCATGGCGACAAAATTATTCCTTTCGTTCAATCTTACCCAAATATAAAAGGGCAAAAGGCGAGTTATATTCTCAAACAACTGCGTGATTTTAAGAGTGATGGTCGACAAGACTTGTACATGCAGTCGGTCGTAAAATCGTTATCGGATAAAGATCTTCAAGACGCGGCGGAGTTTTACAGTACTTTGAAACCGTTGGATTTATACAATCGGTCTAAAGAATATTCTCAACAATAGGTCTCTAGCAGTAGGCTGCCATAAGTAGATAAGTAGATAAGTAGATAAGTAGATAAGTAGATAAGTAGATAAGTAGATAAGTAGATAAGTAGATAAGTAGATTAGTAAGAGATTTGAGTAACAAGACTAGCGCATTGATTGGCTTGAGTAAGAATGACAAGAAAGGGCTGCAATTAATGCAGCCCTTTGATTTTGTGTTGAGTTATGTTCTAAACAGTTTACGCCGCTTTAATGTGAGTAGTGATGTACGGCTGCCATGCTTGTTGGTATAGCTCTAGAGATTGGCGTCTAAGGCTATTGATTTGCGCCGCCTCGATATCGTTGATTGGGCGTTTTTCTGCAATGGCATGACGCTCAATACCTTGAATGATTTCATACAGTTCGTGTTCAGGACCACTTTTCACATCTGCAATCGCTTTAAGGTGAAGTTGAACCTCAGCAATGATGTTGGTCTTAGGCAAACGAACCAATAGGTTAAGGTCACGGTAGCCAGAATCAGCAGGAGATTTGAATTTGTTTTTCAATTTCACTACGTCTGCTTCGCGACTTAGCGCTTCGTAGACTTCAACCAAGCTCTCTACATCATTTGCGATGATAGTGGCACGAGCTAAGTCGGTAATTCTTGTGACATCGCCATCCAGTTCCAATTCGATTTTCTCTTCTGCACGAGATTGAGACTTAACGCCAGCAAATAGCGCTTCAGAATTCGTTAGTAGGGCAGTACTTTTACAGATAGTTTCTAGTTCAGCTTGGCCTTGGTGCGCTTTGCTGTACAGAATGTCGAAGTCGGTGTAGGGCTGAGTCGGACGTGAGTCGAATGCTTTGATACCGTATAGGCCGCTTAGGCTGTGACGGAATACGTTTGACGATACTTGATTCTGCGCAGGAGTGCGCGATTGATCAGTTGAACTTGTTGAAACAGGTGCTGCTGCGAATGCAGGCGCTCGGCTCAATACTAAAAGCATTAGGGCCGTCGTACGGAGAAATACACTCATTCAAACTCCAAAATACAAGGTTACAAAAACGGGTAGTCAAAAGGGGTAACCAGTAACGCACAAGAGTAAAAACAGCTTAACTAAACTCACTACATATTAAATGGGGTTAGCTAAGGCAGAAACCAACTCTAACGTTTAATATTGCTTTAAAATGTGAACATATAGACAAATAATTCAAGCGTTTGTTCCCCGGTTTTAAGAATTTTGAACTCAGCCAGTGTTTAACTTTTAGCGGGAGCAAGGCGAACTTTAAACCAAGGTAAGGTTGCTCTTACCTTTCTATACTGTACCCTTGCATTATGACTGTTTAACATGAACGAAAGATGAATAATCCTGAATTTTGGCACAATAAATGGGCAGCCAACCAAATTGGCTTCCACCTTGAAGATGTGAACCCACTTCTGATTGAATTTTGGAAAAAGACTGAGCCTAGCTACGAGAAGAGTGTGTTCGTGCCTCTATGTGGTAAGAGTGAAGATCTGATTTGGTTAGCGACGAAGCATGAAGACGTTCAAGGTGTCGAATTAAGCCAGATCGCGGTTCGAGCATTTTTCTCTGAGCATTTATATACACCGACCGTGACTCGGATTAGTGGCCAACATGAGCTTTATCAATTCGATGAGCTGAGTGTTTACACTGGCGATTACTTCTCAGCGCCGATTCGACCTGTCGATATTATCTATGATCGTGCCTCTTTGGTTGCTTTGCCTGCTGAGATGCGCGTGCAATATATAGAACGCCTAAAGCAACGGTTAAAGCCAGGCGGCAAGATTTTACTTGTGACGCTAGATTACGATCAAAGCGAGATGGCGGGGCCTCCGTTTAGCGTACCTAAACTAGAGATTGATCAGTTGTTCGCAGGTTATAAGATCACGCTGTTGAATCAAGATATCGCAAACGATAAACACCCTAAGATTGCGAAGAAAGGCTTGTCTCGATTTAGTGAAGAAGTGTATTTGATTGAATCTGAAGCGTAAGCTCAGTTAGCTCTCAAGCGAAAAGATCCTTTCAATATAAAAGATGATAACAATAAAAAAACGGGCTCAGTAGCCCGTCTTTTTATTGTTCAGATTTGAATACATGATTGTTTAGGTGTGAAACCGTAATTGTTCAATTCTGAGTTAGTCGTTGCCAATTAGTAGTCTAGTAGTCATTAGCTAGAAAATGGTAATTAACAGCTAGTAAATCACTTTTACTTTTGACGCACTTTCAATCGCATCTTCAATTGCTGTTTCTGTACTGCTGCGACGAGTAAGCGCCACACCAAGGCGGCGACGACCATCGATGTCAGGCTTGCCAAACAAGCGAACTTGAGTTTGTGGTGCGTCTAGCGCCTCTGTAAGACCTTCAAAACGAATGTTGGTTGAAGTGCCTTGGCCTAGAATAACCGCAGATGCACATGGGCCATACTGAGTAATTGATTTGATCGGCATCCCGGTAAAAGCACGAACGTGCAGTGCGAATTCCGATGAGTCTTGAGACATCAGAGTCACTAAGCCAGTATCGTGTGGGCGAGGGGATACTTCGTTGAAGATAACGTGATCGCCTTTAACAAACAGTTCAACACCAAAGATACCGTGACCACCTAGTGCATTAACCACTTGTTCTGCGGTGTATTGCGCCGTTTTAAGTGCGTTGTCTGACATCACTTGAGGCTGCCATGATTCACGGTAATCACCGTCTTCTTGGCGGTGACCGATAGGTGCACAGAAGTGAACGCCATCAACAGCGCGAACGGTTAGAAGCGTGATTTCGTAATCAAAATCGATAAAGCCTTCAACGATTACACGACCAGCGCCAGTACGACCGCCTTCCTGTGCGTAATCCCAAGACTTCTGAATATCGTCTTGTGTTTTTATTACGCTTTGGCCTTTGCCTGATGAACTCATTACTGGCTTAACAACGCAAGGCATGCCCACGAATTCAACAGCGGCAGCGAAGTCTTCAAATGTGTCAGCAAAGCGGTATGGAGACGTGCTCAGTTTTAACTCTTCTGCGGCTAGACGACGGATACCTTCGCGGTTCATCGTTAACTTAGTCGCGTTAGCCGTAGGCACTACATTTAGGCCTTGTGCTTCCATCTCTACCAACTTGCTGGTGGCAATAGCTTCGATTTCTGGAACCACATAATCTGGTTTTTCTAGTTCAATGACAGCTTGTAGTGCATCGCCATCCAACATGTCTAATACATGGCTACGATGTGCGACTTGCATAGCGGGTGCATCAGCGTAACGGTCACATGCAATAACTTCTAAACCTAAACGTTGGCACTCAATAGCAACTTCTTTACCGAGTTCACCTGAACCTAATAGAAGTACACGAGTAGCATTTTCACGAGTAGCGGTACCAAACATAGAAATTCCTTCCGATCTTTTGAACGATTGATTGAAAACGGGGTGATCATACTTATTTGAATGATAAAAGCAAACGTTTGCGCGGTTTGTGGCGTGAATTAGAAGCACAAAAAAAGCAGCTCTATAAATTAGAGCTGCTTATTTAAAATATTGTTAACTACATGTACTTAAATTGCTAAGTAAGTCACTGGAATATCGGGGTTAATCGCTTCTAACGTAGACTGAGTATCGGCTAGGTGACTGATGCTACCATCGGCAATTTCAACTAAGGCAGCGTTTTCGATCTGTTCGAAATCGAAGCCAGCCAGTTTAAGTTGAACAAGCGCGACTTGTAGTGGCGGTAGGCTCGGGTTGAATGCCGCGTTTTCTGCGTATGCACCCGTAAAGATTTCACCCGTTGTCAGTTGTAGCGAAACGCCACTTAGATTTTTAGTATATGGCGCATGGCTACGGTTTAATGCTGTTAGTGCGCTTACCACAACAGGGCTGGTTTCTTCTGACGTGTACTGGTGATCCAGCTTAGTCATTAGGCCAGTAGTGATACCCAAATCAGCAGGGCCGAAAGAGTCTGGTAAGTATTCTTGCAGTGACATTTCATCACGCTGTGGTAATTGAACTTTAAGTTCTTTTGCCGTCGTCAGTTCGTTCATGAATTGGCGACAGTGACCACAAGGGCTGAAGTTGATCGTGATATCAGAAAGGCCTTCTTCACCTTTCATCCAAGCGTGGCTGATGGCTGATTGTTCAGCATGAACTGTTTGACCAAGTTGTGCACCTGCAATTTCCAAGTTTGCACCGAAGTACAGGCGACCAGATAGACCACGCACGATGGCACCAACATAGAATTCAGAAAGCGGTGCATAAGAGTATGCTGCTGCGATTGGCAGTAAAGCTAGGCGAGCTTCTTTATCAGAAAGGCCGCTTGCATCCAGTAAGCTTTGAAACTGCTCTTTAGAAATAGTGGCGTCAAAGTTGTCTGCTAATACGATGTCACTCAAAAGCGCTTTCATTGATGTTGGAGCACTTTCCAGCGCCAGGGTAATACGACTGTTCATGTTGAATCCTTAATTGACCTTAGGCTTTAATTCTATGCAATACTCAGGATTTTTCTGTGATAATGATCACCATTGTATTGTTGCTGTTACATTGGTTTGCATAATTAGAGTGAGGTCACAGATGAAATCGATTGCAAGGACAAAAACTGCCCTTGATATCGCATTTGCTGTCTGAAATTGGGTGCGTTTAGCTGGAAATTGATGAACAAATGAGAACAAAAAGCCCAAACAGACACTGAAATGCTCAGAGTTTCGCTTGGGCTCATTGGGTGTTTTTAAAGCTTAAGTCCCAGTCTATTAGCTTAAACTGAAGCCATTAGCTGAAGTTGTAAACCATTAGGTTAAGCTGCAGCCATTAACTGAAATTGTAGGCCATTAACGTAAGCTGTTAGTTATTAGTTATTAGTTATTAGTTATTAGTTATTAGCTATTAGCTATTAGCTATTAGCTATTAGTTGCTAGTTACTAGCTTAAGCGTAGATCCAAACCACGATAGAAAATATGGTCGGTGCAATAATCGAGGTAATTACGCCACAAAGTACTAAAGCTAGGGAACTGAATGCCGCATCTTGTGGGTTCTTTTCAGCGCAAGTTGCCGTTCCCAAAGCATGCGATACTGTGCCCATGGTTAAACCTCGTGCGATAGGGCTCTTAATACCGATCAAATTGTAGATAGGGTAAGCAAAAATTGCTCCGAACAAACCGACAATAAGTACCAGAATCGCGGCAATTGCCGCTTCGCCACCTAAATGGCTTGAGACTTCCATCGCGATCGGTGTGGTGACCGACTTACCCAACAAACTCGCGATCAAACTTAAATCCGCTTTAAAAGCCACGGCGATCAGTGCGGTTGTGGTCAGAGACATCACACTGCCTAGCGTGCAAGCAAACGTGATGATGCGCCAGTTGGATCTGATTTGAGGTAACTGCTCATATAAAGGGAAGGCAAGTGCCACTACCGCAGGTTGAAGCATGTAGGTAATCCAAGTGTTGTCTGCGTAATAGGTTTCAAAAGGTACTTTGAAAAACAACAGAATTGGAATGATGATGCCAATACTGATGAGCAGAGGATTACAAAACGGCGAATTAACTTTTTGGCTTACCCAACGAGCAAACAAGAACACTACAATAGTCAGTAGAATCCACATGATTATTGACCTCTCGAAAGCAAGCGGTCTAAAAACCATGATAAAGAAACTAGCACGATCAGCGTACCACCAACGGCACTTGCCATAATGGGTAATGCATTCGCGATAAGCATGTCAAAATGATCCATGAGTCCGACACTGATAGGGACAAACAATAAGATCATTAAACGAATAATCAAGCTTGCACCGGGCTGTACCCAGTGCTCAGGAACAATACCAACCACCATGGCAGCAAACAAAATCAACATGCCAAAAATACTGCCTGGGATTGAGGTATCCAATAAGTGCTGTAACGCGTTACCTGCTGTGAGTGCACCTATAATTAAGGTGAAGGAGATTAAGCAGTAAACGAGTTTGATCAATCTTTCTTTCAAAGTGTCACATCTCTTGATAATGAATTTAGCTCGCTAGCTTTTCTACGTATTGATAAACCGCTTTTAAGATAGCCATTTTCTTCTCGTCACTTTCATGTTCGTGTGCGAGGTTCTCTAGATTCAGCATGTACTCTTCCAGACGGCTTTCGTAAAACTCACGACAGTGGTTAGCCCATTTCAGTTGTTCAGCTTCGTCTAACGTCCACGGGAAATGTCGAGCGCGGTAACGGAACAACAAAGGTTTAATACGTTCGTCGCCAAAAGTGATGTCTAACGCTGCTAAGTTATTTGGGTCAGTTTCACGAATGATGTCCATTGCGGTTTTGTCGCCTGGTGAGAAGAAGCCGTCGTAAAGGTGAGTGTCTACGTCGTCGCTTTTCTCGTACTTGCGTTCTTGTGAATACAAACCGATCAGTTTTTCGCGGATCTCTGGATGTTCACGTAATAGCGCTAAGTTCTTTAAGCACTGTTGACGATCGATACCAATAGTTTCCGCATTTTCAGCCGTTAGGGTTTTCGCTGGCGCAAGAATAGGGCACTTGTTCAATTGGACGAGTTTGATGGGTACGGGAAGCTCATCTTCGCCCAGCTCACTGCGCTTAGTGTAGAGCCTTTCACGAAGGGCATCTGCATCAAGCTCTAGCAATGGGCTAGGGTCTTTGGCTAAGTCGATAACGATAACCGCATTTTGGTTGGTAGGGTGCCAAGCCATAGGCACAATCCAGCTCGTGTAATTACAATCGCGACCAAACATACCCGAAACATGCATTAAAGGCGTCATGTTTACGATGTCGACTAACTCATTCAATTTACGTTTGTGACGCATGCTGTAAAGGTAGTCAAACATTTTAGGCTGTGCAGCTTTCAACTTCTTCGCTAATTCAATGGTAGCAATAACATCGGCCATCGCATCGTGCGCGTTTTCGTGTTCAATGCCATTTGCCACTGATAGGTGTTCCAGTTTAAAACTTGGGTAACCTTCTTCATTTTCAGGCCAAGCAATGCCTTCAGGGCGAAGTGCATGTACCGCGCGCATTACGTCGAGTAAATCCCAACGAGAGTTGCCGTTTTGCCAGCTCCATGCATATGGATCGATGAAGTTACGGTAACAGGTGTAGCGTGTTACTTCGTCATCGAATCGAATGCTGTTGTAGCCAAGGCTAGTCGTGTTCGGTTTAGCAAGCTCTGCGTGGATCTTCGCGATAAATTCAGGTTCAGGTAAGCCTTGAGACATTGCTTTTTGAGGTGTGATGCGAGTAATTAGTGCAGCTTCAGGTGCAGGTAAGTAATCAGCAGGAGGTTGGCAATAGATAACCAATGGCTCTCCGATAACGTTGAAATCTTGGTCGGTACGAACACCGGCGAACTGACTCGGGCGATCTTTCGCTGGGCTGACGCCCCATGTTTCGTAATCGAAAAAGAAATAGGTTGGCTGATTATCTGAACTCATTGAATTTCCTGAACAGTAAGCGAAGACCGTCTACTGTGGCTGAAGGTTAGTTTTGTTCAGTATCTGATAGGATGCGGTACGCGTGCAACCCAGATCACAAATAAATTACAGTAAAACGGTGCATTCCTATTCGATCACGTCGCTGCACTGAGTTTTGAGTGCAATTTTGGTCATTTATTAACACGTGAACCCATCAATTGCTTACTTGGCGTTAACTGTCGGCATAGCGATAACAGCTTGACGATAACGGTACATCAAGTTGTCGACTGCAATTCGGCGAGTTATTAATCGCGAAGTATCAAGGCATAACCTGAACTTGCGTGCTGAAGTTCGAAGGAAGGCAGAGAGAAGGGGTGGGGGAGAGATACTAATCTGATTTGGTTTGAACCTTGCTTTACAAAGGGCATTGCCCACAAATGATACCGCTATTGCTTTAGCGTTTGACCCCGGCTCAAGCTAAGTGTTGTGACATTAGGTATTGGTATTGAGTGTAGATACCAAATAATCACCTTAGTTTAATTAGAATGTGAGGTTTTACGTCCATTTATTTGTCATTAATTGAATGATTACACCGCTAATATTTAATTTTTTCTTCAGTGTTTTAGTGATTTTTAAAAGGGTATATATTTCATTTTTATTACAAAATAGAATTAGTGATTGCGTGTTTCATTATTGAGACTTTATTGCAGCATGATGATCTATATAATAATATGTAAATACCGATTCTTGATTTATTAGTCCTAACTAATTCATGGTTATTTAAGTTTTATTAGTCTTTTATAAGGTAAATCGCTTTATTTCTATAAGAATATTAACTTATAAAAAGCAGGGAATTATATGTAAAACGAGTTTTATATATAATTAATACAGATGATTGAATAACACTAATTTCACTAATGTTATTTGTATCAATTTTAGTGATCTTATTCTCACTGCGCCTCATTTGTTTATAAATAAGTGTCAATATATATATTTTCTAAATAGGATTGTTGTTACTTAATTGTTAACTCTGATTGACGATTAAGTGACTCTAATAATAAAGCCAATTTTATATAAAGGATTAAAGAAATGAACAAAGTCTTTAAGGTTGTTGCTGTATCTGCACTTTCTATCTCTTCTGCGAGCGCTTTCGCTGTAAGTGACACTTTTGATGCAACACTAGAAGTAAAACAAGCAATTACGATGACAAAAACAAGTGATCTTGATTTTGGTATCATCACTTCAGACAACACAACGGATGTTGTTATCGCTCAAGCTGATGCAGGAGCTGCGGCGTTTACTCTTTCTGGAGAGTCTGGTGATGCAGTAACCGTTAGTATTTCTGATACAAACTTGGCTAACGGCGCAAATACAATTGCAGCTGAATTTGACTTTAATAACGCGATCACTCTAACAGGTGGTTCTGCGGATCTTAAAATTGGCGGTACTGCTCGTACTTCAAGTGCGACATTAGTTGCTGGTACATATACTGCAAACGTTGCAGTTGATGTCACTTACCAGTAATTATATAAAACAAGTCTAATATCTACGGCTGTTATTTAGCAGCCGTTATTACTATGAACGTTTTTTTAAAATACGCTGCCTATATCGGTTTAATTATTTATTCAAGCCCATTTCATGCTCTAGAAATTGTTCCTGAAAATATGGAAGTGAAATTTCCGGGTATGTATATCTCTGGATCGGGACAAAATGCAGATGCTAATCCGGCCAATAGTCAGATTCATGTGGTGCGTTTTTACGCTGAAGGAGAACCAGGCAAAAAAATTGTGGTCTCTCTTCCGTCTAAGCAATATCTCAACCATTCTCGTAAATCCAAACGTCTCCGTATTAGAAAGTTTTATTTTGGTTGTGGCTTATCAAAACGAGGTAGAGCAAAAATCCAAAGTAACGGAAGAAGCAAATTACTGTGTATTGGTGCAAAAGTGAAAATTGGCGCTAATCATCCTGCTGGCACTTACACCAGTACTATCCCTTTTGAGGTTAATTATAAATGAAGTTGTTTATCTCATGTGTTCTCGGCTTACTTTTCACCGTTCAAGCCCATGCCCAACTCCTTATCGCGCCAACTCGTTTTGTTTTAGACGCTGACACGTCTGTGACGGAAAAAATCGTGGTTGAAAACAATTCTGATCAACCCATTCGTCTTGAGATTAAACCGATCTATCGTCCAATCAAAGCAACTGGATTGGTACGAACCGATTCGAATGTGGCGGAATCTGAAAATATCGCCAATTGGATCAAGGTGTCACCACCCATCATTCGAGAACTAAAACCTAATCAAAGACGTACGGTTCGTTTACGTATGAATGCGCTACCCGATGACATGCCAGACGGCGAATACCGTGCTTACTTGTGGTTTTCTCCTATCGCAAAGGCGAGAGAGTTATCAGAAGTGAATTTGTCGGCTAAGGATCAATCTAATAATGGGTCAGCATTCCAACTTAATTTTCATATAAACAGCTACGTGCCTGTTTATGTTCAGAAAGGTAAGCAGATACAAGATGTGAAGTTTGCCTGCGACAACCAGAGTCTTACCATTCGCAATGATGGTAACTTTCAGTTCAATGCCAAGTTGAATGTTGATGATCACAGCGAAAAAGTGGTGTTGCTGCGTAATGCTGAACTAACGAAGCAGTTCCCTAGAGGGTCTAAGGTGTCTTTACTTCAAAACGATCAACCACTGCACGAATGCATTTTGTAATGCCTGCACTCTTGTCACCGCATATGCTGTTAACGTTTGTGCTGTTTACATCTGCGCTTTTGACATTTGTACGGTTAATACCAGTACAAGCAACTGCCGCGTCGCAATAGCGAACTGTGTAAAACAGAATGTTCAAACGCTCGGTTTGGCAAGCTCTCTTGTCGCTCCCTATATCTCTGTCTTTGTTGTCTTTTGGGGTACATTCAGAATCCATTGATGAGGCAAGCGAACTTTATCCAGCGCACATTGAGGTTCGAGTGGGGAGAGTGGGTGACAGTTTTTATCGCGTTATGATGGATGACTACGAAGAGCCGTTTATCTCGATCTCCAATGCGGCTTTTTATTTGTTAGAAATGAATGGCCAGTGTGATGAAAGCGGATACTGTGAAATCTACTTGCCACAAGATGTAGGGAGAGAATCGCCGCCGTATATCGTGGACACTCAGCAAGCCATTTGTTATCGCGATGACAACAATATCCAGACAATCAAATATGAAGTGATTGACTCGGAAACCTATATTCATTGGTATAGCTTGCAAGCCTGTATTCCGGCCAAAGTCCGTTGGGATATCGATGATTATCGGCTCACGGTCACGCCTGAATTCAGTTCCTTGACTGAACTCGAAGCGGTTATCTCTAAGATAAAGAGTGAATCTCGACAAAAAGCAGAAGACTTAAAACAGGCTGGCAATACCTCTGCGATTGAGCCACTGGCTAGCGTGGGGTTAGCGACTCGATTGGCAACCTCTGTTTATCAAGACAGTGAGACGGGCGCCGACATTTACGCTATCTCTGACACCATACTAACGACCGAAAATTCCCTGTCTCGGTTATCCATCGATACTCGCGAACAAAACCCCATCGTTTATTACAACATCGCGGTAGAAGCGCATGACGGCGAAGGCTCATTAGAAGTAGGGCATGTGTTGTTGGATGGCAGTGTTTTTACCGTCAATCAAACCTTAGAAGATGGCCTTTACTACACTAACCGAAAGCGTCAGTTGGAGTTTGGTAATCTGCAACTGGAGCGCACAACGCAACCTAATATCAGTGTCGATGTACTGGTAAATGGTATATATCAAAACACCTATCGCTCCGATGAATTTGGACGTTTTGTTGTCGAAGAAGACAATATTTCCCCTGGCGACACCATTAAGTTCCGCTATTACTTGTCCAAAGGTGTGTGGAGAGAAGAAGAGATTACGGTCGCGGGTTTAGAAGATGCATTCTTGCCTAGTAATGAGTGGGGCGTTGAAGTGGTTGGTAACGAAGGAGCCGACCGAGCGGGTGCAGTGTCACTGGAATATGGTTTGGCTGATTACTTCACGGTGGGCAGTGCTTTTATTAGGCAAGATGGAAAAGATCTTATCGGCTTGCAGGGACGATACTTACCAGCGCATTGGTTTGCTGGCCATATTGGTTGGCTCCCGGACTTTAATCGTTTTCCAATGGAGTTTGATGTTTTGCTGGGCAGCGACCAGTCTGCCTCTATTGAACTCAATAAAACTGACGAGTTGGATTTGGAGTCGATGGAATACGATGTGTTCAAATATAATCTGTCTCTTGCCAACATTACGGCATTTCTAACCGTGAGAAACGACGAAGATGAATTGAGTGTTGAGCCGAAACTGAATTCCAAGGTCTCGCGCAATCTGTTTCTCTCATATTCAGGTGATTATCGCTACACCAAGACTTCTCATCAAGATGACTATTTACACACCATTGGTTTAGCCAAAAGTGGTTTTTCAGACACGTCGTGGAATGTGTCAGGAACGGTCAATGGCTCTGGTCACCATGAACGCACAGAACTCTCTCTAAGGAATGCCTGCAAAGAATGTGTATTGGATCCGCTTAATGTTTTCCAAGAACTCACCACTAACGTATCAGCCCGATATCAAAAGCAGGATATCTCGTTTACTGCTTCGGTAGAAGCACGTGTGAATCCTTATTTCGTGTTCAAGTTAGAAGGAAATGAAGACAGATACGGCGTAGAAATGACCACTGAATTTGGCGCGAAAACCTATTTTGATGAGAACATCGGAGAGTTTGTTGAGTGGAATAAGTACAATCATTCAAAGCTAACTGGGCTTGTTTACGATCACCATAAACAGCCTATAGCCGGTGTTAGCCTACAAATACTCGATCAGCGAGCTGTCAGTGACTCGAAAGGTCGATTTGAATTCACCAGTGTTCCTGCCAGAGATAATCTACCTATTTATATAGATGAAGGCGCGCTCGACTTAAACCTGACGCCAATTCAAAACCCTGTGTTTGTGAATACCAAGCAAGTAGGCCTGACTCATGCTCATATTGAAATGGTGGTCTCTTTTGGTGTCGATGGTACGCTTGAAGGTACATTAGAAGACAATGCCTATTTGCACTTTAAGCACATACAAAAAGGCACCGAGTATTCGAGTGAGATCGAAAGCGATGGTTTCTATATGGTTGAAGGGCTCATCGCCGGGAAATACATTATCACCTTAGAAATGGGGGATAAACGATACGTACAAGGTGCCGATTTGGACGGGGATTTTTGGGTAAGCGACCTAACCTTTAACCTTATCGATTTTCATAAAGTGTATTAGGCCTGCTTAGTCTGTTTAATTTACATACCTTGCTTAATCATCTATTTGGGCTGCTTATTTTACTTAGCTTACTTAGCTTTTAGCTTTTAGCTTACTTAGTCTGATGGAGGCGACAATATCAGCTTCATTTTTTGCCTCATGGTTAACTTTTGGTTTTTCAGATCTTTTAATATCGCCTTCCATTCCTGAAAGGTCACCGTGATCGGGTTAAAACTGTTTACGGGTTTAGTGACGCCGTAACGAACCGTTTCGACTTCAGGCTCAAACGTGCCGAACAGCTTGTCCCAAATGATCAGTACGCCCGCATAGTTTTTGTCGATGTATTGCGGATTTCTTCCGTGATGCACACGATGGTGAGAAGGAGTGTTAAAAATATACTCCAACGGGCCCAACCGTTTTATCCACTGTGTATGAACAAAGAACTGCAAACCTAGGTTGAGGAGCACAACGAAGATTACCCATTTTGGTTCGAATCCGATGATTACTAACGGCAACCAGAACAGCCACATCCCCGCGATTGGGTACATCAAGCTCTGGCGAAATGCGGTACTGAAGTTCATGTGTTCAGAACTGTGATGCGCCACATGGGCTGCCCACATCCAGCGAACTCGATGGCTTGCTCGATGGAACCAGTAATAGAAAAAGTCTTGTAGAACCACCAACACAATAAAACTTAGCACACCCATTTCGATGTCCATTAAGTGCCAACCAAATAGCCATAGATACAACTGAACCACTAACAAACCAGTTAATAAGTCTGAGAGTTGATGCATGCCTGCTAACACGAAGTTACACATCACTTCTGGCAGTTTGTATTGAGAATTATCCGGCAGTCGGCCCTGTTTTTGGCCAATGAAATATTCGGCCAACATACAGATTACGAACAAAGGCGCTAAGACTAACAGCAGCCATTCTGGGTGATTGATCAATGAGTCGATGTCCATTCGCTAATCCTTGTGTCGCGATAGTTGTGTAATGTCTGACTGAGTTGATGAGTTGATGAGTTGATGAGTTGATGAATTGATGAATTGATGAATTGGTTTACCGTGTTCCTTTTTTGGTAGAGACTTACCAACGAGTTACCAACGAGCAAAATGATCTTCGGTCAGGCCAAGCACATTGTCGATGTGATGGACGCTCCCATCGTTGTCTTCAATCGAACCAGAAAAGTGACCAATGAACTGGCGAAAGTTACTCTTTAGCAGCCATAAGTTGAGCTTTTCGCTGCGGTTATTCAGAGGCGTAAAGGTCAGGTTAATACGTCCATCTTGCGATGTGATCTGCCACGGTAAGTCGATGTCATCTCGATTGAATGTAAAGTTCGCTGGGTTAAGTAGGTGCCTTACACCATTCACCCATAATACATTCTCGCAACTTCCCGTTTCATTCACGCCCGCCGCTAGGTTCAAGCCAATACTTTTTCCGTTGATAAGCGTGTTGATGCTCGTCCAGCGCCAACAGGTTTCGCGCCTCATGTATCCCGCAGAAAAGTCATACCCCGCAAGCGCTTGTTCTAGGTTGATGGACTTGCTTTTAATTTTGATCTGACCCGTTACAGTCAAAGCATTGTGTTTTTGGGTGTAAGTCCAACCTGAATACCCCGTAGGGCTGCACATTGCCATCGGAAGACCGGTTTCATTTGAGACTAGAGTAATGTCGGCCTTGAGTAGTTTGGTATTGAGACGAACTCGCCATTCACCGTTGTGAATGTCGAAGACGATGCTTTGGTTAGCGATGCTGGTGGTTCCCTGAAAAGGAGATTGAGTCACTTGCTTATCAAACTCTAACGGCCTTAACCAAGAGCACTCGTCGAGTTGATTACTTTCAATATCGTATAGGTAAACAAAGGCGGAACTCAGATAACGAATATCAGCAATCGCGACCCCGATAACGTGAGTGGGCGTGACAATGCTGACAAACTGAAATTGTTTGTAGTGGAAGTGTTTTTGCCAAGCGTTGGCTTTTTTGTCCATTGTATTTCGATAGTCGAACTGTTCACTGTTTAGCGCTTTAGGCATGCCATCGAAGTGCCCAATAACGGCCTGACCATTTGAGTCAATGAGGCTAAGTGGTGCTGATTTGGTTTTTATCATCGCTCGTTTGTTCACATAAAATTAACAACCAGTGGTATTGTGATGCCTCAAGGGTTGAATTGGGAGGTCATGTTCGGACAAGAGTTAGCGATGAATCACGTCTTTGCTATGACATCGTGGTTATGATCGGCGAAGCTTGAGTGCTTATATGGAAAGTAAATTGGAAATTATTGCTGAATACATGCCAACAGAACATCGACATCAGTTGGGAACATTAGATATAGCGCTGCTGTTGAATACCTTAGAGCAACGAGGTATCGATATTGAAAGGCTACTCATGGATGTGGGTTTAGAAACCATGGATTGGCGAGACCCGAATGGAAAACTGACTTACGCTGATAAGCTTTCGTTGTTTAGCGCGGCTAATCAGAGTTTTCCGCACGATGGTTTAGGGCTTTGGTTGGGAGAACATGCCAGCTTGAGCCACTTTGGTGTGTTGGGTTATGCGCTATCAACTAGTCAAAATGTCGGGGAGGCAATCAAGTCGGGCTTTAAGTATTTGCGCCTGAATGGCCCTATATTCTCAGTGAAATTGTTTCTAGATTCCGAGCAAGCGGTGATTCAGATTGAGAACACATTGGAAGTGGGCGATCTCCTTCCTTTCTGCAGTGAGTACTTCTTAAGTTCAATCGTCTCTTTGTTCAAAGAACTGACTGGTCATGAGTTGGATATTCAAACTTTGGCTTTGCCTTATGTTCGCCCTAATTACGCCAAGCTCTATGACGAGCGTTTCCTGTGCCCGGTGATTTTTGAACAAAACCATTGTGAACTGCGTTTTGATGCGTCGGTATTGTCTCAAACGTTGCTTACTCACGATGCCGCGACACTCAAGCGTTATCTGGTGTCTTGCCAGTCCATAGTGGAGACGCTCGATTCAAAACATTTACTCACTAATCAGATCAAAACGATCTTCTATCAGACCGCCGGTAGCTTTCCGACTATTGAGCAACTGGCTGACGAGTTTGGCTGTAGTTCTCGCACACTCAGGCGTGAATTGACCAACTATGGTTCAAGTTATCAAGTATTGCTTACCGAAGTTCGAGTGGAGTTAGCCAAAGAACTGCTGCTCGGCACTACCATGAGCATTGATGATATAGGGGATAGGTTAGGTTACAGCGACCCCGCAAATTTTAGACGGGCATTCAAACGTTGGCTGAACAAAACACCGGCTCAGTTTCGTTCAGCGACTAAGAATTAACTTGGCGAACAAAGAATAAATAGGGACTCAGGATTGAGCTCTCTAGTGACCCCCCTTTATTGCTCCCTATTGACCAGAGAAGAACGACTCACGAAATTCAGAGACTTCTTTTTGATAGTAATCACCCCACGCTTGGCTATCCCAGTTTGAATGGCTTCCTGAGCGTTGCGAATCTAACGTTGCCTTGAACGCATCGAACTCTTGATGATAATCAAGAACCGTTTGTGTTTGTTGTTCGACTTGCTGCTCTCTGGCTTGGATACTTGATGTTTGCTCATCGTCCAAGTAGGTGTGTTGGAGCTCTGTTTTGATGGTGTTCATTTGAGATGGCGTATAGCTATCGGGAATCAGTGATACCGCGAGCTCGTATTGCTGAGCGGGTGTTTCGGTGTTTAAGGTTGTGGTGTCACTTTGCCAGTTGCTGATTAAGCTTTGGTAATGTTCGACAAAGTCATCAGCATCCACTTCTGTGAACTGATTTGTGCTCAAGGTGAAATCTAAATGCGTAAACTGATCAGAAAAAAGCTGGTGGGCGAGTTCTCCCCACACTTGTTCGGCCGCTTGTTTGAACAGGCCGACACGCTGTTCAAGTGAATCTAATGACTCCAAGGCTATCGAACTCTCCATCACTTGCCACTCTTGAGAAGTTTGTGGGTAGTGGCTCAACAATTGAAACCATTCCGCGGGAACTTGTTCTTTAAGCTGCGCCAGTTGTTGTTTGCAGTTGTTATCTCGTGTGCACTGAATCCAAAAACTATCGAGCTCGTTCATCAATGCTTGGCCTTGCAATGAAACGAAGTCTTCTAGTGAAACCAGAGTCTCGGCAATGCCAGTATCTTTTTCTCGTTCGCCTTTGTGTTTCTGTTTGTTATTCGCGCTAACTTCGGTAGGTTTGGCATTGCCAGGCTCTGTATTTCCAACCCCTGTATTATCGGAACTCATCGGGGTAGCCAAGGCACGGTCATTGGCGCTCTCCGTTTGGGTGAATTCGGTCGCTGGCGTGTTCGTTAATTTAGACGACCATGTGTAGCCAATCATGCTCGTCACTAGGACGAGCATGATGATTAAGATAACTCGATGCATTATTGATTCACCGGATTACTTGATAACAGCGCTGACAGGAAAGTGGTCAGATAGGTTGTAGTGCTTCCACAGCTCACTGCTGGTTGAACGCGGTACGTCCACACGGTTGTCGTTATGCGTTTTAACTGTGTATTCCGAACTTACGACCACGTAATCAAGGTATTCGACGTTTTCGCCACCCGACATAGGTTCGCCCGCAAAGTTATTGATACGAGGATCGAAAGTCGAAGCGGTATAACCAGAATACTGAGGTTCGCTTGCTTGGAGGTTGGCTAACATCTGTTGATAGTCATCTGGAAATTTGATCTTGTTAACGTTGAAGTCACCACTGTAGACCACAGTTTCAGACGTTGGGATATTCAAAGATTGAGCCAGTTTTCGCATCTGTTTGAACTGACGTTGTCGATAGTCACGCGCGGTATCGGTGTCAAATGATGCGGTGTGAGTACCAAACACGTGGTACGCCTGACCATTTTTGATGACCTCAGCGTAGTTAACCCCTTTGTCAGCGAAACAATCGGTGCCCGTGCAATCAGGGAAAACGTACTGAGCTTCATTAACGATGGGATAACGGCTGACGATGATCACGCCACCGTCGTAAATGTTGACGCCATCTTTATTCAGCATTTTGGTTTGATAAGGGTATTCTTTGGCAAGCTCTCGCAAAAACTCATCTCGTCCATTGGCGAAGACTTCTTGAAGTGCCAAGACGTCGTAGCCTTTTACATACTCTGGGATCAGGTCGTAACGGTCACCAATATGTGAAGCGATAACCGGTAACGCCCAGATGTTGTAAGTCATCACTTTCAAAGTGTTGGCGTCAGGCTCTGGCTGTTCATCCACTTTCTGTGGGGTGATGGTGTAGTAAATATCATCGTAGCGTGCGGTGTTGTCAGCTTTCAGTGCCAGTTCGGTATTGATATCGAAAGCATCGGTTGAGCTGCGGTGAATGTTACGGTCATCGTACAGTGTTAAATCAACATCGGATGCACTTAAACCATGTTGTAGTGACGAGTTATACCAATGTCCTTTCATGGTTTGGTTTAGCGTAACATTTTCTCCAACGGTGTTAGAAATCACAGTGTCGAACTCATATGTTTTTCCAGATTTTACACCCGTCCAACGATTGAAGCTGATTAGCTTTTTGGTCTCCCAAGGTCCAATCTTTTCCGCATGTTGTTGCCATTCGTTGCCAAGCTCTAGTAAGTCTGTACCAGTGTGATGGGTTTGAATGGTCATCTCTTGATTGGTGTTGTTGGTGAGATATACGTCCGTGTCTGCGATCGCAGAGGTAGAGGCTATTGATGTTGATGCCACAATTGCAGCTAACCAAGTCCATTGAGTTTTCATATTTTACATTATCCTTATTGATTGATGTCTAGGATAACGTAGTCAAGAGTTATGACATTGGAGTTATAACTCTATGGTAATTATCCAGATATGAGATATATGCCATGCTTTTATAAAATTGCTTACTCATTGAAAATGAACATATTGCTTTGTTGGAATGATAAGTGATACGCGCGTACGCTAACAAACAGAGGAATGATTTGTATCTGCGGGTAAGTCATTGTTGGTGTGTTTTCTTGGAAATCACAGGTCGGAAAATAACCAAAAGTGGATGCTGTGAATCACGGTAAGGGATAACGCTAACAGCCTTGCTCTATCAGCATAAATTTTGCCATTGTTCAGTAAACAGATTCCTCAAAAACAGGTATGATAGTGTCGTTTTTAATCCTGAACTGGGAAAGTCATGGCAAAGTTAACACTCCAAGAGCAAATGCTTAAAGCTGGCTTGGTAAATGAGAAAAAATTAAAGAAGGCGAAGAAGGGCTCTAAAAAGTCTCGCGTTCAGTCTCGTGAAGCAAAAGCGGCAGCAGAAGAAACAAAACTGGCGCAGCAAGCGAAAGACAAAGAGCTAAACCAACAGTTGAAAGAACAGCAGTTGAGCAAAGAAATTAAAGCTCAAGTGAAGCAACTGATTGAGATGAACAAGATCGAACAGAAAAATGGTGAGATCAAATACAACTTCACCGATGGTACTGTGGTTAAATACCTTTACGTAGAAGATCTGACTCAAAAGCAACTAAGTAAAGGTATTCTGAGTATTGCTCGCCAAGGCGAAAGCTATGTTGTTATTCCTACTGCGGTAGCGAACAAGATAGCAATGCGTGACGAAGAATCTATCGTTGATACTCAAGCTTCAAGCTCTGATGAAGTAGACGAAGATGACCCGTACAAAGACTTCGTGATCCCAGATGATCTAATGTGGTAATTCGCTTTACTTAGCTACAGCCCATTGGCGAGCTAGCGTAACGTCGAGATTCACAGTTTTATCTACAGGATCTAAGAATGCAGCGAACAATCACTCGATTGTCGCTGCATTTTTTTTGGTGCGAAGTGACTTCAATAATTCTTCAATTACTTCAAGCACGTCAACTACTTCAACAGTTATCCAAGAACGCCTAGCGTTCGGAGATTTCGTAAACAAGGTTATCACCTACGCGTGAATGCTCAGCAATACCAAAATTAGTGCTTTGCTCGTGTTGGTCATAACCATCGAAGTAACAGTCGCCAATTTCATTACGAGGGCAAACGTGAATGTGGTCTTTGATGACCAATTCGGTAGAACAACATGGGCAATGTTTGATATGTCCACTTAATCCAATAGATCTATTTGGTTTCATACATCCTCCTGATAGGCACTGTAAGTTAGTTGCCTATTTGCCCCCTAAGTTACGCAAATTAATGTGTCGTTATGATTTCATTTTTAAGTCAATGAAAAACGATTCAGAGAGTGAATGTTTTGGGTGCGATTGTCGATCCATTACCAAGAAAGTATGCGATGAATAAAGCCCAGAGAGAGGGCAATGGGCTTGGAAAAGTTTCAGTTTTTGTTTATATAACTTACTGTTGAGTTGAATTAATCATAAGTTGAGCACCTTGGTATCCCAATTGGGCTAGGGCTTCAGCATCAAAGTCAGTGACAATTCGAATGTCGCCAGCATGATAGGTGTTGTGGTTGTTTAATGTTGTCATCACATCGAATGAGTCTACAGAGTGCTGCTCTCCAATATCGATCATGCCTGAATATAGAGATTCAGCATTAAACTGACCAGATACGTAAGAATAGAATGGACGTACGCTTGCTCCGGCGGCATATTGCATGCTGCCCAGCCCATTGGCATTGATTGCCCAACTCCAGTCCCACCATTTCATCTCTCCAGGAATATAGCGGTGATCCCATTGGTAACGGATATTCGCTTGTTCTTCGCTATTGGTTCCCATGGTGAAGGTATGCGAGATCGTAGGTCGGTTTGTTGGGTGAGAACTCAGTGCATTACCGCTGTATCTCAGGAAACCCGTGAAGTTAACGTCGTAACTCATGTTTGCTTTGATTCGGTACGGGTAAGAAATGCTTGAGCGGAAAAGCTCGACTTGAAAGGGCAACACTGAATTGCTAGGCACGGTGATGATGGCTTGCAGTTCAGTTGATTCAGAGCGAGAGCCACTATTAGTATTTGAGAAGTGTTGGCCTTTTTCTAGAACCACTGTTACCTCCGTTTTACCGACTTGTGGCCAACTAAAGTTCTCGGTAACGGCGACTGAACCTGAAAGTTCAAAGCGGTTGGTTTTACGCCAATGTGTGGATTGCTCGAAACTAAGGTTAACGACGACCTGTTTAGGTTCATCACTTTCGTTGATCGCGTAAGCTGATACCGTTTTGATGAGTTCTTGGTTGGGCTCGTTGACCAAACCATGGCTAAATGCTGCGCCATCTAAGGTGTAGGAAAAGTTATCGATCGTGATTGCGGTTTTTTGATCGCAACGGTCACTTGTGCAGGTTCCATCACTGTTCCCTTTAATCTCCCAACCGTGGCTGAGCTGTTTGATTGCCATGTCTTGGCCAACATAGCGCCCATTGTCTCCGCCAACCCAAGCGAAACCCAGGTTATGAGCCAAGTAACTCAGTGGCCTAATGAAGCTTGCATGGTCATTCACTAAGGCTTTTTGAACATCTAGGTTGTTAGCTTCTTGAATCGCCTGATCTTCGTAATAAGGCAGACCTGCATCTGGGGTATCCGGATAGCACCAAGTGTTGTCGCTTGATTGCCCTTGTTTTATTAGGCCGTGATAACCAGACCCCATGATCACCCAATCGTCTTTAAGGCCTGTAATTTCCCACACGCTCATACGAGATATCAGGGCTGTTTTATGTTCTTGAGCTTCTGTATTAGTGAGTGGGCGATAAGCGGAGCGGCAGGTATCTTCGCCGAGCTTATCTAAGACGATTTGGTCTGAGTATATCTTTGCATAAGTGGTAAAAGATATTAAAGATAGGGCAGTGGTGAATAGAATGATTTTACTGACGTTGAGCATAAATAAGTTCCTAAGTGCCATTATTTGGCTATTTTTATTGGATTCGATTTATTAGATCTTATAGGTGTTTTTAAAAGCCGAGGGTGACTAGCGGGGTGTACCTTGTCATATAAAACAATGCCAAAAATACTGAAATGAATTGAAAATAAATCCTTATAAATATCAGTTAGCTACAATAATGAACTTGTTATTTGAGAGCCGTTTATCTTGAGGTGTTCGGGTACTTTCAGTCCTTTGAATAGTGAGTGTTTAATTTTCAAGTATTTAACGTTATACAGACTGAGGTTCGTCAGTTTATTAACGACGTCTATTCGTCATCTTTATTCGTAATGTGATTGGTGAAGTGACAAAGAATAGCGGAAGGAAGTTTGAACCAATGACGAGTGTTTGTAGCGGTCGTGTTTGTAGTGATAGGCAGGATCAAAAATGCAGCAAACAACCTTTCGATTGTTGCTGCATTTTTAGTTTGTAAAACTTTAACTTAACTAAAATCAACGACTTAATGAATTAGGAGAAAGCGATTAAGCATCACCGGGCTTTTCTCGCTTACTGTTCCAACCCATGAAGTTGTAGATGTTGTATCGAGCAAAGCCTAATTGCTCATGTAAAGCAAAGTCGGTCACCGCGAAGTTATACCACAATGGCAGCCATGAAATCTGAGCCGCCATATAATCGGCTCTCACTGGAATAACATTTAAGCCGAAGTGGTTGAAGTAGAGCTCGCTACGGCGAATATGTAGGCCCGATGAAACAAGAACAATGTTGTTGAATTTGTGATGCTTCATTAGGTCGCTAGTCAGCTGAGCATTTTTCCACGTGTTGACGCTGTTAGGCTCTTGGATAAGGTCGTCCATCGGTACGCCAAGCCTAAGCAGTTGTTGCTCATAGATTTCAGCTTCAGTTACGCCGTTGTTCTGAGCATCGCCACCACTAATGATCACTTTGCATGTGGTTTGAGCTTTCGCACAATCTTTATATTGGCTAGCGGTTTCATTGATTCTTCCGTAAGAGAAGAAGGTCGGCTCGAATTCGCTAGTACTTTTGATTAACTGAGTGCCAGCACCGAGTAGAACAATTGCGTTATTTGAAGACCATTGAATGTCAGGTTTACCTTCATAATCGGCCTGTAGGTCGTTTAATAAGTAACGAGGAATTAGACCTGAACCAATCAACGCAAATGACGAGATAAGAACAAGGAACAAAAAATAAGAGGTCTTACGCCATTGAAGTAAGCGTGTGATGCCAACGAACAGCAGAATAAGTAATAGTATAATAAAGCTCATGAGGATCCTGTTATCGAACTGGTGCCAAGCTGATGTAGCATATTGAAGCGTCGCATCATATATCACTTATGTTGATAGTTAATAGCTAACTCATTGTATTATTGAACAAATGCACGATTTATTTCTATAAAATATTAAAGTCGGTAAAAGTACGAACAAAAACGCTTTATTATTGTTCGATTACTCCTTTTTAAATATATGCATATAAACTGTGAGGGTTATGCCTAACCTTTTGTCATGCTATTTAAATTCCCAGTCATCAATTTTCCTACACGTCAAATTATCAACTGGCTAAACTCAAACCATCAAAGTAATGCTGAACGAATTTAATGAACACTTGATGTTTCTTGGCTGGATAAATCACTTGAGGGTAGAACAAATAAATACTGTTGCCTTGTTGTAGGCACTCATCGGGTAGTACTTGTTCTAATTCTCCACGCTGGATCTCTTTCGCAACGTAATAGCTCGCGATACGAATGATGCCGTTTCCTGCCATTGCTTGTTGTTTGAGTAAGTGGTTGTCATTGCTAGAAAGCCAACCTGAGACATTAAGGTTGGCCGATTTTAAAGGCCACTGCGTTTGATGCAATGTCGCCAAACATTGGTGGTCGTTTAAGTCTTGAGCACTTGCTGGGCGACCAAACTGATCGAGATAGCCGGGCGTTGCGACTAAATCATGCTGATAAGCAATTAAGCGTTTTGCCACCATGTTTTCAGGTGGTGTATTAGTCGCGCGAAAGGCGATGTCGATATCGTCTTGGTTAAGGTTATAGTTGGTGTAACTGCTGTTTATTTCAAAACGGATTTCTGGATATTGCTGCTTGAAACGTTGGCAGATATCGAACAGGAATACCTCTGAAAACATCTTTGGTGCCGTTAAGCGTAACGTGCCTTTTACTATGTCGTGTTGCTCAGAAACACTGCGTTCGAGCTGCAACACTTGAGAACGAATCGTTAAGCCTTGTTGCAACGCGCGTTCGCCTTCTTGGGTTAAGCGCACACTGCGTGTGGTTCTGACTAAAAGAGGGCACTGTAAGTCGTTTTCTAAACGCTTGATTTGTTCTGAAAGGTAGCTTTTTGATATGCCGAGCTTTTCTGCTGCTTTGGTAAAGTTGAGCTGCTGAGCAAGTTCTACAAATAGGATCAGTCGTTCTATTCTTTTGTGCTCGTTCATTCACGTATTCCTTCAAAGCCATTACAATTCCATTGTTCGCCATACAGAACAATCATTTCGTAACTAGCATATTCTGTTTTTTCAAAAGAACAATATGATAGGAACATATTTCTTGGCAATAAACCTTCTAAGTGAGAACTGATATGACGAACAGTATTGAATCAACGAACAAAACGGATGGCAAAAAGATTCCGTTATCCATCCATCTCCCAAATGTCGGTCGAATTGCCTATGGCTGCATGGGCTTAGGAGGCGGTTGGAATGATAATCCTGTTTCCGCAACAGATGTAGCTCAAGCTCGTAGCGTTATAGACACGGCACTAGAGTCCGGTATTAATCTGTTCGACCATGCTGATATTTATACGTTTACTAAAGCCGAACAAGCGTTTGGCCAAGCAATGCAGCAAGCACCAGAGTTACGTGATCAGATGTTCGTTCAATCTAAGTGCGGCATTCGTTTTGAAGGTGAGGGCAATGTTGGTCGCTATGATTTCTCGGCAGATTGGGTTAGCCAATCGGTAGAGGGCATCTTGAATCGTTTGAATACAGAAAAACTCGATGTGCTGTTACTACATCGCCCTGACCCCTTGATGGAACTTGATGAACTGGCAAGAACACTTGAGAACCTGAAAGCACAAGGCCAGGTCGACTTCTTTGGCGTGTCGAATATGAACAGCCACCAAATCCAGTATCTACAATCTGCGTTAGGCCAGCCTATTGTCGCGAATCAAGTTGAGATGAGCTTAGCCAAACTGGATTGGTTGAATGATGGGGTGATGATTAATTCGCAAGGCCACCATCAATCTGACTTTGCGGCAGGCACACTAGAACATTGCCAAATGAATAACATCCAACTGCAAGCTTGGGGCTGTTTGGCACAAGGCCGATTTGCTGAGCAAGGTTTGTATTCAGAACATGAAAATGTGAAAAAGACTGCGCACTATGTGGCTCAATTAGCGAATCAATACGGCGTTGAAAGTGAAGCGATTGTGTTGGCGTTTTTACTTCGTCACCCGGCAAGCATTCAGCCCGTTATTGGCACGACTAATCTAGAGCGAATCAAAGCTTCATCAGTAGCGACTCAGATACATCTGTCTCGTGAAGAGTGGTACAAGTTATACGTGTATTCACGTGGTCAGGCATTGCCTTAAGGATTGGACATGTTGAATCAGAAAATCGCGCAGCAATTAATTAGTGTTGCTTTAGAGACCGCAGAAAATAACCAACAAACGATTGCAGTCAGTGTGTGCGATACACATGGTGAGTTGTTGGCTTTTTTACGAATGGATAATGTGAGTGTACAAGCGGGATTGCTAGCACAAAACAAAGCCTATACATCTGCGAGGGACAGACAACCGAGTGGTAATTTAGGTGCTTGGGCGAGAGAAACTGGAAAAGATCTGAGTTATTGGACTGACCCAAAGATCACCGGTTTTAAAGGTGGTGTTCCAATCCAACATCAAGGGCAGGTGATAGGTGCAATTGGTATCAGCGGATTGAGCGAAGATAACGATGAAGCACTGGCTGAGAAAGTGATTCAACTTGTGCTGTAAGCGCTATTTTTGACTAAGTGACTAAGTGACTAAGTGACTAAGTGACTAAGTGACTAAAGACAGGAACGACAGATAATAAAAAACCGACGCATGGGCATCGGTTTTTAATGGTCGAGCTGTTTGATTCAGAATTAAGCGTTCGCTTGCTCTAAATCTTGTTGCTTGTCTTTCTTACCCATTAGGCGGCTTGTAATCGTACCGGCTGTCATTGCACCAGATACGTTAAGCGCTGTACGTGCCATATCGATAAGAGGTTCGATAGAGATAAGCAGTGCTGCAATTGTTACTGGAAGGCCCATCGCGGGTAGTACAATAAGTGCAGCGAATGTTGCACCGCCACCCACACCTGCGATACCGAAAGAGCTCACTGTGATAATGGCAATTAGAGACAGAATGAAGTTGATGTCCATTGGGTCGATACCAACCGTAGGCGCAACCATGACGGCTAGCATTGCAGGGTAGATACCCGCACAACCATTCTGACCAATTGTTGCTCCGAAAGTTGCAGACAGGTTAGCAATCGCTGGTGGCACATTTAGCTTAGTGATTTGAGCTTCAACGTTCAGTGGAATCGTGGCTGCAGAACTGCGCGAGGTGAAAGCAAATGTCAGTACAGGCCAGATTTTTTGGAAGTACTCTTTCGGGTTTACACCAACAAAAGAGACCAGCACACCGTGGACAACGAACATCAGGATGATTGCTACGTAAGAAGCAACGATGAAACCCAGTAAGCTTAGGATGTCTGAAGCACTTGATGTAGCAACTACTTTCGCCATTAACGCAGCGATGCCGTATGGCGTCAGTGCCATAATCATCTTAACTAAGCGCATCACGATAGATTGAGCGGCTTCAACGAAAGTGCGGATTGGTGATTCTAGCTCTTCTTTTTCTGCCATTACCTTGCGTGCAGCGATACCTGTGAGCACACCAAAGATAACCACCGCAATGATTGAAGTAGAACGAGCGCCTGTTAGGTCTGCAAACGGGTTAGTCGGAATGAAGCTAACTAACATTTGTGGAATTGTTAGGTCAGACACGCTGCCCATGCGGCTTTCTAATGTTGCGATACGAGCTGTTTCACGAGCACCTTCTGTTAAGCCTTCTGCCGAAAGACCGAATGCTTGAGCGACGGCAATACCCACAATCGCAGAAATCGCTGTTGTTACTAGCAATACCGAAATCGTAATGCCGGAAATCTTACCCAGCGAGCCACCTTTTTCAAGCTTCACGACTGCCGCGATCATTGAAACTAAGACTAATGGCATGATCACCATTTTCAGTAGGCCGACATAACCACTGCCAACAACGTTTACCCAATCCAAAGTTTCTTTGACGGCTGGGTTGCCTTCACCCAGTAGCAGCTGTAAGCCTAATCCGAAAGCGCTACCAAAAACCAAACCTAATAGAACGAGGCGAGAAAGCGTGTTTTCTTTTTTCTGCTGTCCGTAGAGAAAGAAGAGGATACCAGTGAATACCGCTAAGGCAGCGATAGCTGAAAATGACATTTGTTTTCCTTATGAATTTCTTTAAATCGATAGGGCGCTTAGATATATGGGCGCTGATACTGTTAGCTACAGTAGCGACCTGTAACAAAACGTGAAATAAGGAAAAGTAATTTAATAGAACAATTAGTAATATCCACTCAATGGGATGGGTGGATATTCAACATTATGGTGAATAGATGACCTTTTTAGCGATATTTTGCCAATAAATTGAGCATGTCACTTGACGAGTAAATTTCGATATTTTGGAAGTTATTTTCGAATAATCTGAACAACATGGCTTGAGCGACATCTTTCGATTGAATAGGGCGTAGGTTTTTAAACTTCCCAAACATAAATGGCGATAACAGAGGAAAGACACTTTGTAGAAATTTTTCGTCGGTTCTCGGTTCATCCCTTTGGCCCACTAGCGGCCCAGGACGTGCGATGAAAAGCTGCTTGAAGCCAATACGTTTTAAGTTTTGCTCCATTTGCCCTTTGCAACGAAGGTAGTGTGAATAGGAATCAGGGGCAGCACCGTAACTGGATACCACTGCGACTCTTTGAACGCCGAGAAACTTCATCGATTGAGCAACCTGGCTAACCAACTCTACATCGACTTTACGTAATGCTTCTTTTGAACCCGCCTTTTTCTTGGTGGTTCCTAGGCAGATAACGCCAAGAGTGGGTGTTGATTTCGCGTCGTCCCAGCTGGTTACTTGCAAGTCATTGTGAATGAGTGTGTGGAGTTTGTTCGAGCTAAATTGTGAATCAAGTGATCGTCGGGATAAAGCATAGATACTTTCGACCGCGGGTTCGTCAATAAGTAACTTTATGACGTGATGGCCAATTAGCCCAGTAGCACCAGCCACAACGACCGATGTTTTATCTCCAGAAATACTCATAGCTATCCTTAACGCTTTGCAAGTGCTTGTTTAATATAAACAGTGTTTGAGTTTTAAGCGAATAAAACTTACATAAGGCAGTGTTCAGCGCTAAAGCAATCCAATGATTGTCAAAAGTTATCAGTACTGATAGTGGGAAAATAAAGTGCTAGAAAGCGAAAAGCCCGCTGGGCAACGGGCTTTTCGCTTTTTAGGTGAAGGACAGTGGGATTTTCTTCACCTTTTTACTTGTTTTCTTACTCGATTTAATTGGTTTTCTTTTGCTTTGGTTTGCGAACATTCCACCTCCTAAATCTTTGTTTTATTTATTCTTTAGTTTGTTGCTTTTTGCTAGTAGTCGACTGTTTGTTTCAAGTGAGGGCAATCACTTTTTGTTACTTGTTACGTTCTTACTTAACTTACTCTTTTGCTTAACTTGCTTTGTTGTCAACCTATCAATGGAGAGATTAATAAGTCTCTTTAAACAAAGCATAATCAATGCCAAAACGTAAGTTGTTGATTTTTCGCTTGGGTGGTTGCTTAGTGTTACTTTTCTGTCTTTTTGATTCTCAATTTGAGAAATGATGAGGTGTATTTGTTCAAATAAGGAACACTCTCTGCGTTTTCTACCAGATAGCCATAGATACGACTCTTCTTAACACGTAAACTGGCTTGAAATTTACATAGACAAGGATGAGCTATGAACCTCAAGTTCGACACTCTCGCACCCACTCAGATCTATCACTTGATGACCCAAACGGTTGTGCCTCGCCCTATAGCGTGGGCATTGACGGAGTCTTCTGAACAAGTATTCAACTTGGCCCCTTTTTCTTATTTCACACCAGTGTCGAGTAACCCACCTTTATTGATGTTGTCGGTTGGCAAGAAGCCAAGTGGTGAGATTAAAGATACCACCCGTAATGCCCTTGAAACGGGTAAAATGGTGATTCATATTGCATCAGCAAGCTCTGCAGAAGCGATGACCGCAACAGCGGCAACACTCGATCATGGTGAATCAGAAGTGACTGCGAATAATATCGAGTTGGTTGAATTTGATGGCTTTTCTCTACCTCGAGTTAAAGAGTGCGCTGTGGCTTTTGGTTGCACACTGTATGAAGTAAAAGAAGTCGGTGATGTTCCACAAAGCCTTATCTTTGCTCAAGTTGAGACCGTGTACATCTCTGAAGATGTGATCGATAAAGACAGCGATCGCCTTAAGATCGATGCGTTAGCTCTTGACCCGTTATCTCGACTCGGCGGTGGTGAATACGCCACGCTTTCCAATGTGTTCTCAGTGGCTCGTCCTAAATAGTGCGATCAATTCAGCTCAAGCAGAATCAGTGTTATTGAAACTCGTCTCCTCAAATTTAAGTGCCCTTACGTTTATGCTAGATACCAAATACTCACAATACATCCAACATCGCATTGATCAAAAAACTAAGCCGCTAGGCGCGCTGGGCTTATTAGAAAACGTCGCTCATCAGCTCGCTTTGATTCAGAGCCAAGGCAAAGAAGCTGCGGTAGAACATATCGAATTGAACAAGCCAAGTATTATCATTTTTGCTGGCGACCATGGCATAGCAGATGAAGGCGTGAGTATTGCTCCAAGTGCTGTAACACAACAAATGGTGTTGAATTTCTTACAGGGCGGCGCGGCCATTAATTGTTTCTGTACCGTAAATGATATTGATATCACTGTCGTAGATACTGGTATTTTGTTACCTGTGGAATCTGATAGCCCGATGCTGATCTCTCAGCGCTTAGGTACGCGAACCAATAATTTTGCCAACGAAGCGGCAATGAGTTTAGAAACGGTTGAACGTGGGATTGAACTAGGCACAGAGCTTGTATCTAGAACCATTTCAAATGGCACGAATATCATCATGTTTGGTGAAATGGGCATCGGCAACACCAGCAGCGCTTCAGCGATTTTAAGTGCATTAGCGAATCGTGCTGCATCGGAGTGTGTTGGCCTAGGAACCGGCATTAACAGTGAGCAACTGGAACGTAAGAAAGCGGTTGTGGAACAAGGTGTTGCTCGTTGCAAAGGTTTAGAGCTTAAAGAAGTTAAAGAGCTTAAAGATATTAAAGAAGTGCTTGCTCAAGTGGGCGGCTATGAAATTGTTCAAATGGTGGGGGGCTTCCTTGGCGCTTACCAAACCAAAACCCCTGTGTTGGTCGATGGCTTTATCGTTTCAGTTGCTGCGTATGTCGCGACCTTAATTGAACCTAATTGCCGCGACTACATGATCTTTGCTCATCGCTCTGAAGAGTCGGGACATCAAATTGTATTAGAACTGTTGGCCGCAGAGCCATTGCTTGATCTTGGATTGAGACTAGGCGAAGGCACGGGCGCGGCGTTGGCAATGCCAATCATTCGCGCCGCGGCTGAGTTTTACAACAACATGGCGAGCTTCGAGAGTGCAGGAGTCACAGTCTAATGAGTGACGCGCCACAACGATCATTGAAAGACAAAGTCAATTATCAATGGGAACTGTTTTCATTGGCAATGGGCTTCTTTTCTCGTTTACCTATGCCGAAGAACACTCCCTATTCATCAGAGCGTATGAATCGTTCTGGACGTTACTTTTCAACGGTTGGTTTGTTACTTGGTGTTCTGTGTAGCGGTGTATTCTTGCTACTCGATACGGCATTGCCGAGTGCAGTTGCTATCTTCTTGATGATGAGCTTTAGCTTGATGCTGACGGGGGCTTTTCATGAAGATGGTCTAACCGATATGGCTGATGGTATCGGCGGTGGTATGACGCTTGAGCGCCGTTTAACCATCATGAAAGATAGCCGCATTGGCACTTATGGAGCCTCGGCCTTAATCATGGCTCTGCTTGGAAAGTGGGTGCTATTGAATGAACTGGTCAACATGACTGCTTTGTTTATGGTTATCGTGACCAGTTATACCTTTAGCCGTGCAATTGCCGCTTCACTGATCTATGACATGCCTTACGTTAGTGACTTAGACACCAGTAAAAGTAAACCTCTAGCCAATAAACAAACCAAAGGTGAACTTGTCTTTTTGATGTTGGTTGGCGTGTTACCAAGCCTATGGTTTGGTCTAGAGTTTACGCTTGTCTTATCCGTAATTGCCTACCTGTTTAGAGTGGGTATCAAAAAGTGGTTGATGGCTCGAATTGGCGGCTTCACTGGAGATTGCTTAGGTGCGGCTCAACAGTTGATGGAACTGTTGATTTACCTTGTGTTCACAGCTGCTTTTTACAGTAGCTTTCTGTAACGGTTTCCTATGACAAATACGAATCAAACGAATCAAAACAATCAAGCTAATCAAATTAATCAAGCAAGTCAGCGAAATAGCCATCTGGTATTGGGTGGGGCTCGTTCTGGTAAGTCTAGTTTTGCAGAACAACAAGCATTATGTGCGCTTGTTGCATGCTCAAATGGGCGTTTGCATTATATTGCTACGGCCACTTACTTCGATGACGAAATGCGCGAGCGAATTGCACATCATCAACAACGTCGTGATCATCGTTGGATCGAACACGAAGTGCCGGTTGAGTTAGCGAGCAAACTCCTCACTTTTGATGCACAAGATGTGGTGTTAATTGACTGCTTAACATTGTGGCTCAATAACATTATTTTTGAGTTGGGTGAAGGTGCGACCAATGCACAAGTGGAAGCTGTAGTTGAAGCCTTGGTGAAAAGCGTTGAGCAAACCGACGCTCAGATCATCATGGTGTCTAACGAAGTGGGGCTTGGTGTCGTGCCTTTGGGTAAAGTATCTCGATTATTTGTGGATAACGCAGGGCGCATGAATCAATCACTGGCTCGTGTTGTCGAGCGAGTGACATTGATTGCGGCTGGATTGCCGTTGAACTTAAAACCGTCAAACCACTCTATACATTCTACAGGTTAGGTCGAGTACATGGAAAACGGAACCACCAAAAATATCTATTTGATTAGACACGGCAAGGTCGAAGGAAAAGCCGCGCTCAATGGTTTCTCTGACGTATTGGTTAAGCCCGAAATGCAGCAACGCATTTGTGAATCTTTGGCTGAGCAAAACCTCTCTTTGGATTGTGTTATTACCTCGCCATTAAGACGGTGCAGCGACTTAGCCAACTTGTATGCTAAACGTAAGTCACTGCCTTTGTCGGTAGATCTTGAATTTCAAGAGATGAACTTTGGCGAAGTCGATGGTGTCGCTTTCGATGAACTTGATGATAAATGGTCAATGCTAGAAACCTTCTGGCAAGATCCTGCAAATCATCAGCTGTCCGGTGCTGAAAGTTTACAGAACTTCCATGACAGAGTTACCCAAGGTTGGTCGCAACTTCTGACCTGTGATAGTGACAATTTATTGCTCGTTACTCATGGTGGTGTGATTCGAATGATCTTGGCACATTGCCTTGATATTGACTGGAAAAACCCGAGTCTGTACTCGAAATTGTCGATTGAGAATGCCTCTATAACCCATATTCAAATCACTCAGTTTGCACAAAGCTTTGTCAGCGTAAAGGCGGTAGGGCTGCCAGTTCTCTGAGTGTTCAGAAACACAGTTTAAGAATTAACAATCTATTAAGAGCATTAAATCTACTAAATATATTAAAAGTATAAAGTGGCGTTTACAGCCGCTATACCAGATTGGTATTACTACTTACGTGAAAGGAATTAGTCATGACAACACCTAGTTGGGATCTAAGTATCGCTTATCGCGATCTGGATGATGTGAAAATAGAACAAGATATTGAACTCATTCAGCAATGTATTGAGCTGTTGTACCTACATGTTGAAAAGCGCCACATTATTCTTGCCATGCAAAACGCAATCCAAACCTCAGAAGCGGCAGGTACGTTACTCAGCACCATCAACACATTTGCTAACTGCCATGCATCTGTTGATGCAACACATACAGAAGCGAAAGCACTGCTTGGCCGCGTCGCTAAACTGAACTCTGAGATGTCTCAAGCGTTCAGCCCTTATGAAGACACATTAATCCATGCTGAGCCGGAGTTTATCAACGCTGTGTTGGAGCATGATAGCGTTGATGTTGCAGGGCAACGATTTGCGATTGAAAGCTCTCGTAAACTTGCAAGTAGCCGACTGAGCGTAGCTGAAGAACAGCTATTAGCCGCAATGAAAGTCGATGGCCGCGACGCATGGGGGCGTTTATACGATAACCTAACCGGTTCTTTAAAACTGTCGCTAAAGCTGGACGGTGAAGAGGAAGCTCTAGGTTTCTCACAAGCCGCTAGCCTGTTATACGGAAGTGAATTCGATAAGCAAGAGTCTGCGTGGCGTGCTGTGCAAGGCGCAATGAAAACGCATCAAGAATCATTTGCTTCCATTTTAAATGCATTGGCAGGCTGGCGACTGACGGAAAACAAAAAGCGTTCGAAAATAAGCGACGTACATTTCTTAGATCCAAGCCTACACGGCAGCCGCATCGTGCCTGAAACGCTGGACACCATGATGTCAGTAGCAAAGGCAAATCGCGAAGTAGGCCAGAAAGCGGGTCTGTTGATGGCAAGAGTTCACGGCTTGGATGAAATGAAGCCTTGGAACCATTTAGCCGCGATGCCGCCGTTGGGTGACAGTGAATCTAAGGTTTATCCATTTGATGAAGCGATCGAAGTGATCAAAACTGCCTTCGCCGAAGTCAATCCAGAGATGGCTGAGTTTGTCGCATTAATGGTTGAGAACGGTTGGATTGATGCCGCACCAGCTGCCAACAAACGTTTAGGCGCTTACTGCACCAAGTTTGCTGCGACACGTACACCGCTTGTGTTCATGACGTGGAGTGGTAGCCGCTCTGACTTAATGACACTGGCACACGAGCTTGGCCACGCGTTCCACAATTGGGTAATGAAAGACATGCCACTTTGTCAAACACGCTATCCAATGACGCTCGCTGAAACCGCATCGATTTTTGCAGAGAATATTGTTCGTGATCACTTGTTGAAGCAAGCGCAAACACGAAATGAAAAATTAGAAATGCTATGGGAAGAGTTGTCTTCTTCTTTAGCATTAATGGTCAATATTCCGGTTCGTTTTGAATTTGAAAAAGCGTTTTACGAGCAGCGTGAAAAAGGCGAGCTCACGGCTCAGCAGCTGTGTGACCTGATGGAAACGACTTGGAAAGAATGGTACGGCGATGCAATGACCGAAGCCGACCCTTATTTCTGGGCGAGTAAGCTTCACTTCAGTATCTCTCAAGTGAGTTTCTACAACTACCCATACCTGTTCGGTTACCTCTTCAGTAAAGGTGTTTACGCACAACGTGATGCTAAAGGTGATCAATTCTACGGTGATTACGTCTCTTTATTGCGCGATACTGGCAGTATGATGGCAGAAGAGGTGGTTAAAAAACACTTAAGTATGGACCTGACTAAAGCGGACTTTTGGCAGCAAAGTATCGACATGGTCAAAGTTCAAATCGATGAATTTGAAAGATTACTGAATCAAGAAGATTAATTGATCTCAATCTGTTCATTGCAGGTAAGAGCTGTGTTAGCTTACGTGGCTCTTATCTTGCTGAAATAATTAAATATTAAATTGACCATTGAGAATGAAATTTGGAATGGTCATTTGAAATGGTTATTTGGAACAGACGTCGGTTTGTTGATAAGCATGAAATTTAAAATATATGGGCAGTATTTGTGAGTGATAACGGAGTTTCTGTTAATAAGTGCGATCCTAGCGACACAATTTTTATGAACAATTTATTAACATACGGCCGTGCATTTAAGGAGTAGCGCATGACGAAGACCCTCTTTCGCCAATCATTTCTTTTTGACAGCCTAGATCTTGAGCAAGAAGTGTTTGCAGGACAGACCGTACTAAGTAACGGTGTTCAAATTAAGCTTCATCAACGTGGTGTGTTGGAAGTGATTCCCGCGGAATATAATTCTGAAACCAAAAACATCATCTTTTCAACTGGTGTTCATGGTGATGAAACTTCACCAATGGAGCTTATCGATAAGCTCATCGAAGATATCGAAACAGGCTTCCAAGAAGTGAATGCGAGATGCCTGTTTATTATTGCTCACCCAGAAGCAACCAACGCACATACTCGTTTTCTTGATGTGAATATGAATCGTCTGTTTGATGAAAAACAGCACGAAAGTAATCGAGAAGTGGATATTGCGAAGAACTTGAAGTTATTGGTTACTGATTTTTATAAGCAGACGGAACCCGCAACTCGCTGGCACTTAGACCTGCATTGTGCGATCCGCTTGTCTAAACATTATTCGTTCGCCGTGAGCCCTAAGGTTCGCCACGAAGTTCGCAATAAAGAGCTGTTCGATTTCATTAACAGCGCTCACATTGAAGCAGTGTTGCTGTCGAATGCACCAACAAGCACCTTCAGTTGGTACAGCGCTGAAAACTTTGAAGCGCAAGCACTGACAATGGAATTAGGTCAGGTAGCAAGAATTGGTGAGAACCAACTTGATAAGCTCACTGCTTTTGATTTGGCGATACGTAACTTGATTGCTGAAGCAGAGCCAGAGCATCTACCTAAGCGAACCATCATGTATCGTGTTAGCCGCACAATTGTGCGCTTGCATGATGACTTTGATTTCATGTTCTCTGATTCTGTAGAGAACTTTACCGCGTTCAAGCACGGTGAAGTATTTGGTCATGATGGTGATAAACCATTAATGGCGAAGAATGAAAACGAAGCCGTGGTATTCCCAAATCGTAACGTGGCCATCGGTCAACGAGCGGCCTTAATGGTGTGCGAAGTTGAAACACGGTTCGACCACGGTCAGCTTGTGTACGATTAATACTTAGTCGGGTTTAAACGATTAAAACAATCGCTCAACTGGTTGAAATATCAAGGTTCACATTACGGTGTGAGCCTTGAGTTTATTTGGGTATACAGGTAAGGTTACGCGAACATTTTCAAAGTAGCTTGATATGGATTTCCAACAACTTCTTCACCAAAAACAGCGCAAATGGACGCGAGCCATTTATCTCATGGCAGCACTGCTTGTCGCGCTGAGTGCGATTTACCTGATGGTTGGCGATCTTTTCATTTCCCCTCTGGGCACCTTGTCCACGTTAGAACAAAAACTACTGATTGATTTACGCTTACCTCGATTACTGGCTGCGATTGCTATTGGGGCTGGGTTAGCTGTATCTGGCGCAAGCTTACAAGTCTTATTGGGTAATGTATTAGCAGAGCCGGGTGTGCTCGGTATTTCCGGTGGCGCGAGTTTAGCCATGGTGATCGTGCTGTTCTTCTTGCCGTTTGCTCCTACGCCTGAACTCTTCATGATTGCTGCCGTATTAGGGTCACTCTGTTTCACCGTGATTCTGGTGAGCATGGTCAAAACGATGCGACTGACCACGGCCAAATTATTGCTGGTGGGTGTCGCGTTAGGCATTCTTTCTGGCGCGATGGTGACATGGGCTTTCTATTTTAGTGATGACCTCAGCCTACGCTTATTAATGTATTGGTTGATGGGCAGTTTGGGTGGCGTGACTTGGTATCAACACTCACTGACGTTAGTCATGATTCCCGTCATCATCTGGTTGTGCTTACAAGGCAGTAAGCTCGATAAACTGATGATAGGGGAGACTCATGCCGCACAACTGGGCGTGAATGTCCCTAAACTGCGTTGGCGTTTGATCTTCGCTGTATCTATTTTGGTAGGCTGCGCGGTGGCATTAGGCGGCGTAATCAGCTTTGTCGGCTTAGTTGTCCCACACTTACTCCGTTTAGCGATTGGTACCGACAACCGATATCTTCTTCCTTTGTCTGCCGTTGCTGGTGCTGCTTTGTTGGTGTTTGCCGATATCTGCGCGCGTACGTTACTCGATTCAGCAGAATTGCCTTTGGGTGTGATGACCACCAGTATCGGTGCGCCGATCTTTATTTGGATGTTAATTAAAAATCATGATTCAAATTAAGAGCCTGAGCGTCGGCGCTCGTTTATTACCGCTATCATTTGAGCTCAAGCAAGGGCAGGTGACTCACGTTATCGGCCCCAATGGTAGCGGTAAAAGCACCTTACTTGAAGCGACATCAGGAATAGGGAACGACTATAAAGGTGATATCACCATTGATGGTCAAGACTTGTCTGAATTGTCGTTACAAGACTTATCATTGCACCGCGCTTATTTGTGTCAAAGCGCAAGGCCAGCCTTCAACTTAGAAGTGTTCCAATACCTTGCGTTGTCACTGCCAAGCTCCTCACACGGCCTTGATACTGAAATCAACGTAGCTTTGGGCGAAATAAGCCAGATGTTGGACATCTCAGACAAACTTCATCGTTCTATTCAAACGTTGTCTGGTGGTGAATGGCAGCGCGTTCGTTTAGCTGGAATGTGTTTACAGATCTGGCCAACGTTGAACCCTTACGCGAAACTGCTGATCCTCGATGAACCAGCAGCTCCACTAGATATTGCTCAAGAAGCCTTGTTATACAAGCTCATTGAACGAGTAGCAGCAAAAGGCATTGCGGTGATCATGGCAAACCACGATCTGAACCGGACCTTAAGACACGCCGACCAAGTATTGTTGCTCGACAAAGGCGTTCTACAAGCTTCTGGCAGTGCAGAACAAGTGCTTACACCTGAGCAGCTAGAATCCGTATTTAACACTGAAGTAAAAAGTATCTCAGTAGATAATCAAACCTATCTGTTGTTTGGTTAGAGAGAGCGTTTGGTTAGAAAGAGTATTTGCTAAAAAGGTCATTTGGTTAAGCGGATTATTGGGTTAAAGACGAGTGAGTAAAGGGACTAAATATGTTTAGATACATTCAAAGACGAAGAATCAAAAAGGTGATTAAACTACTGTCTGCAAAGATGGTGAAGAGTTACGGAAGCCGTGATTTCTTCTCGATAGGACAGGTTGAAACAAGCTCTAATGAACTGAGTAAACGCCAACAACAGATCGCATTGTCTTTGTTTGCGGATCCACAAGATCTTGATGTTGAATTGGTTCCCACTATCCAGCTGTTACGTAATGATGTGTCTAGTGACTTCTTCGGCGGTGAAAGTTACACCGCGCGTGATGTGCTCAACCTTTTGGGTGGAAGCGGCTGGAAGGGCGGTCGTATGGACGACGACATGTCACATCGCATGGGAATGCATAGCCGCTATTAAATCCGTTGATTCTAATTCGTCTCGTCAAAATCGTTATTTTGACGAGAAGTTTCCATATTTACTGTCCCTTATGTCTTCTAACTACTTTTAATTTATCCCTGCTTTAACAAAGTACATCTCTTACGTACCCAACGAATTATTAAAGTATCTAGCCATAGCTTCCTTTGGTTTCTTGGGTAAACCTCATATTTTTCAGATATATAATTCACTTTCTACTTCGTATGAGCTTTGTTGATTCTCAATCAGCCTTATTGACTAAATATTCACTCATTATTCAACCATGCTCAAATTGACTGATATGCATTTGCTTTGTTAATGCTTGTGTTGAGTAAGCATTAATGACGAATCGCATATTTGCTCAACTTAGAACGTTGGTTAGGTCGACAGACAAAGATCATCTGGGCCTTTAATTGGAAATATGAAGTCTTTAAATGGAAATGTTATGAGAATTGGAATAGAGAAAACGGCTTTAGCGATCGCTTTGTCTACCGTGTGTGGTGGTGCTATGGCACACGGCTTTGTGTCATTAAATGATGAAGGCAACATAATAAGTCGTGTCGCTTTGTGCCATTTAGAAGATTCTGAAGGTCAGGCGAAGAACATGGACTGTGGAAACATACAGTATGAGCCGCAAAGTGTGGAAGGCTTCGATGGCTTCCCAGAAGGTGGACCTGCTGATGGCTATATTGCCAGTGCTGAAATATCAATCGCAAGAAATCTAGATGAACAAACTTCAGAGCGCTGGCAGAAACGCCCAATAGAAGCGGGATCTCAAGAATTTGAATGGACATTTAGGGCTAACCACATAGCGGCTGGTTTCAAGTATTACATCACGAAAGAAGGATGGGATCAGAATGAACCATTGGAACGAGCAGCCTTTGACTTAACACCTTTCTGTGAGGTTGATGGTCACGGAGATATGACACAAGACACGGCTACTCATACCTGTGATGTACCTGTGCGAGAAGGTTACCATGTCATTTTGGCTGTTTGGGATGTCGGTGACACAGACAAAGCATTCTACAATGCGATTGATGTGGTATTTGATGGTGATGATTCGCAACTACCGGATTGGGACAAAGCAGGTCAAATAATACCGACCGCCAACCTCAGGGAAGGTGATGCGGTTTATACTCGTGTCTTTGATGGTTCTGGCGAAAATGTTGCACTAAGTACTCGTCTTGATATTACTGACAGCGCAGCTGGCCAATCAAAGAACTGGTCAAAAGCATTGGCGACCAAAGTAAATGAAGAACGTAAGAATATTAAGTCGGGCGTGTTGAGTGAAAACGGCTTTGTTCCAATTTATGGCGTAAACCCGATATACGTTAATGCAGATAGTGGTATTCAGAGCGTAGAAATAGGCTACGATGTTGACGTGCCGGAACCAGATACCTCACTCACGGTTGAAGGGTTAGAGCCTGAATACGTAGTCGGTGAAGAAGCGACAATTCTAGACTTAACACTGGTGGCTGAAGGTGATGCTAAAGCTGAGTTGACGGTGTATAACCATAGCCGAGAGTCATTGGCACACTGGAGTGGTGAAGTAAAAGATGATTCGTCAGAATCTGTAGCGCTGCCTTTATCCAAATCAGAAGCTGGCCACCACATGTTAGTCGTGAGTGTGAAAAACAGCGAAGGCAAGTTGGTAGGGCAACAGACGTTGAACTTCCATTTGGTTGAAGCTGGCACACCACCGCCTGAATATGATTATGTTTACCCAGAAGGTTTCGGTAGCTATGTGGATGGAGACATCGTTCTATTTGAAGGTGAGGGAGTCTATGAGTGTTACGGCCCATGGGCGGCAGAATGTAACAACGAAGATTACTTGCCAGGAATTGCAATTGACCCTAATTGGGTTGAACAGCAGTGGAAAAAGTTAGATTAATATTCCACTAATCGACTAGGCTCTGATTTCTATTCGATATACAAACTTCAAAACGGCTTAATCATTAAGCCGTTTTTTTATTCACTTTGAATATTGTTTCCTCAATCAAGACGGAATACTGAGATCCAATAATTCGAAGCAACATCATCTATCTACAATGCATTTGTTTGAGTTGTGTGATTCTGATTCCTATCAATATAAAACCCGCTGTTATTGATAAAATTGACGTATATATTTTTCGTTGTTCTTCAAACAAAAACTATAAACCCTCGAAGTGCGATTTTGATTGATAAGTGATCAATTGATGTTGTGTTCAGGGTAAAATAATAGAGAGTGGGAAAGTGAAAACAACAAATAATAATATTCTTAAAATAGCAGTAGGTATGGCTATGCTATCGAGTGTGCCGTCAGTGGCAAATGCTCATGGTTGGTCTGAGTTTCCAAGTGCACGTCAGAACACATGTTACGAGCAGGGCGGAGTTTGGTCGGGTACGCCGCCTAACGCTGCATGTGCTCAAGCAAAAGATATTTCTGGTTCATACCCGTTCGTTCAACGTAACGAGTACGCGAAAAACATTCAAGATTTCAACAACATAAATGCTGTGAAAGCGGCGATTCCTGATGGCACATTGTGTTATGCCAATGATTCGCAAAAGCGCGGCATGGGAGCACCACATACTGGTTGGACTCGCACCGAGCTAAGTACAGGTACATTTGAATATGTATTCAACGCGACTGCGCCACACAATCCTTCATTTTGGGAGTTCTACCTAACGAAGCCGAACGCAGACCTGAGCAAAGGCCTAGCGTGGGGTGACTTAGATCTTATCCAAGAAGTGGGTAATGTTCCTGTAAGCGGTGGTAAATACCGTATCAACGTGACGATTCCATCTGACCGCTCTGGTGATGCAATCCTATATGTACGTTGGCAACGTGATGATGCAGCTGGCGAAGGCTTTTACAACTGTTCAGACATTACTATCGCGGGTGGTACTACACCTCCGCCAGATCCTACACCACAACCTGATCTAGTTCGTGGCGACTTGTTTGTTTCTGACCAGTTTGGTACGCCTGAAATTGGTGACACCGTTAAGTACGACATCATCAACAAATATGGTGAAGTAGCGCGTAGCTTCGACATCGTCATCGACGCTTCAAACGTTAACGATTGGGCTCGACTATTGGCATCTGAAATTAATGGCTGGCACGAAGAGTTTAAGGATGGCGCGATCTTCATTGGTGACTGGCATGCTGAAATGCAGCACTACATGTATTTCCAAAACGATCCTTCACGTAACTTCTTCAACTCAAAGGATAGCCGTGCTTCTGGTCAGTTAACGCTGATTGATGGTGGCGACGGTGGTGTTGAACCACTGAAAGGCGACATCTACGAGCTAGTGAAGAGTGACAATGTAGTGAACGCTGGCGACAAAGTTGTGATTGCAACAAGCGAAGCGGCGACATTAACTCAAACTCAAGGTTCCGTAGTAAGCATTCAAAACAATGGCACAGCTTCTATTGTGGTTGATACGACTGCGATTACAGTGAACGAGACTTTGTCGTTCATGGCTAGCTCTATTGAAAGCGAGAGTGTTGAAACCTTCACGTTTGAAGTGATTGCTGATGACGGTGGCGTAACACCAGACCCAGATCCAACGCCAGATCCTGATCCGACACCTGACCCAGACCTAGGCACGTGGGATTCATCAGCAACTTACCTTGGTGGTGAAGTAGTAACGTACTCAAACCAGTCGTGGAAAGCACAATGGTGGGTTCAGGGTGGAGAAAACCCTAAAGCGACCTACGAAAATGATCAGTGGGGCGTGTGGCGTCCAGCTAACTAGTTTGAATAGGATTAGTTAAGCCTTGAAAAATTAATGGCATCACTCTTTATAAGCGTGATGCCATTTTTTATGAGATAGCTGTCAACGGAGTTCTTTTTAAGAGAGTGCTTATGTAAGTCCTAGGCTGGCAGTACGACAACGCATTGAATGTTATTAGGGAAGGACATTGTTTTACCTATAATATAATCTGTTCATCCACCTTCGAATACGAACGAACTTATTGATGAAAAAATCACAAATACTCGCCAATACAATCAAGAACCAGATAGAACAAAATATCTGGTTGAGTGGTGAAAAGATCCCATCAATAAGAGACGCTTGTAAGCGCTATAAACTCAGCATTGAAACGGTACTGCAAGCGTATCAGCAGTTAGAAGACCAAGGTTATGTTCGATCAAAGCCGAAATCTGGTTATTTCGTATTACCTCGCAGAAATGTATTCACCTCAGAACACATACAACAAAAGGCCATAAAACCGTATCCGGTTAAGATCAGTGATCTGCTTTATGATGTGCTTCAACGAGCCAAAGACCCCAGCATCATTCCACTGAGCTCGGCATTTCCAGATCCAGCCTTGTTTCCGCATCAAGCATTGTCGCGCAGTTTAGCCAATGCCAGCCGCCAAATGCCTGACAACAGCATGCTCACCAATTTACCACCGGGCAGTGAAACACTCCGTAGGCAAATCGCCCAGCGTTACCAAATGCATGGGTTAAATGTACTGCCAGATGACATCGTGATTACCTCCGGAGCGATGGAAGCCCTAAATTTATGTCTGCAATCTTGCACGGAACCGGGTGACTTGGTCGCTATCGAGTACCCTGCGTTCTATGGTGTGTTGCAGACCATTGAGAGGTTAAACCTGACGGCAGTTGAGATACCAACAGGCCCTGAAACTGGTATAGATTTAGATGTGTTGGAATCGGTGTTCGCTTCAATGGACATCAAAGCGTGCTGGTTTATGACGGAATCGCAAAACCCAGTTGGCTATTCGATGAGTGACAGCAACAAGCAACGACTGGCAAAGTTGGTGAATCAACACAAGATCCCGATGATTGAAGACGATGTATACCGAGAGCTTCACGTTGGTAATCAAACATCATTGCCCGCCAAAGCCTACGACACAGGCGAACAAATCATGTTGTGTGGTTCGTTTTCCAAATCGCTATCACCGGGCTTCCGAATCGGCTGGGTAGTGGCAGGTAAACAAGCACTAAAGATTCAGCGGTTGCAGCACTTGTCGACACTCTCCAGTAGCATTCCTATTCAGCTTGGCTTGTCTCATTACCTCACATTTTATAGCTACGACAACCATCTTAAAAAACTTCGTAAACTTTTGAATGAAAGGAAGAAGGAACATATAGCTTTGCTAGAAACAAGTTTGCCATCGAGCGCTCTAATCCATAAGAATCAAGGTGGCTATTTTGTATGGATCGAACTGTCGGCGAAGATCTGCGTCGAGACATTGTATGAACAAGCCCTTGAACACAATATCTCTGTTGCACCGGGCATCATTTTCAGTGGTGATAAGAAGTTCTCTCACCACATTCGCCTCAATTGTTCCTACGCATGTGACGAAAAAATAGCATCGGCGATTCAAACACTTGGTAAGTTAGTTCAAGTTATGGAATCACAAGCTTAGATAATCGATACCCAAGTTTTCGCCCACCGTTCCTTTTTGCTAGTCATCTGTTCTGTTTTTTAACTGATTATCTGTTCTAGTTTGGTTCGTCAGAACTGTGCTGAAATACGCTCCAATTCTTAATATGAAAGCCATCATTATGATGTTTGGAGCTTTAATGTTTGATGTTGTTGAATTGTCGCGTGTGCAGTTTGCGCTAACTGCTATGTTTCATTTTCTCTTTGTCCCCTTAACCATTGGTATGTCCTGTCTTTTGGCGATCATGGAATCGCTCTATGTGCTGACTGGTAAGCAAATTTACCAGGACATGACTCGATTCTGGGGAAAGTTGTTTGGTATTAACTTTGCTTTGGGCGTAACCACAGGTTTAACCATGGAATTCCAGTTTGGCACTAACTGGTCTTACTATTCTCACTATGTCGGGGATATCTTTGGTGCCCCTTTGGCCATTGAAGCGCTTGTCGCTTTCTTTTTAGAATCCACCTTTGTCGGACTGTTCTTCTTCGGTTGGGAAAAGCTATCGAAACGTCAACACCTTATGGTGACGTGGCTGGTGGCGTTGGGCTCAAGCTTCTCTGCACTGTGGATTTTGGTTGCCAATGGTTGGATGCAAAACCCGATTGGATCTGAGTTCAATTACCAAACCATGCGTATGGAAATGACCAGCTTTGCGGAAGTTGTGCTCAACCCTGTCGCTCAAGTTAAATTCCTGCATACAGTGGCCTCAGCGTATACCTGTGGCTCGATGTTTATTCTTGGTGTGAGTTCATATTACTTACTGAAAGGTCGAGACATCGCCTTTGCAAAACGCTCTTTCGCTGTGGCGGCATCTTTCGGAATAGCTTCTATCATTTCGGTAATCGTACTTGGCGATGAATCTGGTTATGAACTGGGTGATGTCCAAAAAGTAAAACTCGCAGCGATTGAAGCGGAATGGCACACCGAGCCTGCTCCTGCGGCTTTTACTTTGTTCGGATTACCAAACCAAGAGGAAGGCAAAACTGATTTCGCAGTGAAAATTCCTTATGTGATGGGCATTATTGCAACGCGATCTCTGGATGAACAAGTGACGGGTTTACACGATTTGCGCGATCAGCACCTGGTCCGTATTCGCAACGGCATTGTTGCATATGACTTGCTAGAGCGTTTGCGAGCGGGCGATACGTCTGATGAAACAGAACAAGCCTTCGACCAAACTAAGCACGACCTCGGTTATGGACTGTTACTCAAGCGTTATACCGATACGGTCACTGATGCTACCGAACAACAAATTCAACAAGCAGCAGACGATTCAATCCCAACGGTGTGGCCGCTGTTCTGGTCATTCAGAATCATGGTTGGCTGTGGCTTCATTATGTTGTTTGTCTTTGGCGCGGCTTTCTTACAAACCTACCGAAAAAACATTACTCAAAAGCCTTGGTTATTGAAGGCAGCACTTTGGTCAATTCCATTACCTTGGGTGGCAATCGAAGCGGGTTGGTTTGTTGCGGAGTATGGTCGTCAGCCTTGGGCGGTCGGTGAAATTCTTCCTGTTGCAGTCGCGGCTTCTTCTCAAACCGTTGAAAACCTACTTACGTCTCTCGCGCTTATTATTAGCCTATACACAGTATTTATTATTGTTGAAAGCTACTTGATGATCACTGTCGCTAAAAAAGGCCCAAGCAGTTTAAAAACGGGGCGTTATCACTATGAACAAAATCCAACATCGCTTGAAGCCAAATTGGCACAACAAGTTCAACAATAAGGTGACTGACTCATGTTCGAATATGACACATTACGTTTAATTTGGTGGGTTCTGATTGGTGTACTGCTGATTGGTTTTATGATCACCGATGGTTTTGATATGGGAGTGGGGGCGTTATTACCGTTTATTGGCAAAACGAACGCTGAAAGACGAGTCATGATTAACTCCATCGCACCCCATTGGGATGGCAACCAAGTTTGGCTCATTACCGCTGGTGGTGCTTTGTTTGCGGCTTGGCCTCTGGTTTATGCGACATCGTTTTCAAGCCTTTATGTGGCGATGTACTTGGCTCTTATCTCATTGTGGTTACGTCCTCTTGCGTTTGAGTATCGAGCCAAAATAGATAACGACCAATGGCGAAAAGTGTGTGACTTAGCCATCTCGTTCTCAGGCTTCTTTCCTCCCATTTTATTTGGTGTCGCATTTGGCAACTTGATGCAGGGACTTCCTTTCTCGCTCAATAGTTTGCTTATGGTTGATTACCATGGGTCGTTTATCGATTTGATTAACCCATTCGCGCTTTTGTGTGGTCTGGTTGGGTTATTGATGGCGTTGTTGCAAGGCAGTGCTTGGCTGATGATGAAAACCACAGATGCGCTTTATGCAAAGGCAAGAGTGGTTACGCAAGTGACTGCGGTATTTGTGGCTAGCCTGATGGTCATTGGCGGTTTAGCGATAAGCCAAATTGATGGTTATTTGATTGCCAGTGAGTTGAACCATAGTGCAGTTTCAAATCCGTTAAACAAACAAGCGGTAGCAGAAACCGGTGCTTGGTTAACCAACTTCGAGATTTACCCTTGGATGTGGTTTGCGCAGATTGGCAGCGTGGTCATTCCGCTATTGGCATTGCTCAGTGCAAGATTAAAGTGGGATGCGATTGCTTTTATTAGTTCAAGTCTGACTAATGCTTGCATCCTCTTAACGGCTGGTTTTACGATGTTCCCGTTCATTATCCCGTCCAGCGTTAACCCGAGTCACAGCCTTACGCTGTGGGATTCCACCTCAAGCGAACTGACCTTGAATATCATGACAGGCGTGGCATTTGTGATGGTACCCATCATCCTGTGTTACACCGCTTTCAGCTACCGAACTATGTTTGGACGACTCGATACCGAGTATGTCGAACGTAATAGCCATTCACTGTATTAAGGAGTTTCTCATGTGGTATTTTGTTTGGATATTAGGCTTATTTCTAGCCTCTGCATTTGCGGTTTTGAATGTCGTTAGCTTAGAGAAAAGCGACTCAGAAATTGAACCTTAAGTTGTATTAACTAAATGACCTTAGATAAGTCAGATTTAGAATAAGAGACCAGAAGCGCAGGCTTTTGGTCTTTTTTAGTTTAGGGATTTGTTTTCGTTTGGCACAAAATGGTAAGACTCAAATTGAGCGAATCGCTAGAATTCATTTCAACAACTCAAGTGCGTAGGATTGACTCTAGTCACTTTATCTTATTCGAATGGACGCTTTAATTACTCTAAAGAGGATTACTAGATGTACGAACTAACACTAATTCTAAGTTTGATGATGGGTGGCGCGGATAGCACTGCAGAAATGGAAGTTAATACCCAATTTACAACTCTTGAGCAATGTAATGAAGAAGGTGCAGCACTAGCTGAGAAACTAAACACCGCCGATCTTAAAGTCATGCAAGTTCAATGTGAGCGTGATTAACTCGATCAAGATTAGCCAGTTCATAATTAATCAGGAAGTGATCAACCAAAGAATGATGAACTAGAGTAAACCAACGCCACAGGTTTCAAGATATGGGCACAATTAAGGTGCCTATACCGAATTTCTTCCAGCTCAACTCGTTTTTATTCCTCAAATCAACGTCCTCTTTAGATCATCTACGCCTATTCTCATATCAGCTCTATTAAAAACAATTCAGGCTAACCTATTGTTAAATATTTACTATTTGTTAGTGTGTCTAGGTGCGCATGAAGGATGTGTTTCATATTGAGTGAAGAATAATAGTAGGAGTTGCGATGAGTATTATAGTGAGACGGTCTGAACCGTCAGATGCAAAGGGAATAAAAGAAGTCTACGAATGCACTAATGCTTATACCGGTACGCTGCAACTCCCAAATCCATCTCTGGAAAGCTGGCAGAAACGAATCTCAAATATGCCTGACAATGTGTACTCTTATGTTGCATTGATCGACGAGAAGATTGTTGGGAATTTAGGAATGGAAGTGTGTGTAAACCCGAGAAGGCGACATGTAGCTTCATTCGGTATGGGTGTTAAAGACGATGTGTTAGGCAGAGGCGTTGGGAGTCAACTGCTCGCGACAGCAATCGATCTGTGTGATAACTGGATCAACATCAAACGGATGGAACTAACGGTGTACACCGACAATGAAAGAGCCATCAATCTCTACAAGAAGTTCGGTTTTGTTATTGAAGGGGAGTCGGCAGGGTTTGCCTTTAGAAACGGTGAATATGTAGCGGTTTATCACATGGCGCGACTGGTATAGTGGTAACACGGTGACGTTTTCAAGAACGAGAAGACACAGAAAATAAAACGATAGATATTAAAACGCCACGTTATCGTAACGTGGCGTTTGTTGTTTTGACTCGCTAAAACATTAATGATTTAGAAAGCTAAAAGACTCGCTTAAGCCGTTAGAGGCTCAAGGTTCGCAGGGCGGTAGTGTACTGATTTAAGTACTTTACCTTGGCGAATTATCTTACCTTCAGATACAAAATCTTCTGCACATTTAGCGATGATGTATTCACCTTTTTGAACCGCCATCAGCTTGATGTTTTGCTCAGCATAGAAAGCTTCTGTTTCAGCGTATTCAGTTTCGTTGCGACATACTTTGCTCATGTTGCTTGAGTGTACTTCGTCCCAACAAGGCAAGAAGCCGATTGAACGGTTTTTACAAACATTCAATAGCAGGTCGATCAGATAGCTGATCGCTAGGTTATCTTCAACCTTAGCTTGGCCAAGGTGAACTAAACGTCCCATCAAAACATAAACGCTGTCTACGATAGCGTCAGCTTGCTCGATTTTAGAGTCTGCTTCTGCTAGTTCTGTTAGTTCTTCTATCGCTAGAGAGGTATGTAACGTATCGCCTTTTTCGTCCATTGTTTCAGGAGCAGCAACAGGCAGATCAAAAGTGCTGCGGAACTCTTCAATGTCGCGGTAAAGGTGATCGTAGATTTCTTGGCTTAGTTGAGAAAGGTTCATTTTCCTATCCATTCTGTTTCGTTAATGGATCATTTTATCAAAGCTAGGAATAGGGTGCTAACGCAAAGTCGAAGAAGTCGACTTTTATTCATTGGACCAATGAGGTATTTTGCATACAAACCAATTGATTATTAGGTTTTTTACACTTTACTCTTCTTCATATACCAAATAGTGATGTTGTCATTAAATTCGGCAGCTGTGGGATCCCAGTTATGCACCAAGCCAGTGAAAGCGAAATTGTTATACGCCGCTTGTATCAAATTACCAATGACTATCGAAAAGGTTTCGATAGTCAGATCGCTCAACTGCTTATTATGGGACTCGAACGCTTTGATTTAGATATTGGTATCCTGTCGAAAGTAGAAGGCAACCGCTATCGAGTGGAACACTGCATTACCCCTGATGGCGTGGAACTGCACACCGGCGATATTTTCGATTATCGATCGACCTATTGTGAAATTACGTGTAAATCAATCGGCCCTATCTGCATTGAACATTGCGGTAAACACGATAAATATGCAACTCATCCTGCATATCAGTCTTTCGGGTTAGAGTCCTATATTGGCATTCCTATTTTCGTTAACGAAGAGCTTTACGGCACCTTAAACTTTTCAAGTCCTAGACCGTATTACAGAGAATTCAAAGAGTTCGATATCGATGTGATGAGGTTGATGGCTTCATGGATAGAAGTAGAACTGGTTAGAAGGCAGCAAGAACGTAAACTGCAAGAACTGAACGAAAAACTTGAATACCAAGCCCTGTATGATCCACTTACCCACTTACCGAATAGACGTTGTTTGTTCAAAACGCTGAATGCAGAAGTTGAACAGTTAAAAGGATCTTTAGGTAAAGGGACACTAGCGGTTGTCGACATTGATTTCTTTAAGGTCGTTAATGATACTTACGGCCACCAAATGGGTGATGTTGTTTTAAAGAAAGTAGCGAATGTCTTGAGTCATAACACTCAAGAAGGCGAGTTTGTGGCGCGTTTCGGTGGCGAGGAGTTTATTCTTTGGTATCCAAATAGAACACCCAGTTATGTTGAAGATAAGTTCAGGATTCTTTTGCAAGAGATGAAGAAAATCACACTGGATAGAAAGCCAGTCACCATATCAATCGGCGCGTGTCATTTTGAATTGAGTACTTGGGATACCAAAGGGGAACGAATGTCGGCGTTAGACTCGTTAATAAAAGTTGCCGATGAGTGCCTGTATATTGCTAAACAAAATGGACGAGATCAGTTTATTTCTCGTCCATATCATCAAGAACATTCCGGTTTGTAAGCCGAAATTTGTTAGTCCTTAATGCTTAATGCTTAACGGTTCGCGATTAGCTGAATAGATAAGGAAACAATTGACGACGTTCCGCTGGTGTTAAAGATTCAACTCTTGCAATGTTGGTATCAGGAATCGCTTCTGGATTCGGATAGTGCTTTAACACTTTCTCCATACTCGCTTCGCGAATCAAATGGTAAACCGGATAAGGAGAGCGATTTGTTAGGTTCTCATCGTCTTCTGGATCGGCACCACCAAAACAGTAATCTGGGTGGAAGGTGGCGACTTGATAGATACCTTCCCAATCTTCCTGCTTGATCAGTGCTTCAATCCAATCAATGAACATGTTGTAGTCGAAAAAATCTTGCAGCATGTTAGGGACAACCACCAAAGTCGTCTCTAATTCAGCAACTGGCGTGTTATCTAACTCAACGAAATGCGTCATGATATCTTCAAGTAACATTTCTTCGGTTTTTGCTTCACTCACAAAGATCTTAATCTGCTTATTTCGTTGTGGTTTTGCAGCAAAGGGACACAGGTTTAGGCCAATCACAACGTCGTCTAACCATTGTTTTATTTGGTCGTGGATGGTTTGAAGATCTGTGCTTTGAGTGTTCGACATAACAGGTTCCGAATTGAATTTTTTCGTAGGATATCAGAACCGCCACCAATCAAAAGTAATAATTGATTCGTTCGTAGGCCTGACTCAAGCCTCGGCGAGTTTAGACGTAGTCATTTGAAGCTGTTTTAACTGATAAACCCAAGTAAATATGACGATATAGAAGATTGAACCACCTGCAATCACACCATTCCAACCGAATAGTTGCCAGCAATACAAGAGCAAGAACCCGCCCAAGCTTCCGCCAATATAATAGTGAACAAGGTATAACGCAGTCGCCGTGGCTTTAGCACTTGGTGCTTTTTGACTCACCCAAGAGTAGGCAAGGGTATGGGCGAAGAAAGCTCCGCCGCTAATCAACAGCAACCCTGCTAGCATGAACGGGATTTTGTCGACTGCCGAGATCAACATCCCCAATAAACTGATACACACACCAATTAATATTCCAGTTAAAGGATCGAATCGATTTGTCCATCGGTTAGACAGCTTGGAACTTACCGTACCCGCTAAATAACATAAGAAAATGAGTGACGCTAAACCCACCGGAACCGAGTGAGGCTCAGATACCAATCGAAAGCCCATTACCGAATAGAGATTAACAAACAGTGCGAAGTTAGCACCGCCGATCAGCATTGCTAACCACAGTGTGCGATTCTTTAGATGTAGAACCACAGAGCGGTTATGGTGAAAGAACAACCCTTTCTGTGGTTTGAAGTTTTGTTGGTCAGGCAAGCTATATGCAATATAGAGAGCGCCGATTAAGGAGCCGACCACAAAAAACAACACAGTCGCATGCCAGTCGAAATAGTCTGTGATTAAGCCCCCGAGGACACGTCCGAAAATACCACCCAACGAATTGGCTGCAATATAACCACCAATCGCGACCGCGAATGCTTTCGGAGACAACTCTTCCACCATATAGGCAACCGCTACACCAGCAAAAGCGGCGACAGCAATGCCCATAAATGCTCTGGCAATCACAAGTTGCAACAGAGTCGTTGTGAATACCATGCTTAGCCCAATCAAAGGAATCGCAAAAAGGCTGAACAAGATGATAGGTTTTCGACCGAAAGTTTCTGAGGCGATAGCCCATGGCACCAAGCTAATCGATAAACCAAGAGTCGTTGCGGCAAACAACCAGTTGATTTGGGTTTCCGATACTTGGAAATGAACTGCCATATGCGGCAAGATAGGTTGAAAAAGGTACAAGTTGCAGAAAATAATAAACGAACCAATAGCCAAAGATTGGGTGATTCGTTTGTATTGAGGGCTGCCTTTATCAAACATTTACGCTATGCCTGTATGAGTTAATAAGCTATTTGTGAACAAATTATCAGTATCGTGATGATTAAAGAAATATATTAAAAATATCACCTCTATATATTAAATATATCACCATGCTTGAATCAAAACCTCTTCGTCATTTCTTAGCCGTCGCTCAGTTCGGTAACTTTACTCAAGCAGCCAAAGCGCTGCATATTGCCCAACCTGCTTTGAGTATCTCTATCAAAAAATTGGAGCAAACTTTAGAGTTGGTGCTATTTCGACGCGGAGATAAATCCGTCACTTTAACGGAAGAGGGCAAGGTGTTGCTTGAACATGCGAAGAGAATTGCTCAGCAGTTCGAGGATGCCCAACTTGCGATGAATGAACTGAAAGGCTTGGAGAAAGGCGAGGTGCGTTTAGGGGCTCCGAGTATGATGGGGAGCTACTTTTTCCCGCAAGTGTTGATGGCATTTAAAAGCCAATACCCAAACCTTAAATTGACGCTGATTGATGCTGGTACTGCTTCGATTCGGGAGATGCTATTAAACGGTGAACTCGATATCGGCGTTATTAATCATGAAAATGTGCCTGATGATCTTGAAACCGACCACCTACTAAGTTCGGAGATGTTAGCCGTTGTAGGCAAAGATCACCCATTGGCTTCGCAACCATCAATCACCTTTGAAGAGTTTTTTGCCCAAGAACTCATCATGTTCAAGTCGGGTTATTTCCATCGAGACTTTATCGATGCAACGTGTAAAAAATACAATCTAGACCTGACCATCGCATTCGAAACTAATTTACTGCCTATGATTCTTTCTATCGTGAAGCGAGAGTTCGCCATTACTGCGCTACTCAGCTTAGTGACAGAGTATGAGGAGGATGTGGTGGGTGTACCATTTAAAGACCCGGTGAAACTGAATCTATCTTTGGCATGGAGAAAGGAAGGATATCTATCGAAGGCAGACAGAACCTTTATTGATTTCGTAAAACGTTATGTGTGAGGTATTCATGAGTAATCTCACTAGCATCAAATTGAATTCAAATTGGTAGTTGCTCTATGACTGAGATGATACTGAGATAGGTCATACTTAACGCTTTGTTTCCTGTTCCTTATTTTCTATTAACTAATCACTCAGCATTACACTTTGTTGAGTTGAAAGTTTGAAGTCAGTTATATTAATCTAAGGAAAACGTGTGACTGACAATATTGTTAATTTGCATTGAGTGGCCGATATTTACGGCACCGAAACATTAACAATACAGACCGCGTAACGCTATGAAATGTAAGTGCAAAAATCAAAGGCTGGTTAGAATTCATCGCAATGTTTTTGAAAAAATCCTTGGCATTAAAGAGAAGTACCAATGCGCGAGTTGCAATGGAACCATGAAAGTCAAAGGGTGATTTGTGAGTATGACCAACATGCTGTTGCTTGCTTCTGGTATACATCTACCATGAGTATGAAATAACAAAGCCCGCATATTCTAGTTAGAGTATGCGGGCTTTGTTGTGTAGGAGTACTGATCTCTAGATCACGTTATGTGTTCTTTGAGTTATACATCTTATCGAAGTTCTTTTGGTTCCAGCCGACCATCACTTGATCGCCGATTTTAAGCACAGGGATAGAACGAGCACCCATCGCTTGTAATTCTTTACGACCACGCTGCATTTTTGCATTCGTTAGACGATATTCAATTTTTTTAGAGTCCAAATAGCGCTGGGCATCTTTACAGTGAGGGCATTTGTCTGCGACGTACAATACAACACGTTTCATTTTTACAATCTCTTTTTGAGTCTAGCTCTTGGTGAATCTCGCTAAAGTGTAACGAATCCTAGGTGATTAGAAAAGTGTGATCAGTTACACTATGCGGCTCAAATTTCAAGACCACAACGTATTGTCGTGGTGTTACTGGTACGGTTTTTTTACATGCATCCTTCTTTGCGATATATCCAAGGCTATCCAAAGCACATTATCGACCCTGTGACTCAGTTAGTTGAGTCGGGTAAGTTAGTGCCGTGGTTTGAAGCTCGCTATCCAGATAATCACGAGATAAAAAGCGAGAAAGCCTTGTTTGACTATGCGATTGAGATAAAAAATCGCTATATGAAGAAAACACCGCCAATTAGCAAAGTGATTTACGACGGAAAGATCCACCTGATCAATAATGCACTAGGTCTTCACACTTATGTGGCAAAGAATCATGGTGGAAAGATAAAGTCGAAGAATGAAATTCGTATCGCGAGTGTTTTTCGAAATGCCCCAGAGCCTTTACTCAGAATGTTGGTCGTGCACGAACTGGCGCACATCAAAGAGAAAGAACACGATAAAGCCTTTTACCAACTATGCTGTCACATGGAACCGGAATATCACCAACTAGAGTTGGATGCCCGTTTATTCATGATGTATTTAGATTTAAAGAAGTAGCCCAATGAGCCAATCAGAAAACAGAACGACGCTAAGCCTGTCGAAAAACAGTACTTCATCAGCAAAAACAAAAGACAACCAAGCTAAAGAAGGCATTAGTAAGCCAGGTAACAGCAAGCAAGGTGATGCTAAGCAAAATACAGGTAAACCAAGCAGCGACAAGCGTACTTCTTCAAAAGATACATCAGAACAACGCCGAAAAAATACGGCTTCAAAAGGGGCGGGCAACAACAAATCGAAGCGATCTTTTGGCAAAGATAACAATGGTAAACCGGGTTCGAATAAAACGCCGTTTAACAAAACATCGTTTAACAAAAACGCAGCCCAGAAAAGACGTTCGGCTGAAAAGCCTCAAGGCGGCTTGCATCCAAGAAATCAACACACAGGTCGATACGATTTTGACCTGTTGGTCGCGGCATTGCCTGAGTTGAAAGAACACCTGATTAAGAACCCTGTAGGGGAAGATACGGTGAACTTTTCCGATCCTCTGGCGGTCAAGCTTTTGAACAAAGCCTTACTTGCTCATCATTACGGTGTGAAGCATTGGGATATTCCTGCAGGCTACTTGTGTCCGCCAATTCCTGGGCGTGCCGATTACATCCACAGAGTCGCAGATATTCTGAATAGCGATGGCCAAGGCGAACCTTATAACCATGCTTCGGTTAAAGCGCTAGATATCGGTGTTGGTGCAAACTGTATCTACCCAATCATCGGTGCGACAGAGTATAAATGGCGTTGTACTGGTACGGATGTGGATCCTATCTCAGTGAAAGCGGCGAACTTTATTGCAGAAAGTAATGCGAACCTCAAAGGTAAGGTTCGCAGTCGTCTACAAGCCGATTCTGAATCCATCTTCAAAGGTGTGATCAAGGATAATGAGCGTTACGATGTCACTATTTGTAATCCTCCTTTCCATGGTTCACAAGAAGAAGCTGAACAAGGTTCTCAACGCAAGTTAGATAATCTAGCGGCGAACCGAGCAAAGAAAGCGGGTAAATCATTCAAGCCAGAATCGAAAAAGCCGTCTGCGAAGCAAGATAAGCCAACGTTGAACTTCGGTGGACAAAAAACGGAGTTGTGGTGCCCGGGTGGCGAAGCGGCTTTCATCTTAAAGATGGCAAAAGAGAGCCACCTTTTCGCAACTCAAGTCTTGTGGTTTACAACGCTAATTTCTAAGAAAGACAACGTTGATATGATCCGTTCAGAACTTGGCAAGCTGAGAGCGAAACAAGTGAAAGTGGTTGAAATGTCACAAGGTCAAAAAGTCAGCCGTTTTGTTGCATGGACGTTCATGGATGACGAACAACGTCAGCAGTGGATTGACTTGAAGTAGCGAACTCATAACTGAAGTCACAGGTTCAAAACTCACGTCTAAAATCATGAACGGGCTTGTTGATACATTCAACAAGCCCGTTTTTGTTTTGGCTATTTGGCTATTTGGCTATTTGGCTATTTAATTATTTGGTTCTTTGATTATTTGGCTATTTAGTTATTTTTAGTGCAAGTGTCCTAAGCCGAAAGCAGTTCGTCTAACTTACTTTGATACTTTTCTTGAATTGCATTGTTACCGGCTTTGCGTTCTAGTTCGATTAGGATCTTAAGTGAAGGAACTTGGTAACCATAACGCTGGTGGAATTTGAATAGACGCAGTCGAGCGTCGTTGTAGTCAGCTTCATTCACTTCAATCGTTGATAGTTGGAGAACTGATCTTATTCGGTTTGGATCATGGTCGATGGCTCTAGTGAAGTAATACTTAGCCTTATCGGCATTCCCTGCTTTAAACGCGCAAAATCCAGCGTTCTCATAACTAGCAGATACTAAATAATAGTAGGGCTGATCAATGGCGCGATTGAAGTATTTATCGGCTTGATCGTATTCACCTTGTTTACATAGAAAGGTACCGTAGTTATTGAGCACGTTGCCGTTTTGGGAATCTAAACGAAGCGCTTTCTGATAGGTGATTCTCGCTTCATCCACTTCACCGACTTGTTCGTAGTAATGCGCCATTGAAAGTCGTGCTCGGTAATAGCTTGGTGCATGCTTGACCGCCAGTTCGAGATTTTCACGTGCTCTCACCATATTACCTTGTCCCATGTAACCCAAACCTAATTCAATGCGAGACTCAGACATCGCGATAGGATCACTCTTAATCTTAGGTGGCCCTTCTGTAACAGAAATGCACCCCACTATTGAAAGGGAGAGGATTAATACAAGGCTTGATAATAATGTGGGGTTTGGCGATAACGAATTGGCAGGCATGTGCAGCTCCTTATGAACACAGCCCCATGATATGAAATCGAATTAGTCGAAGTGGTAAATCTGTTGTGGAATGCGAGTCACTCACCATAAAAAAGCCGTGTCCAATTTGGTGTTTTATCAACAACCTACTGTTTTTTCAGTAACCTACTGAACACGGCTTTCTTGTGAATTACCTAAGTGACTTTTCACCTAAGTAATTTGTTACCTAAATGACGTACTACTCAATCGTCTTTAGTGAAGTTTTCTTCGCTGAAGTGATCCAAATCGTAAGGTGTCTGTTGGTAAACGCAGTAGTTCAACCAGTTTGAGAACAACAAGTGGCCATGACTACGCCAACTAGCAACCGGCTTATTATCTGGGTTGTTGCCCGGGTAGTAGTTGATCGGAATAACGGGTTCCATGCCTTCACCTAAGTCACGGATGTACTCATGATGAAGCGTATGAGCTTCGTATTCAGGGTGACCCGTTACAAACACGTTTCGCTTATCTTTGGTCGCCGCCAGATATACGCCAGCCACATCAGAAGTCGCAAGAACATCAAGGTCGGTATGCTCGGCTAAGTATTCCTGAGAGAAATCTGCGTAGCGAGAGTGCGGTGCTAAAAAGGTATCGTCAAAACCACGCAGAAGCGGGTGGTAAGGGTGATGAATCTCGTGATTATAAACACCAGAAAGCTTCTCTTTACGAGTGCGCTTTGGCAAATCATACAGTAATTTCAAACCCGCCTGAGCCGCCCAACACACATACAAGGTTGAGGTCACGTGCTTGTTTGCCCATTCCATGATGGTTTTTAGGTGGTCCCAGTAAATAACATCTTCAAATTGAACCAAGCCAAGCGGTGCACCAGTAATGATCAATCCATCAAAGTTTCTGCCTTTGACCATTTCAAATTGGCGGTAGAAGTTATCAAGGTGTTCAGTCGGTGTGTTTTTGCTTGGTCGGTCATCAATGCGCAGCAGCTCTACATCCACTTGCAATGGACTGTTCGATAGTAGGCGTAAGAATTGAGTTTCAGTTTCAATCTTCTTCGGCATTAGGTTGAGGATCAAGACTCGAAGTGGACGAATTTCCTGTGTCGATGCTCTTGATAACGGCATCACGAAGATGTTTTCTTCACGAAGAACATCAGATGCTGGCAATTGGTCTGGAATGCGAATAGGCAAAGCTTTCTCCCTAAGCTAGATATGTAGACGTCTATACATCTAAATCTATAGTAGTTTGATACGCTTGTCGATATCCAAAATGGATAGATGTAAATTATTTGTGTTTTCTATCAGAAGCCACCTTCCGACGTCGAGGGCGTCTTATAATGTTTAATGACTACTCGAGTAATGCATAAGTGCTTGGTTCTGTTATGTAGAACTAGGCAGTTATCAGAGCAAGCGGTTAGCATTTACGATAAACTCATGTTTTCGAATTAGCCTGTAAAGTGACAGATGAAGTTAATACTCATTCGAGGGTTGCCCGGTTCTGGCAAGTCAACAAAAGCGAAAACCTACGATGCATTACATGTCGAAGCGGATATGTATTACGTGAATGAGCAAGGTGACTACCATTTTGATCCTAGGCAGTTACAGCAAGCTCATGAGTGGTGTCAAAACACGGCGGAAAACGGCTTGAAGCAAGGGTTAGATGTTGTTGTTTCGAATACCTTTATTAAGCATTGGGAAATGAAGGCTTACCGCCAACTTGCAAGAAAATACAAAGCAGAATTGATCATCGAGGTATGCCGAGAGCAATATGGCAGTATTCACGACATCGAACCGTCTGTGATTAAGCGCATGGCAAAAGATTGGCAAGAATAGCCTCGTGCTTATCCAGCTTGGCTGAATGGCAAATAGAATTAAATTAATAGAACAACTTCAAGGTAACGATTGAAATGGCAAAGCGCTCTGTTGTGGTCGACATGACTTCTTACGGTATCTATTCCAAGTGGGATTCCAAATCTAAAGATCTACCAAAAATCCAAGAGTTCACCACCATTGTTGATGCTGAAATCGACGTAGAGTTTGGCTATATCTTGAATATCAAAAAAGCCAAAGGTGAAAAGATCCGTTACTGCATCTGTCACCCAGATATTACCACCGACAAAGGTGAAGTATTAGAACCGTTTGAGGGTGAAGAGTACGTAGGCAACAACGATTGGGATTTTTACTTAGGAGATACCATTTGGTCGCCAGTTTCGAACAAGCTTGGCAAATGGCGTATGACTGTGAAATTGAAAGGCAATATCATTGCCGACAAAACATTCGATTTAGTCGCAAAAGACGAAAGCCAGTTCTGGAAGCGTAGGGGTTTTTAAGCTCAAATTCTTAGCTATACGCTTTAGGTGAGACAATTACACAGAACTTAAGACAATCTAAAAAGCCGAGCATCGTTATGATGTCTCGGCTTTGTTGTAACAAATAGGGGAGATTAATTCCCCCAAATCGGTCACTAGATTATTGTGTTACGTAAGCTACAACAAACTCAGTGATAGCGACCATATCTTTCACTGCGATGTACTCTTCGGTGGTGTGAACTTTCGCCATACCTGTAGATAGGTTAACCGTTGTTAGACCTTTCGCATTGAAGTTGTTTGCATCACTACCGCCGCCAGTGCGTTTAGTGTTTGCCGTTACGCCAAGCTTTTCAAACGCTGATTTGATAGAAAGAATATGCGGGTGATCGTCTGCAATCACGAATGCATCGTAAGCACGAGTCGATTCGATTTCTACTTCAGCGCCGAATTGCTTCGCGCTTTCTTGGAATGTAGAGATCATGTGCTCAACTTGAGCCGTTAGCTTTTCGCCGTTTAGAGAACGTGCTTCAGCCACTACTTTAAGTTCCGGCATTACGATGTTGGTCGCTTGACCGCCTTGAACAATACCGACGTTTGCCGTAGTTTCTTCATCGATACGAAGTAGGTTCATCTTAGTGATAGCGTCTGCAGCCACTTGAATTGCGCTGATGCCTTCTTCTGGCGCTAAACCAGCGTGAGCAGGGCGGCCTTTGATCTTAGCAACAATCTTCTGCTGACCCGGAGCTGCGTTTACGATGGTGCCAATTGGGCCACCTGTATCAAGTACGATAGCGTGCTCTGATTGAATGTAAGACATATCGAAGTTCAAAGAGCCGAACAGACCGCCTTCTTCGAATACGGTGAACGCGATTTCAATAGTTTTGTGCGCTTTGCCTTCAGCTTTGATACAGCGAACCGCTTCCATGATAGCTGCGATACCAGACTTATCGTCGCCGCCTAGAATCGTATTGCCTTTTGAACGGATGATGCCGTCTTCGATGATTGGTTCAATACCGATACCTGGTGTTACTGTGTCCATGTGGCAACTGAATACTGTGCTTCCTGAAAGAGTGCCATCTAGACGAGCGTAGATGTTGAATCCGTTAGAGACTTCCTCAGGAACCGCCAGTCTATGTACGTCAAAGCCTAGTTCGCCTAGCTGCTCAGCCAGCGCTTCTGCGATGGCTTTTTCATTGCGTGATTCACTATCAATTTTCACTAGATTGCAGAAATGTTCTACAAGACGTTGTTCATTAATTTGGGTCATTGTTAATTCTCATTATGCTTCCGCTTGTTCTAAAGAAGCCGCGGAGGTAGGAACAGGAAAATTACTATAACGCCAATGAGGTAGATGATTATCTGAGTTAAATCAAGAAAGTTGCCTGATTATTCTAATTAGTGAGAATAACCTTGCTCAGTTCTTCGAGATGACAACATTTTAATCTGTGTAGGGCTCGGGTATAATAAGTTTCTAATATAGATAAACAGCAGTGATATGGTCATTCAATTTGTAACGGTCTTAATACATGAATAAAAACAACGTTTTAGGTTCGTTTCTACTCGTTGTAACAATGAGTGCCGTACTCGGGCTTTATTTGTTGTATCCGCTCAATGATGTGGACTTGAGCTCTCCTCAAGCCGACAACACTTCTGTCTACACCCCAGAAAAAGAACTCTCTCAAACTGAATATGGAAAAAAGTTAATTCATATTCTCGGTTTATCTCGCAGTGACCCCTCTGTTGCAAAACATCAGCTTGTTCTACTACGGTCGCCCACTGGCGTTAATGACAAAGCAATATACCAAGCTTATCGACTTATGATTTTGTCGAATGTCGCTCAACATCAACGAGACGCCGACGCCGTGATGGCCTACGTAGAACAAATAAAAGCGTTGTCTGAGCATGAAGGTATGTTGTGGTTGAAGTCAGAATCATTGGTCGAATCTGCGATTGAATACCTAAAGGAAGGCGAACTCGCAATTGCTGAAATTGAAATTCGGTCCGCGATAGGCATTGCTGAATCTATTCACTACGATCAGCTGTTGGTGAAAGCGTACAACACCGCAGGGGCGATCAATAATGTGCGAAATGACCTGCAAGACGCTCAGTACTTCTTTCATAAAGGATTGCAACTTGGCAAGCAATATCCAACGCACATCTATAACAGTAAGCTAATGTCAAACATGGCGCTGCTCTATATTTATTTAGAGGACTGGCCTAAGGCCCTGCGTATTATCGAGAAAGCAAAAAAGCTCTATTTTAAAAGTGGCTTACTTGAAGATGACGCGATTGGCATTCTTTACATCAACGAGTCATTTACGCATTTGAGCAGTGGTGATGTGACGAATGGCCGTATTGCTTATGAGAAAGCAAAAGCGCTCGACAGCGACAGAGTCAGTGCTCGATACAAAATTTTACTGCTTAGAACATACAGTGATGTGTTGTTAGCAGAAGGTGATTTTAACAAAGCATTACGAGTTACTAATCAATGTCTTCAAGCACCTAATATCGAGAAGTACACGCTTCAAAACGGGCAGTGCTATCTTAATCGCGCATTAGCGAATATTGGTCTCCATCATGATGACGCCATATTGGATGACCTTGAACGCGCATTTTCGATCTTTGAAGTGGTTGGGAGCAGAAGTTGGAAGGTACTGGGCTTAAAAACACTGGCCGAATATTATGAGTCTCAGGGTGACCTTGATACTGCCCTCAATTACTACAAACAATATTATCATGGCAACAAAGCGCTGCTGTTTGATAAAAGGCAGAGCGACATTTTCTTATTAGAACAAGACTATGCAACGGCGACACTCGCCAAAGAAAATGAACTACTTAATACTGAAAAAGACCTCAACGAATTACTGCTTCAAAAGGAACAACTTAGAAACAGAATCGTGGTCGCATTAATTATAATGGTCAGTATTAGTGCTGTATTACTGGCGATTAGGCTTCGCAGCATTCAAAGCAAAAACAAAGCGCTGCTCACTCAATCTACAACGTGTGAACTTACGGGTTTATACAACCGACGCTATCTAGAGCTGTTGTTAACTCAGCCCATGCAATTTAACACTTCGCAGTTTGGTATCAGTTTAGTCATTCTAGATCTTGATCACTTTAAACGCGTTAATGACACCTTTGGACATGATATTGGTGACCAAGTTTTAGTTGAAGTCGCAAGGCGAGTAAATCAACACCTATTCCCAAATGACGTAGTAGCTCGCTGGGGCGGTGAGGAGTTTGTCCTGTTGCTATCTGGATCCGTCGATCCTGAACAACAATTGAACGCAATTCGTTTAGCCATTGCTGAAACACCAATTGATACACATTCAGGCTCTATAGACCTCACCACATCGATAGGGGCGTCGATTGGTATTGCCCAAATGAAATTCAACCAAGACACCTACAAGAAGTACCTCAAAGCAGCGGATGATGCGTTATATCAAGCGAAAGAGTCGGGTAGGAACCAAGTTGTCATCGCTGAAAGTTAATCGCTACTAAGGAAACAAAAAGCCATTCTGATCTTCGAGAGATAAGAATGGCTTCTGGAATACTCTGAGACCGCTAATATCAAAGTTTGAGTTAAATATGGGGTTTAGTTAGCGACATGTCGAGTTTGTCTATATCAATCTTGTTTACATGAGTTATTTAGCGACACCTTGCAGCATTTCAACCAGTTCGCCCTCTGTAGCAGGTTCTCTTGCTAGTTCAATCACCGCGGAAGAACCGCCTTTTAGCATATAGGCTTTTGTTCCGCAGTGGTCATAGTGGAACCATTTACCACCTACACACACATCGGTATAACATCTTGGGTCTTGTTTTAGTTCCATATCAATTTCCTTATTAACATTTGCCTAACGTTTTTCAGGCTAATTGATCACAAACTGGCGCAAATTGATCTGCATCAATTTAAAGGCTGAATAATGACCGAATACTCAAATAAGAGAGCTGTGTCGGTTATCCAAAAGCGTTAATCAAGCAGTTAGCAAACAGTTCCAAAGAAAAGGTCGTGATTCTAGTTAACAACTGATTCTCTTTTTCTTGCCACATGATGCTTTTCTACTTACGCTACAATCACTTTAATCTCCCTACTTGCGTGGAACATGACTAATATTTTTATCGTTGTAGTGGTGCTTGTTGTCTTCTTTTACTTCATTCAGAAGTACGTATTTAAACATGACGACACAAAAGACCACGCTTACCAAAAGAAAGGGGCATTGCTCAACGTACAGCAAGCCACCTTTTATACGGCCTTGATCTCCGCAGTGGGTAATCATGGCGTGGTGTTTGCAAAAGTGAACATGGCGAACGTGCTTGCTCCTGCAAAAAGCAATACTAAGAAAAACTGGTTTATTGCCAACAACAAGATATCTCGTAGCTATTTTGATTTTGTAGTGTGCGATCCAAGAACACTAGAGCCACGTGTCATCATTGAGCTCGACAATGGCAAAGAGTTGAACAAAGGTAAAGTTGACCGAGAAAAGCTGCTCATTCACGTATGCAAATCTTCAGGGTTGCCATTAATTGGTGCATCGGTAAAACACAGTTATCAAGTAAGCCGTTTAAAGAGACTGTTAGCGGCACACATCGATCTCATTGAACCATCAAAGGAAGTTCGATTCTGTAAAAAGTGTGGTAGCCCGATGATCATCAAATTAGCTAGCCAAGGTGATTACAAAGGACGACGCTTTTTTACTTGCAGCCGCCAGCCTAACTGTACTTATACAGAGAACTACAACGTAGTATTCGATAGCGAAGAAGAGTCAAACTAATATCTAAAGCTAAAAAGTTCAGTTGGAGGTTTAAAAGACACAAAGCATGTCTATGTAGCTAGACAGTAAAGTTGACTTGAAATGTGATCTATCTCAACCCTTTGATCTGCTTTGTGTTTAAAATTTATTCTGATTGTTGTTTTTAAAAGCAAACGAACAGTTTTGTGCAAATTTATCCTTGCACGCTACCCATTCACTCGTTATTATCCATCTCGTTCTGAAGCGTTAGCCACTTAGTAAAGCGGTTAGTTAAGTTTCAAAGCATTGCCCGCTTAGCTCAGTTGGTTAGAGTACTTGCATGACATGCAAGGTGTCACTGGTTCGAGTCCAGTAGCGGGCACCAAATTCAAAAAGAAAGCCCACCTAGTGTGGGCTTTTTTGTGCCTGTAATTCCTCGATTATCACACTTTTAGCTGGTTGCAAAAACAACGTACCTTGTTAATTCGACATTTTGAAATATACGCTGAAGCAGCCTTTAATAATCACGTAGTGTCGGTAGCTAATTTTAGAAGCTCAGATGGCGAAAAAATACAGCCTTTAACAGTAAATCAAACATACAAAGTGTTGAGGAGTAAAACTAATCTTGTCACTAGCTTTCTCTAGTGGTGATTTTATGTGTTGCAAAGCAGGAGGAAAGTGAATAACTGTCCTAAAAGTAATGTAAATTATTAACTAGCTTATACTTTTTACGATCCCCCTTTGGCTGATATTGGGAGCGGTGATAACATATAAATCAAAGATGCACTGGTTAATTAAGTAGTAAATTTATGTGTATAGATCCAAAAAATGTCACTGCACGCTATGTGGATGCCGCGCCTCATGCTTCATCACTAATCGAGGGACATCGAGATTTTGGCTACAGCCTGAAAACCGCTTTGGCTGATATTATTGATAATTCAATATTTGCAGGTGCTGGTAATATTCGCCTTGTTGTAGATACCATTTCAAGTACTCCATCAGTTGTAATTGCTGATGATGGATTTGGTATGTCTAAAAGTGAGTTGCTGGAAGCTATGAGGTTAGGTAGTAAAAACCCAGCGATTGAGCGCTTACCGTCAGACCTAGGAAGATTTGGCCTTGGTTTAAAAAGTGCAAGCTTTTCTCAATGCAGATCTTTAACCGTCATGACTAGATGTAATGGTATTACTTCATGTGCTCGTTGGGATCTAGACTTAGTTTCAAAAACAAATAAGTGGACTCTTGAATTAATAGAAAATTACAGAAATGAATTAGGCTGCGAATTACTTGATGAACAGGGAACGGTTGTTGTCTGGCAAAAATTAGATCGCCTAATTGGTGAAATTGAAACACCGGCAAAAATAACTGAGCATATGAATGCGGAATTCTCTCTCGCAGAGCGACACTTAAGGCTTACTTTTCATCGATTTTTAGAAACGCACAAACCTCAAATTCAATTGAGTATTAATGAACGTCTGCTGACCCCGTTGGACCCTACAGCTTCATTTCATCCATCTACGCAGAGAGATCCAGAAGATGTAATCCATTTGTTTAATGGTGATGTACGTGTTCGTAGCTACACTATTCCACACTATAAAAAAATGACTCAACTTGAGTGGGATGAGCTTGGCGGTCACGAAGGACACCTTAAATCTCAAGGCTTATATATATATCGAGAAAATAGATTAATCATTGCTGGTAGTTGGCTTGGGCTTGCGAAGCAAACGGAATTAACTAAATTAAGCCGTATTGCCATCGACATTCCTAATACAATGGATGCTCAATGGAAAATTGATGTAAAAAAATCATCGGCACAGTTGCCTCCGCTAGTCCGCGAACGACTTAGGCGGGTTATCGAACGTTTTGTTGGCACCTCGAAAAGGACTTATCGAAGTAGGGGGCAAAGGTTGGTTGATAGGACGATACACCCTATTTGGAATAGGGTTCAACTCGACGGGAAAATACACTTTAAACCAAATTCAGACCACCCAGTATTTCAAGCTTATACAAATGGTTTACCGAATGAACTTCAAGAAGGTTTTGAACGCTGTATCAGATTGCTCGGAGCTGGTTTACCGATTGATGCGCTTCATGCTGAGCTGGTGGGTAACGCAGAATCAATAGTTGCGATGCAAACCTCTGAATCAGATTTAAATCAGGTCGTTATTGATCTCACCGAAGTACTTCTGAATAACGGTATTACTCAAGACCGGGTTAGAGATATTCTTCAAAGTTACCCTCTGTTGCAATCGAATTGGGATGTATCAGAGCGATTGGTCACAAATTACCTCAAGGAAAAAGGCTTATGAATAGCAGGCAGCAAGTATTAGATATGGTCGAAACTGGACTCTTTAATCAGCCTCGTAAATCCGAGGATGAGCTGAGAATTTTTGTGAAGAGTATTGCAGGGGTTGTAGCTAGTGATTTAAGTGATTCAACAATAGAAGGGATTGCTCGTGAAATTGAGTCTAAGCAGGGTATTACGGTAGGCCTAGGCGCAATAGTAGACAGTACTGACTTTAAACCATGGTTAGATGATGCAAAGCCAAAGATAGAACCATTTTACTGGAAAAGATACGAAAAACTCCTGTTAAAAAGTGGATTGCCAAGAGACGTTATCACAGGGACCGATATTGTAACGGACAAAATTCTTGGCCGTTTAGGAAACCCTAAAGAACATTCTTCTTGGGATCGCAGAGGCATGGTCGTTGGCCATGTTCAAAGTGGAAAAACGTTGAATTACACAAGTCTGATCTGTAAAGCCGCTGACGCAGGGTACCGTCTCATTATTGTGGTTGCGGGCATACATAATAACCTTCGTAATCAAACTCAAATCCGAATTGATGAAGGCTTTATTGGTAGAGATACAGGAAAAACTTCTGATAAAAAAAGTGGCAGTGCAAAACACGTTATAGGGGTTGGACATTTTGATCCAAATAGAACCCCAGTAAGCCTGACGAATACATCAAGAGATTTTAACAAGCCGACAGCCTCAACAAATACCAGTGAGATAGATTCATATAGAGTACCAGTTGTGTTGGTTATTAAAAAAAACCACCGGACGCTTGAGAATCTACTCGAGTGGCTCAAAGACAACAGCGCTCGTGGTGATAAAGAAATGATCGATCAGCCAATGTTGCTGATTGATGATGAGGCTGATAACGCTTCGATTAACACTAAATACAGTAATAAACTAGTTACTAAGATTAATGGGCAAATACGTGACCTCTTAAAGATGTTTCATCGAAGTTGTTATGTGGGTTATACCGCGACTCCTTTTGCTAATATTTTCATAGATCCAGATGAAAACCATAATGTACATGAAGAAGATCTATTTCCCAAAGATTTCCTTATTGGCTTAGACGCTCCAACCAACTATTTTGGACCGAAGAAAATTTTTATCGATGGGCTACCTGATGAAAAAGAACCAACATGGTTACGAAGTATTTCGGATAATGAAGTTCTCCTACCAATAAAGCATAAGATTAACCACGATTTATATCAGCTGCCTAATTCCCTATTGTTTGCATTACGTACGTTTCTTTTATCACGATCTATCAGAAATTTAAGAGGCCAATCAAGTTCCCATTGTTCAATGTTGGTTAATGCTAGTCGATTCACTAATGTTCAAAGCCAACTTAAAAATCGTTTACATGAAGCGCTAGAACGGATTCAAAACGCTTTGAGGATAAACTCATCTTCAACAAGAGGGTTGATGGAGCCTGAAATAAAAGCCTTATTTGATGTATGGGAAGCAGAATACAAAGATGTCGAGTTTAAGTGGGAAGAAGTACAAGTATCTATATTTGATTCAATAGCTTCAGCCAAGGTTGTTGAAGTTAACAGTAGGGCCAATGAACTCGACTACTTGAGTTCTGGTGAGCGAGGTCAAACCGTCATCGCTGTCGGTGGGTTCTCACTCTCTCGCGGGCTGACTCTTGAAGGTCTTACAGTTACATGGTTTCTGCGTAATACCATGATGTACGATACTTTAATGCAAATGGGGCGATGGTTCGGTTATCGAAATGGGTATGAAGACCTGTGTCGAATTTGGATGCCTGATGACGCGATAGATTGGTATGCCTTTATAGCAAATGCGGCAGAGGAGCTTCATGAGGAGCTAAAATTAATGGAGCAGGCCAAAGCGACCCCTGAAGATTTTGGTCTTGCTGTTCGTAGCCATCCTGCATCATTGTTGGTAACTGCAAAAAATAAGATGGGAGCCGGTCGAGAAGTTACCACTCTTGTGGGTCTTTCTAATAGATTTATTGAAACAGCTAAGGTCAGTATCAATTCTGCAGAGTTAGATACGAACCTAGATATAGCCCAAAATATGATTTATAGACTGAAAAAGACCACTATATTGATGGAAATGACTCCATGGGGATTATTACTTCGTGATGTGCCAATACAATATATTGATGAATTTCTAGCTGGTTGGAGTAATACTCCTGAGAGTGTAATTACCGAAACTGCACCGGTTAGAAGCTACTTGAATGCTCGAAAGGAAGATGAGTTAGCGCTATGGGACTTGCTAATTCCTAGTCTGAAAAAAGGTGATAAGAACGATACTCTAGGGGTTGATATTATCCCTACGAATCGTTCCGTTAACCTTGATAACTTAAAAGATGGTTTTATGTCTTTTAGCGGAAAAAAGATGAGGATTGCATCCACTGGCATCGAAAAGGCTGGCGTGGAGTCGGAAAAGGCGCAAGTTGCTGAAGATACCTACAATAAAAAAGGTAACTACCCGGATTGGATTTATCGGAAAGTAAGAAGCAAACCATTATTTATTTTGCACTTTGTTAAACCAAAGGCCCCAAGAGGTAAAGAAGGTGATAAAGAGGTTTCTTTGATTCCAAGTCACCCTGTTGTTGCTTGGGGTATTAGCCTTCCTGTATCCAAAAAACCATCAGAGAAAGTTGCCTACGTTGTTAACACCCAGCGCTATAAAGAGCTTTATGGTGAAGAAGATATAGATGAAGAGTATGAGGATGAGTTAAATGGATAGCTCTCCATGGAAAGACCTAGATCTTAGTAATGCAAGACGGGTCAATAACTCTGGTCAATTTGACTTTTTTTGGGTGGTTGTAGAAGGTGGAATGCCAGGTCTTATGCTTAGGCTGCCAATTGAGCCAATCGCCAAACTTAAACTTCCGGAACTTAAACATCTCCTTGTTAACTTTAGATTAATATCAGGGCGCTGGGCATTTGTGCTTGCCCTCAAAGAAAGTAGCCAAGGTGAGCTTTTTGAAACCCTCTGTAGAGATGTGGTTGAAGCAGGAGAGAATGCGTCCAATCTTGATGAAGCCCTTGCAAAGGTGATCCAACGAACGAAAAGATGGCATCATCTTTTACGATCAGGTCGTACCGAAGGCCTTACTGTTGAGGAGCAACAAGGCCTAGTTGGTGAGCTAGCATTTCTTCGAGAGCTTTCGGTAAATTTTGGCGTTGAAATGGCGATTGGAGCTTGGAAAGGGCCCTTTGGTGCACCTAAAGACTTTGAACTAATTGGATGTTGCGTAGAAATAAAAACCCGTAGGAGTGCTTCAACATCTGTTATTTCGATTTCATCAGCAGATCAACTAGCTAATTGTGATGGTGGGCGTTTATTTCTTAATGTGACTAATGCTGAGTCTGCAATTGTACCTGAAGGTACGACGCTACATGACTTTGTTGCGCTAACAGACTCATTATTTAAGGAAGACTGTGATACGTATATGAAATGGGAAGATGCGCTCTACTCAACAGGTTATGACCCATTAAATAAATATGATGATCGTCGTTGGCTAATAAGGTCCACTACTTACTTTGAGGTCGTAGATGGATTTCCTCGCATACAATATCCGTTACCCCTTGGTGTTCAGAACGCGAGGTACTCGATATCCTTGGATGCCTGTGCTCCTTTTAAGCTTAATAACAATATAATTGAATGTATTCGTGAGTGTTTTTAAAAATGTCAGATCTAGCAGAGTTCCATCACCAGTTTATTGCTGATGTACAGGGTGACGCAGATGCCCTAGGTTTAGTAACGGTAGAAGCATTCTTTGAAAAATCAGGAGACCTACTTAGTGAAGCTGGAGAGGTCGACAGCGCCAACCGTGCTTTTCATGAAAGTCTATACGCTCGTGGTTCTGCTCAAATTGATGGTTATGGTGGTGACCCTAGAGAAAATGATGGAATTTTGAGTTTGATTCTATGTGATTTTACTTTGGATAGAGAAATTCGCCTCCTGCGTAAAGAACATATTAAACGCTTATCCCAAAAGCTTTTCAGGTTTTTGAAGGCAAGCTTAGACGATCAGTTTAGAGGGCGGCTTGAAGAAACGAGCCCAGGATTTGCTATTGCTGATTTAATCAAAGCAACATGGAATAGTGTAGAAAAAATAAAATTCATTATCGTGACTAACGGTGACCATAGAGCAAGAACTGATGCTGCTAGCTTTGATGTTATTGATGAAAAGCCAATAACCTTGAATATTTGGGATATTAAGCGGTTGAAGCGTTTCATGGAACAAGGGCTCGTTAGGGCTGATTCCGTTATCAACTTTAAAGATGACTTTGGCGGTGGTATTCCGTTACTGAAAGCGTCTGGTGGAAATGACGCCCTTGAAAGTTATTTGGCTGTTATTCCAGGAAAACAGCTTGCAGAAATATATGATAAATGGGGTCCTAGATTACTTGAGGCTAACGTGAGAAGTTTCCTTCAAGTCCGGGGGAAAGTGAACAAAGGTATTCGAGATACTATTCGCGACGAGCCCCATATGTTTTTCTCTTATAACAATGGCTTAAGTGCTACGGCTGACAGTATAGAAATAGTTAAAACTGACTCAGGCTATCAATTAGCCAGTGTTCATAATCTTCAAATAGTTAATGGTGGTCAGACGACGGCGTCATTATATGCTGCGAGTAAAGTGCTGAAAGAGCAAATTCAGCAGGTGTTCGTACAGATGAAGTTAACCTTAACTCCGAAGGAGTGCTCTGAAGAAATAGTCCCAAGAATTTCTGAGTACGCGAACAGCCAGAATAAAGTTAACGCAGCGGATTTTTTTGCTAATCACCCATTTCATATACGTATAGAAGAGCTATCTCGTCGCATTTTAGCTCCTTCTAGTACTGACAGTTATCGAGAGACGAAGTGGTTTTATGAGCGAGCTAGGGGCCAATTCGCAGATGAAAGAAGCAGAAGAACTCAAACTGAGCGTAAGAAGTTTGATGCTGAATATCCACGGAGCCAGTTTTTTGTAAAAACTGACCTTGCGAAATATGAAAATACTTGGTTATGTTGCCCACATATAGTTAGCCTTGGTGCACAAAAAAACTTTTCAGAGTTTGCAAAAAAAATCGGCAAAAATTGGGGGGGCGAAGGCACTGCTTTCAATGATATATGGTTTAAAAGACTGATAGCTAAAGCGATCATATTTAGAACAACAGAAAAACTCGTCTCAAGTGCTGAATGGTATGAAGGTGGTTATCGAGCAAATATTGTCACTTACGCAATTGCAAAACTTGTTAATGACGCCAAGAGCATGGGTATGGTCATAGATCTTGATTTCATCTGGAAGATACAGAAGATACCAGCAGCCTTACAAACATCCTTGCTCCTATCTGCTGAGTTGGCCCAAAGGGTTATAACTACTCCTCCTGAAGGCATTAAAAACTACAGTGAATGGGCAAAAAAACCACTTTGTTGGCAAAGGTTAGCTGAGAACAAACTACCAATAAATAAAGCCTTTATGAGTATAATTATATCTTCAGATCTGGCGGCTGAAAATGTGAAGGAAGTTAAGGCTGAAAATGCATTGGATAATTCAATCAACGTTGAGGTCGAGGTGTTCAAGTTAGGTGCTAAGTTTTGGGGTGATGTTAAACATTGGGCTAAAGAGCGTGGTATGTTAACGCCTAGAGAAAATAGTATTATTGAAATTTGTGCTGCGATCCCTAGAAAAATGCCATCGTCCAAACAATGTGAAATTGCATTTGAGGCGCTTAAGAAGTTGCAGGCTGAAGGGTTTCATACATAACAAGTTTCGATATATATCTAAATCGATCAGTAGCCCTCAGGTTTACATAGGCTATAAACCTGTTTTTCTAAAGTAACCTATTGCTCATCAGTTTTAGCCTGGTATCATTGCCTAGCATTTTTATTGGTGGTAATAGTGAAATGAAAACAGGTGAAGTGCTCGTAATTGACCTTTTTGCTGGGCCTGGTGGGCTTGGTGAAGGAGTGTCATCAGTAACAGATGACGGTGGTAACAATCCATTCAAAATCGGCGTCTCGGTCGAGAAAGAATCTTCTGCGCATAAAACATTAACAACACGAGCTTTCTATCGAAAAATTAAAGTGCTGGATGGCGGGCTAGATGATTATTTTAGATACGTGCGTGGAGAATTAACTCGCGAAGATCTTTTTTGTCTATATCCAAAACAAGCTTCAGAGGCAAGTTACGAAACATTAGAGGAGCCTAGAGCGCTTGGTGACGATAATGAGTTAATTCATGCTCGAATTCGTGAACTGTTGGCAATTCATCAAGGGCCTAAGGTCGTTATTGGGGGGCCTCCATGCCAAGCTTATTCGTTAGCTGGTCGTTCTCGTAATGCTGGTATAAAAGATTATAAGGCCGAAGACGATCACAGAAACTTTCTATACAAAGAATACCTCAAAGTTCTTTCTATCGCGAAGCCTGATGTGTTTGTGATGGAAAATGTACGCGGTATCCTATCTGCAAAAATTGACGGTAAGGTGATGTTTCCCCAAATTTTGGAAGATTTAAGGAACCCAGGCAAAGTAACGGCAGTTCAAGGTGTCTCTGAATATAGAGTTTTCTCACTTGTAGTTGAGGCTGAAGATCCAAAGAACCCTGAGTACTCAGACTCCTCTGATTTTCTCATCCGTTCCGAGCACTATGGTGTCCCTCAGGCACGACATCGAGTCATTCTCTTAGGTGTACGGCAAGATATCACCCGCATCCCCAGCACGATCTATCCGATGGCAAGAACAGTATCGGTTGAACAAGTACTGTCCGATTTGCCTCAGCTCAGAAGTGGTTTTTCTAAGCAGAAAGATATATCGAAGGACTGGGAAAAACAGGTTCGGAGAAACTCCAAAATGCTCAAACGCATATTAGGAATACAATTTGATAAAGAAGCTGTAGATAATTTAAGTCTTGAGCCAATGTTGGGATTGGGGCGTCAAAGTAGTCAATTATCGGAAATAGAGCACAAGATACCTCCACATTTAGATAGTTGGTATTTAGATAATCATCCAGGTTGTGTGTTAAATCATGCGACTCGCGGACATATGACATCCGATTTGCTGCGTTACGCTTTTAGCGCCGCATTTACTCAATTAAGTGGTGGCACTTCACCTAAGGCGAGAGATTTCCCAGCTGAGCTGGCTCCTGACCATGAAAACTGGAATACTGGTTCACATGCTGACCGTTTCCGTACCCAAGCGGCAAATAGATATGCGACAACAGTTACCAGTCATATATCAAAAGATGGTCATTACTTTATTCATTACGATCCAAAGCAATGCAGAAGTTTGACAGTGCGTGAAGCTGCTCGCTTGCAGACTTTTCCAGACAATTATATATTTGAAGGAAACAGAACACAGCAGTATGTACAGGTGGGAAATGCTGTACCACCTTATCTAGCACAACAGATTGGTAAGGTCGTTATGGATCTGTTAGCTAAGTAAATCTACGCAGTTTAGGAGCTAGTTTCAATTTGATAGCTATAGCTCAGTATGCTCGTAGACTAGATAATAAAATCCAGTAGCGGCACCAAATTCGTTCTTTATGAACAAGCAAAAAGCCCACCTAGCGTGGGCTTTTTTGTGTCTGTAGTTTATTGCCTGCTAAGCTTTTAGACTTTGTTCTTCAAGGCTCTAAAGTGTGATAGCCACTTAAAAACCATTCGGGTTGTCAATTACGTATAGCCAACCTCCATCTATATACTTCATCACTTCGAGAGCGGTTCCTTTGGGGCCTCCAACTATCTCCCAATCAGACCTTATGAGAGCCGTGTCGCCGTTAATATAGATAGATACATCATGGGTCAGCATTTCAACGTCACCTTGAAGGTAACCTTTCAATATAGGCTTAATAGCCTTTGGCCCTCTAGCAAGGTTACCCTGGTTATCTAGGACGAATATGGCGTCTTCATGGAACAGAGTTCCTAGTCCGTCGATGTCTTGTTTTGAAAAGTATTCAGCGAAAAGTTGGTGCAGTTCTGTTGGTGACTGCGGCTTTTTGTAATCTGTTGATGCGTATGACAAAAAAGTTATCGAGTTTAAAACTATGAACAGAAATATCTTCATGGAACTACCTGCTTGTTAGTGTTTTGGGTTGAAGCCATAATAGATAGGGTACTTACTAAAAGAAATTAGCTACCTAAAAGTAACTAATTACCTTTAAGTAACTATGCAATTGATGATTTGGAAAAGCTGAGAGGCAAATATGAGTGAACAGGGTAAGCAACCTGAAGGTTACTGCAGCGCTGATAAATATTTGGCATTGATCTCTACGAAGTGGACTGCTCACATCGTTTGGTTATTAGGTCAGAGTAACGAGATACGCTTTGGACAAATTCAAAAGCAGTTGGCTCTAGTGTCCAGTAAAGTACTTAGTGAGAGATTGAAGTTACTCAGCAAAGAAGGTTTTATTTGGCGCAGGCAAGAAGAAACAGTTCCGGTGACGGTATATTACGGTCTGACAGAAAAAGGAAAAGAGCTCGCAGATATTATCGATATTATCGTTAGAAAATCTGATAGCTGGGATTAGTCTGACTTGACTACAGAAAAGCTCTTTTCTTATTCAATGCCATTATCTATGGCGGGTTATTCTTCGTTCATAGTTTTAGAGGCCTTGTTCGAGGTTTGGTGAGAAACTAGAGTGTTAATAAAGTGTCGAACACGCTTAAAAGTTTAATTTATATCTAGGTTTTATTACAAATTTATGAACGGTTATGGAATGGAAAATTTGAAGTAAATAAAAATGCATATATTAACTGATATGTTTAATATTAATTATGTGTATTTTGTATGTATATTGTGGCGTGTCTATTTGGAAAAATATCGGTATTGAAATATCACACTCGAAGCTGGAGAGTTCAATAGAGTGTGATTGTCAGATTTCAACAGAGTATTATTGAGTTAAATCAGCAACAAATGTTTGCTTGTAACTGGCAGTAGTTTGCAGCTCTTTTTTGATCCATTGGTTGAACAAGCTAAAGTCAGAATGTAATTGCCAGAAAAGGGATGCAATAACTCGCTTACCAAAAAAATCAGGGTGGTCTGTAACTACTTTAAGTTTACTATTTTCTACACTTCCCTCTAAGAGAAACCCCGGTAAAAAAGCGATGCCTTTTTGAGCCTTACATAGATCGATGATGGTTCCTAAGTCGTCCAGTCGCCATAAGTTATACGATGCTATGTTTGACAAGTTAAGCAGCTCTTCACAACCATCCATTAATAGAACTCGTTGTGATGGTGCTTGAGACTTAAAGGTTACCAGGTCTTCATGAGCCACCCACCAACAGTTGACGTGAAATAACTCCTCTATGTTGAAGTCGTAATTTGTCTTGTGATAGGGGTTACCTAAGGCTAAATCTATCTTCCCTTCATTTATATAGTTACCTAACACGAAACTTGGTTTAGTTACGACAAGTAAATCAACGTTAGGGAATGCTTCTGAAAACGCTAATAGTGTTTTCTTTACATTATTATTAAACACTAATGGGTCTATGCCTACCCGGTAGACTATTTGGTCAGATATATTCATTTGCTGTGCGATCGTGACTAGATCACGATATTTCGATACCACAGGTAAAGATAACTGGAATAATCGTTTTCCTTTTTCTGTTAGCCAAACTTTAGAGTGTTCCCTATTAAATACATTGAAACCTAAATCGGACTCAAGATTTTGAACAGCCGTGCTAACGGTTGATTGTGACTTGCCAAGCTTGCGAGCAGCAGAGCTAAATGAACCTTCCTCACTACCGCTATGAACGAAATGATATTTTCGAAATGTAGTTTCATGATTCGACTAACCTTTTGACACAAATAAATTATATTTTTTATGGTTTGTTGATTTGAAGAACAATAGCGTGATGATAATTGTATTTCAACAAGTTTTATAAGGAGTAATAAAACTGGGTAAATTAATTCTTAGATTGGTTCCAAAGCTTATATAAAGTTTAGATAAGTTAAAATATTGACCGATGTCTTACTTTTTTAAGTTTATAAATTTTATTTAATATTGTCTTGTGAGGCCGGTTTTATATGTAACTCATTGTTAATTATAGTTTTGTTTTTAATTCCTTTGTTTTTATTGTGTTTATTTTGATCATTTTTCGTCCGGCCTATTGATTAAGTCGATAGGGGTTATTTTCCATAGATTGGTAGCGCTAATTATAATGGCGACGAATTTTCAACAGCCCTTATAGGAACACATAATGATTACTAAGCTATACGTCAAAACAAGCATGTTTTTATCACAATTCAAGAACGATGAGCGCGGTGTAACTGCTATTGAATATGGTCTTATTGCAGTAGCAATGGCTGTATTAGTAACTACTGCAGTAGGCGCTGATGGTTTCATTGGTAAGTTAGAAGGTGCTTTTGAAGATGTAGCTACCGCTATTGACACTGCAAGCAGCTAACATCAAGCCTTATTGGCTAATGTAGATCATATCGAAAGATATTTGTGCCAGACCTATGTTTTCCATTGGTCTGGCTCAGTTAATTAGGAACATCAATTAAGACATACTTTACGCTAATCCATATAAATCTAGGTGATATTTCTAATTTTGAGTTTTGACGTGTATTTACTGATTTTGGTAATCGTGTGTGTCTATGTATCGGCTACCGATTTTCTCTATCGAAAGATACAAAATCACACCTTGTTGATATTGCTCTTTTTACAATGTTTTTTGTCACCGTTAGACATTCAAATTATGAGCTTTCTGCTGGTGTTAGGGGGAGGGTTGATTGTTTACGCCCTGATTTGGATTGGAGCTGGCGATATTAAATATGCCGCGGTTCTATCACTTACCATACCTCTCAATGATTTACTTTGGGCGTTTGTTATGACGGCTTTTGCCGGTGGATTTTTAGCCGTTATTTATCTCGTATACAACAAGCTGATAAGTAAAAGGCTAGTAAGAAAAACGTCGAACGGCCAACAAGGTATTCCATATGGGATAGCGATTAGCGTTGGATTCTACTTGGTAATTTTAACTCAAAACACGCCACATATATAAACCTCCAAGAATGAGAACATTATGAGATCTCGACTGGTATTACTTGTTGCCATTACTGCCCTAATAGTTGGCGCGCTAGGCGTTGTCGATTTGTTCAAGAGTGAACCTCAATCGACAACGACCACTGAAGTGGTGGAAGAAAAAAACGAAGAACATGTTGCCGTTTGGATGACCACGGAACCTTATGAAAAAGGACGTGCGATCGATGCGCAAGGCGTCGTTAAACAACAACTCCCTCTGAGCCAAGCATTGACGCTTGGTGTTAGAGAAGACGCTCAAATCAGCTTTGCACCCTCCACTTTACTCAATCGAAGCCTCAACGCCGGCGAGGTTGTATTGCCTGAATATCAAGTGACGCCCGGTCAGCCCGGATACATAGATCTTTTGGTCACGGAAGGCATGACGTTGTACCCACTTAAAGTCAGTGACAAAAACCTAATCAACGATTACATCCGTCCTGGAACGTCCATCGATATCTTAACTGTAAGTTCTCCAAACGATAACTTAGCTGGAAATATCGATAAACCGAAGCGCTTTAGAGGGGTGAAGGCGTCGATGTTTCTTAAAAACGTCAAAGTACTCAACATTGGAAATGATGCAACTGGCGATAGTTCTATTACCGCTCGCGCTCCGAGTAAAGAGGATGGACTGACTACGGTGGTCATCGAAGTTAGCCCCGACGAGTTACCAAAACTTGCATTAGCGCAACGAACAATGCACATCGAAATTTACCGAAGCCAAACCTACACGCAACCCGAGTTCGCGGAGGTGCGCAATATTATCGATAACTATACAGGGATTGCTGAGTTACGTGGTAACGAGAACAACCCGAGAGAGGCTTTGTGATGATGATTCACCATCGAATCAAACAAGTACTGTTTGCTTCCATTCTAGCGCCGCTGATTGGCTTACTTTCTATAACAAACGCTTTTGCCGCCGATCGCTCCATCACGCTCAACGATGGTCAGCACATCCAGTTAAAAAGTCCGATTGGCCAAGTGTTTATTAATAACCCTGACATCGTCGACTACAAAATAATCAACGACAACACGATAGTTGTGTTCGCCAATGCTATTGGGCAATCACGACTGATCGTCTATGGCATTGATGGTGATGTTCTGCTTTCAGACCGCATTATTGTTGATTTGGATTTAACGGATATTAGACGACAACTCAAATTTCATTTCCCTAATGCCAAAGTCAAGATTCAGTCTGTGGGAGAGCAAGTCGCCGTGAGTGGTCTTGTTGATTCCGAAGCGACTCGTGACGATATCTATCGTTTGGTTGCCACTCTGCTTGGACGAGAAAAAACAGAGAAATGGGACAAAACGGTGAAGCTGGAGTTTAAGTCCGACAGCTCAAATTATGAAGAGCCCGAAAGCATGGTGTTTGCCCGCAATATGACGTGGGAAGGGATCATCGAACGCATTGAAGTTGCAACGACCCAGCAAGTGAACGTCAAAATATCAGTGGCCCAGGTAACGGAGTCGTTTGGACAAACCGTTGGTGTTGATTGGAGTTCAGTCGGTTCAAGCGTCGGCGAATTTGTTTTCGACCAATTCGATGCAGCAAACCTGAGTACGTTAATCACGGCATTAGGTAACGACCAGATTGCTGAAGTTCTGGCTGAACCTAACTTAACCGTGTTGTCCGGTGAGTCTGCAAGTTTCCTTGTGGGCGGCGAAGTGCCAGTTATCGTTACTACCAGTAACAATGTGAACATTTCCTTCAAAGAGTTCGGCATCAAGCTCGATCTCACCGCGAAAGTGCTTAGCCAAGACAGAATCCGCATGCAATTAGCGCCAGAAGTAAGCGAAGTTGAAGGTTATATAGAAACGGCAGGTATCAAAGTTCCGCAACTGGCTTCACGACGTGCGATGACCACCGTAGAGTTAGCTGATGGTGACAGCTTCGTCCTTGGTGGCTTGATGAGCAGTGCTGATTTGGAAAAAATGCAAAAAATCCCTTTTGTTGGCGATATTCCCGTTCTAGGTGCCGCCTTCCGCAAGGCAACCACAGAAAGAAAACGAACTGAACTGATCATCGTTGCGACCGTGAATCTTGTTGAACCGATGAAACCGAAAGACATTCAACTGCCTTACATCAAGAAGACTTCTACATTGGCGCGCTGGCTAAACATTAAGTGGGATGGCAAGTCGGTAACGTCTTCCGATGCAACGATTCGTCTGTTGTCGCAAGGAGGGTTTATCCAATGAAGAAATTACTATTAATGGCGTTATTTACCACGTCACTTTTAGGCTGCGCCTCTGAGCAATATTTTGTTGGTCATGGTGCTGAAGCCTTGGTGTACAAAGAGCATCACAGCTTTGAGTTTGCGATGAAAAACCGCGCTGAAACCACCAAGCAGATCAACGCTTTGATTCAAGATATTGAGTCAATGGATAAAGAAGCTACCTATGTTGTGGATTACAAATCAACCCGCAGCAAAGCGATGTTGCAAAAGATCTTCGATCAATATCCGTCACATGTCATCGCGCCACAAAGAGTCTCGTATCGAAGCGCTCCGTTGTTACCGAGCGACTTAAAGATTCAGGTGACCTTAACGCGTTTGAATACTCAAGAATGCGCACCAGCACAGATTCACGTTCGGTTGAGGCAGCCAGACTGCTTTGCTGAATCGATGCGCTTGAAGCAAGTGGCTTACAAGTCTCGATTGGTAGGAGAGCAATAATGTTTGACCTGACTAAAGCATTAACAACAAAGGCCAAGCCAGTTCAGACCGGAACGACAGGGGTTGCCGGATGTACTTTGTTCTATCAATCTCAAGAGTGTCTAGACCTCGTTCAAGAAGTCTTTCGATTTGAAGGGTGGAATGATCCTGCATGCGTTAAAGCCAAAGCTGGATTGACCAAGCTGACAGAACAACAAAGTAGCCACATTGTGATTCTAGAGCTTAATGAATCGACCAATGTGGTTGAAGACGCTAAAGCCTTTGCCAGCAAACTACCCACACACAAAGGGGTAGTTGTGATTGGTAAAGAGGATGCTATTTCTACGCTTCGTTCTCTTAAAGACATGGGTTTTTACTACGTGTTCTGGCCGGTGAATAAGCAGGAGTTTGCTGACTTCTTAAACCACGTTAGCAAGAATCTGAAGACGTTTTCTGGTGTGAGCCAAAAACGCAAAGCGAAGCGCGTGGCGATTGTCGGTTCAAAAGGCGGCGTTGGCGCATCGTTTATCACAACTGAGTTGAGCTCACTGTTATCGACGCAAGGCTCGGACACGATTCTCGTCGATCATCAATATGCCGATACCAACATTGATGTTTTGCTCGGCCTAAAAGATTTTAAGCCGAGAACCATCGACGAGTTCACGGCACCATTGCACGAAATGGATGAAGAAGGGGCGTTGAGTTACCTCATCAACGCTCGCAAGAATCTACGTCTGTTGGCGATTGATGGAGACATGAGCCAAAGCGATGTTCTTAACTACAACCAAACCTTGTGCGAGTTGTTAGCGCGCAACACCAATTTCATTATCGAAGACTTTTCTGGTGGTGTGGATTTCAAAGTTGAACCTCAACTCTTGGTAGAAAACTTTGATGTGGTTGTGTTGGTTTTAGACGCATCAGTGTCTTCAGTAAGAAGTGCAAAGCGACTGTTTGAAAAAGTCTCCAACTTACAGCTTTCGTTATCGTCGCGTACTCGTGTGATTACGGTGGTGAACTACCATCGTCCGGAAAACGCTTACGTTTTACAAAAGCCCGATCTCATTAAGTATTTAGGCGCCAATGTTGATCTCGAAGTCGACTACTGCAAAGCGCTGGCGCACATCATTATCGATGGAAAACGCGGGCATAAGCATGACCGTCATATTAGTCGTTCTATGGAACAGTTGGTGAAGCTGATTAATGGTCAACCTATGGACCAGAAGGGCATGAACTCTTGGTTGAAAAAGGTGCGTGCTAAATGAGTTCTAACAAAGACTTATACCTAGCGTTTCGTGGCCAGATATTTGAAGCCCTAGATGCCGAAGCGGTTCAGAAAATGAGCCGTCGAGACCTTGAATCGCAGATACAAGCGGCGGTTGATTTGTTGGCGAATAGCTACCAAAGACCGATTACTTCGATGATGAAGTCAGGCTTGGTGAAAAGCTTGATTGATGAACTGTTTGGCTTGGGGCCTTTACAGCCCTTAGTCGAAGATCAGTCCATTTCCGACATCATGGTGAACGGGCCCAACAACATCTTTTTTGAACGACACGGTAAGGTGAAAAAGTCCGAAGTCTCGTTTGTGAATGAAGAACAGTTGTTAGCCATCGCTAAGCGCATTGCGTCACGTGTCGGAAGGCGTGTCGATGAACTTTCGCCGACGGTAGATGCCAGGTTAGAAGACGGCAGCCGTGTGAACATCGTAATTCCTCCCATTTCGTTGGATGGTACTTCGATCTCTATTCGTAAGTTCAGAGAGCAGAACATCGGTTTTGAAGATTTAATTGGGTTTGGGTCGATGTCTCCAGATATGGCGAGAGTGTTGATGATTGCTTCTCGTTGCCGTATCAATGTGTTGATTTCTGGTGGTACCGGTTCAGGCAAAACCACTTTACTTAACGCGCTATCTCAATACATTGCTGAAGATGAACGTATTGTCACCATTGAAGATGCGGCTGAACTGCGTCTGCAACAACCCAACTTGGTTCGACTCGAAACGCGAACCTCAAGTGTTGAGCAAACCGGAGCGGTAACGCAGCGTGAATTGGTTATTAACGCGCTTCGTATGCGTCCAGACCGCATTATTCTTGGTGAGTGTCGTGGCTCTGAAGCGTTCGAAATGCTGCAAGCCATGAACACCGGACACGATGGGTCGATGTCTACGTTGCACGCCAACACGCCGCGCGATGCGATTGCCCGTGTTGAATCGATGGTCATGATGGCGAACTTAAATCAGCCTCTTGATGCGATTAGAAGAACGATCGTGAGTGCCGTTCAAATGATTGTTCAGGTCAACAGGTTGCGCGATGGGTCTCGCAAGATCACAAGCATCTCGGAAATCGTCGGCCTAGAAGGCGACAGCGTCGTGATGGAAGAGATTTATCGTTTTCGTTATGACGACGCCCACTACGGAGAAACCGTAAAAGGCGAATTCGTCACCGATGGCATTATGCAACGATCTGAGCTTGTGAAAAAAGCGCAATTCTTCGGGCTCTATGAAGAGCTGAAAGCATCGTTTAAGGGGGCTTAGCATGCTTTGGCTTTCGTTAATCCTCTTTGCGTTTGTGCTGCTTTTGATCCGAGATTCAAAGGTAAAAAAGGTTAATCAGTTTTTCAATATTGAAGAAGTAGAAGCTGAAAACTTCAATGCTATTAACGTCAAGTCTTTGGTTCGTAAGCAAAACTGGCAAAAGTTCAAAGAGTCCGTATCACCCACGTTAATGGTGTTAGGCCCGCGTTCTTCTCTTTACATTGCGCTCTATATTACGGGCAGCATCATCGCATCTTGGTACATCGTTGTTGAGTTGCTATCAATCACCAATATATGGCTTGTTCTGGGTTCATCTATGGTGTTTACCCTTTGCGGTTATCGAGTCCTGGTTACAAGAAGACGTACAGAATTTGAGAATACGTTCCCTGATGCGTTGAATATTCTAATGAGTGCGGTAACTGCTGGTGACAGCTTAATGCAAGCTATCAGCTATGTAGGCGATGTAATGCACAACCCGATCGGCCGCGAATTTAAGCTAATGGGCGACCGACTGAAGTTGGGTGAGTCACCTGAAGTGGTGCTTAAACGTTCGTGCAAAAACTATCCTTATCCGGAGTTTCTGTTTTTTACCGTGACGATCAGAGCGAATATCGCGCGAGGCGGCCAACTCAAAGGTGTGTTAGCGCGGCTGATTAGAGTGCTAGTGGACTCTCGAACGCTAGAGAAAAAGAAAATGGCGATGACTTCGGAGGCTCGAATTTCCGCCAAAATAGTTGCGGCTATTCCTCTGATTTTTATGCTTATTCTCAACTACGTTAATCCCGATAATGTGGAGTTTGTTCTCTACGACCCAGAAGGAAGGCTTGTATTGTTTTACGTGCTTGGTAGTGAACTGTTCGGTCTATTTCTTGTTTGGTTGTTAGTGAGAGGAGTACGCGCATGATGTTATTGGCTTCCCTTATTGTGTTGTTTTTTTCGTTACTGTTTTTGATTGTTGATTCTATTCGTAAAGAGCAACGACATAAGAAGGTTGCGCTCTATATCGGGGATAATTCGGCTCGTGCGCCTTCGCGCGTAAATCGCTTTTTTGTTCGTTTTGGTAAAGAACATCGCCATGAACTCGAGCAAAAAATGATTGAGGCGGGATATTACAACACGGATTGGGCCAAATTCTATTTTCCGGCCAAGGTGTTGGTATTAGCGTTGGTTTCTGGGGTGGTGCTGTTAGGGGATATGACGTCAACCAACAAACTGCTCGTGGTTATTTTCTCGCTGGTTGGCGTCATTGTCGTCCCAGATACAATGCTTCAAATGCGCCGCAAGATGTTGATCAGTCGAACATCAGCTCAATTGCCGTATTTGCTCGACATGATGTCGGTATGTGTCCAAACCGGTATGACGATTGAAGCGGCGCTGGTTTATTTGGGGAAAGAGCTGGCTGAATTTGATTCAGACCTCTGTTACCAAATTAAGCGCACATCGGACTCGGCGAAAATACACGGTTTAGAAAAGGCGCTCAATGATCTGAGTGAGCGTATCCCGACGCCACCAGTACGAAGTTTTGTACTGACCATCATCCAAAACCTGCAATACGGCACATCCGTGGCGAGTGTGTTAAGTGACCTCGCGGAAGACATGCGAAAAGTCCAAATTCTTACGGTCGAGGAAAAGGTAGGTAAGCTCTCTGCGAAGATGAGTGTCCCATTGATCCTCTTCATCATGTTCCCGATCGTTATCTTGATTCTCGCGCCGAGCATCATGCAAATGACATTGAATATATAGGGAGACGTCGAATGATGGGAAAACGTTTTTGTCTCATTTTTTTGTCGATGAATGTGTTGGCGGGCTGTCAATCGGCCCCGTCACCACAAGACTTGCAGCTTGCCGACGTCACGAGCATGGAAAAAGTGAAGAACTATGACGGCTTGATTAGTTATTACAAATCCGAGCTAGAGCAGGGCTCCGAGGACCCAGAAGTAAAAGAGAAACTGGCGTGGGCATATTTTCATAAAGGGGATATCGAGTCGGCAGATTTCTATGTCCAACATTTGCAAAAAGAGGGGTTTGAAAATCCCAACTTGTACCAGTTAGAAGGGCAAGTTTTTGATGCAAAAAATGACGTTGAAAGTGCCATTGCTGCTTATATGGAGTCAGTAGATGCGGGGAATACCTCGGGTCAAATTCACGTCTTACTCGGTGTGTCATACACCAAAGTTGGAAGATTCAACGAAGCGTATCAAGAGCTCAATCGAGCACGTTTACGCGGTTATGACGATGTCGTGGTTAAGAACAACATTGCGATGATTCAAATGGCTAATGGCGAGTACCAACAGGCGATCGAAACGTTAGCTCCGGTTTTAAAAGAAGACCCGGCGAATAAGATAGTAAAAGCGAACCTAGCTATCGCACTAATGAAAACTCAGCAAATCGACTCAGCCAAAAAGTTACTCAAAGGTGACTTTTCAGCGGAAGAGATTCAGAGCATCGCCGCTGAATTAACTCAACTAGGAGTTAATGATGAAGCTTCTTAATAGGCAGAAGGGCGTGACGGCGATTGAGTTTGTGCTGGGTGCGCTTGTTCTGTTTTTCGCCACCTTCGCGATCTTCGAATCGAGCTATCAAATCTACGTCGTGAATATGACCGAGTATTCGCTGAGAGAAACCATCAGGAATACCAAAATATATGAAGGCAAAGGGGTCAACGAGCAGTACGAAACTAAGTTCAAATCGTTAATCGAAGATGATGACAATCTATGGAGCTTCTTAATTGATAGCTCAAGGTTCTCTATCGCAGGTCAGTATTTCAAAACCTATGACGATTTCGTCGCGAACAGGGGGCACTCTGATCAAGGCTTGAACTTCAATTACGATTTAGCCGAGATCACCGTTACCTACCGTTATACCCCAGTCATTAAACTGGCTGGTGCTGCTGACAGGGATATTTCAAGCACCATGGTTTTGAATTTAGAACACGAGGGGTGGAAAGATGATGCTCCGTAAGCAACGTGTGCTTTCTAAAAGGCGCCAGCAAGGTTCGTATACCATTGAGTTAGTTTTCATTCTTGTGGCCTTATGGGGCGTTTATTTGTTTGGAGCAGACTTGAGCTATCAATTACTCGCGCGCGCCAAGCTTGATCGATCCAGCTTTGCCTTAGTCAATGTTATCAAAGAGCGTACTCGCTATTTTGAAGCCGATGTATTGGCAGGACAAAACCTACCTGTAACTAATTCAGAGTTAGAAGACATGACTAAAGTGGCAAGTCGAATGCTCAATACACCAGTCGATAATGTAGCGATCAAGATAGAGTCATTGACCAATAAAGTTAATGTCGCTGAATTCTCAACCAGCAAGTACAGAAGCTTAAATTGCCAAACCGATTCGATTATCGAGCATGCAGATTTAGCGCCGGTAGAAAAGGGCGTTGTGTATCCACTGTACAGAATCAGTCTTTGTGAGGAGCAAAGTTCTTGGTTCAAGCCCTTCTTCAACAGTGGCACCAGTACCACGGTTCAGATTGGCTCTTCTTCAATCATGCCTGGGAGATAAGGAAATGAAAATGCAGCACGATCGCCATATCAATCGCCAGCATCTCAGTCTCCAAAGACAGCAAGGGGTTGCCGCGGTTTGGATGGGCTTATTGCTTGTTCCAATCATGGGCATGACTTTTTGGGCGGTTGAGGGCACACGTTATGTACAAGAGACCAGCCGACTCAGAGATTCAGCAGAGGCTGCGGCGATAGCGGTAACCATTGAAGACCTACCGGATCAGGCTCGTGGGCTCGCGACCAAGTATGTCGAAAATTATGTTCGGGACATCAAATCAACCAATTTATCAGCAGACCGGTTCCACCAAGCGGAAGATGAGGGCGCTGGGGTTCTTGAATACATCCAATACACCGTGAATGCCAAGACGACACATGACTCTTGGTTTGCGAGTAGCTTTATCCCTTCGTTTGATCAGCAGCAAGACTTAGCGGGACGTTCGTTAGCGAGAAAGTACCCGGTTTACCTTGGTGATAACAACATCGATATTGTGTTTGTGTCGGACTTTTCCGGTTCAATGAACGACAGGTGGGGTTCAAGTCGACACATAAAAATCGACGATCTAAAGACAGCCATCGACGCAATATCCAGCAAAATTCTTTGCACATCGATTAAACAGGACTATGTCGATGGCGAGTGGAAATACGTTTGTGATGAGCCCGGAGAAGATACAACCGGAGACAAACTGCTTAATCGAGTTGGTTTTGTGCCTTTTAACGTTCGAACGAGGGAGATCGTTTCGGGAAGTCAAGCTCGGGCGACAAGCCAGTTGAGCTACAAAGATAACTATAAAACGAACGTATCACCTTATTCCTACAACGATGTTAACTGGGATTACTGGCGCACCTATTCACAAAATGACGTGATTAGATGTGCTGACCGGCAGTCACGTTGCTCATATCCAAAATCGGAGAATCAAAAGTACGCCAAACGTATTAAGGATGTGATTTATCAAGATAACTACTTGGTTGCAGACGTATACAACTATGTAGATTTATCGACATCAGTGTCGACGATGTTTACTGATAAGTCGGGGTTACAGCCTGATTTTTATAGTGTGAGTGGAACAAATTTATTTAACGCGCATGGTTCTTCCAATTCATCGCAGTTTTCGAACATTCGCCTATCGAACAAGCTCTCAGACTTGAATCCGATTAATTCGATGTGGGCAGACGGTGGCACTGCGGCTTTTCAAGGTATTTTGAGAGGTTCTCAGGTGCTTCATGACGGTGACCCGAACAGTTCCGATCAAGAAGAGCAGCAAGTCTACAACAAGAAAATTAAGATGCTGCTGATCTTAAGCGATGGGCAGGAGAGTCCGAATAACGGCATCCTCAAAGGGTTAGTCGACAGAGGCATGTGTAACAAAGCAAGAGAGGAGATACCCGGCTTATACATTGGTGTTATTGGTATCGATTTTCGAGCATCTCAACAAAGTGGTTTCCAAGACTGCGTTGTCGACCCAAATGAAGACATCATCGACGTATCTAACCTAGATGAATTGATTGAAAAGATAGAAGAACTCATCCGTAAAGGCTCAAAAACAAGCGGAATAACTAAGTTGTACTAGAGGGAAATATGAAAAAGTTAATGATCGGTTCAATCGTCATATCGACATTGCAATTTAGCCTTATCGCCAATGCGGAAGAAGGCATCAGTGTTTATTGCGATACTGCGTTCAGTGAGTATCAGCACAGTGTCACGGTTGATGATGTCGTTGGCATTGCACAGCACAGACAGGGCTTTTTACAAATTGAGCAGCCGTCTGACAGCCGTGAGCTAAAACAAGCGTTAGCAGGTCAATCCAATCTAGGTATGAACCAGTCAGGATGTAAGACTTGGATCAGTAACCAAGAGCGTCAAGGGTTGTTGGCACGACTTCATTTTGGTTTTGACCAACACAACTTATCGCCGATGGGCAGCAAAGCACTGAGCCAACTTGCAGGCGAGCTCAAGACTAACGGCAGTGCGATTACGGTGGATGGACACACTGACAGCACCGGCGAAGCAGGTTATAACCAAGCATTGGGGCTTCAAAGAGCACTGACGACATCGGATGGTTTAATCGCGGATGGTGTAGAGAAAAATCGCCTTGTTATTCGCTCATTTGGTGAAAGTAAACCTATTGCGTCCAACGCAACGTCAGAGGGTAGAGCCAAGAATCGACGCTCAGAAATTTGGGCCTCTGCGAATGATGCTTCTGAACTAGAAAACTAGGATGTAGGGTTTGGTCGTTGCTTGGCAATAACCGCCCTAATCTATCGGTCTTGGAATTTTTGTTACAACGTATACTAATGAATATTCAATTAAGTTTAACTGTCTGACACTAAAGAAATATTAATGCTTTTTGATAAAATCTCTTCTGAAGGGATGCGAAGAAATATCGATGTCGATACTTGGGTATCTATATTGGATAATATACGAGACATAATGGACGCATCGAATGCGGGCATCATCATGATCTCTGATTTGAGTTGCTCTGGTTCTGAGAGTGTTTGGAGCTCCTCAAACATATCGTGTAACCAACATAAGAGCAAAATTAGCCTCTTTTGTGAGTATGTGCATAACGAAAATCGCACGGTGTATTTGAGTGGGCATGCTGGTGGTGATTCCGTTTCTGCGATTGGAGCGGATGCCTATAAGTCGTTTTGCGGCGTCCCGGTAAGAGATATCGATGGCGAAGTGTTTGCGGTGCTCTTGGTGTTTGATTTAAGCCCAACAGCGTATACCGAGAGCCAAGTTAGCTTGATTGAAAACATATCGACTCTATTGCGTTCTGAAATTCTATTAAAAGAAGAGAGTCGGATTTTATACAAGAATAGTCATTTTGATATTATGACTACGCTGCTTAATCGAAGGGGCTTCTTCCACGAATTCAACAAAGCAAACATCAGCGATGGCGAGATCGTTTGTTTGTATTTCGACTTGGATAATTTGAAGTACATCAAGGCTTTGTTGCGTAATTCAATGGAACTAAATCAAGAACCTACGATCTGATCAGCTACGTCCACTCTCTCTCGTAGCCCTATGCCTAAGCCTCGTTACAAAACAACCAACTGGAAGCAATACAACCAATCACTCATTAACCGTGGCTCTCTGACCTTTTGGATTGATGAAGAAGCAATAAGCGGGTGGGCGCAAAGTAAACAGAATAAGCGCGGGAGGCCGCGTCGGTTCAGTGATTTAGCTATCACGACAGCACTCATGGTGAAACGAGTTTTTTCTATGCCATTGAGAGCGCTTCAAGGATTTATCGACTCGATATTTAGGTTAGCCCATGTACCGTTAAGTTGTCCGCATTACACCTGCATCAGTCGTAGAGCCAAGCAAGTTGAGGTTTCATTTAAGACTAAAACGAGAGGAGCGATAC